>JAYEOH010000025.1:3106-17787 GCA_034722775.1 Campylobacterota bacterium | reverse complement strand
TCTTCGGCAATGAAAAGAGATAGGCTTCAAGGTTTGAAGCATCAAGAATGGTATATGACATAGGTTGCTCCACTAATTTAGAATATAGTTATTACGGCACCAATTAAACATCTAAATTTTTATTTTTGGAACCGATGGCTTTAGCCTCGCTATTGACGGGACTGAAGTCACCGTTTCCTATGTTTATTTTTAGACCTTTAGTTAGCAGGGTAATATTATATCAAATATCATAGGTTTTCACTAGTAAAAACCCGATGGAAACTCTTTTTTCAAGATGCTTTCCCAGAGGATGTAGCCTTGGTTGTTAAGGTGTACGCCGTCAACGGTGTATTGTTTCCGGATTCCGGAATCTTCTCCGAGAAAAGAGCTATGGAGGTCGACATAATGCAAGTGACGCTTCCTCACTTCATTTTTCAAAAAAGCATTGAGCGCCATCACATCTTTGTTGATTTGATCTGTCTGATAGATATTTGTCACGGGAAGTGTGGAGAGGATGATGAGCTGCTTTACTTCAAAGAGAGCATCTAAAATCCTGAGATAGTTTCTCTCAACCTGCTCAAGCGTTGTGCCGCTCAGCAGATCGTTTATCCCTATCATCAGGACAAGGGTATGGGGCTTTTTCTGCAGCAATGCAGGTATGCGGGAGAGTACACCATCGGTTGTATCGCCGGCGATACCTGCGTTGAGATGGGGTCCAAAAAGATGCCAATTATGCCAATCAGTCATACTGTCGCCCAGGAAGATAAGGTTTGTCTGTTTCATCTGTTTGAACTCATAGATTTTCTCCTGATAATAGGGATGTTCGATAGGTGCTTCTGCTTGAAGCCAGAGGGAAAAAATGAATAGGGCAGAGATGATCAGTTTCAGCATACGGCTTGCTTTTGCCAATCACTTAGATCTCGAGGACAGAGTAAACATCACTGGGGAACCCCTCTTTGCCATTAAGGAAGCTCAGCTCTAAAATGAAGCAGCTCTCGACACAATGGGCACCCACTTTGTCTATGAGGTTGGCGGCTGCTTTGGCTGTGCCTCCGGTGGCGATGAGATCATCGATGAGCAGGACTCTGGATTTGCTACCTGTTGTGCAGCATCCATTCTCCCCGAAAGCATCGATGTGGATCTCTACTTCATCAAAGCCATACTCCAATGAATATTTTTCCGCAACCGTAGTGTATGGGAGCTTGCCCTGTTTTCGCACAGGCACAAAACCCAGACCAAGTCTGTCCGCCAGTGTCGCCCCAAAGATAAACCCTCTGGCATCGATACCTGCAATGTAGTTCAGGTCATAGCTTTCGTAACGATTTGTGAGGTGATCCATCAGTGTTTTATATGCTTCTGGATTGTTGAGCATCGTAGAGATATCTTTGAAGATGATCCCGGGTTTCGGGAAATCTGGAATATCACGGATACTGTCGAGGATGATCTTTTTGTCTTCTTGGGTTAAGGTGTGCATGTGTTGCCTTTCTATATGAATTTACTCTAATTAGATATCCTCAAAGCAGGCGTAGGGTGTTGTCCCCTGACAACACCAAAAGATACAAACTATTTTGATATCTCAATTTATCCGATATAAACGGTGTTGTGGGGGCACAACACCCTACGGTTGGTTGGTATTTTAGTCCAGATCAGATCCGAAATCGCACCCCTCTTCGATCTTGCCGACCCGTCCGGCATGGCGTCCGCCTTCAAACTCAGTTTCACAGAAGGCATCAATCATACTCTCTACCACTCCTTTGCCTACGACCCGTTCCCCAAATGCGAGGATATTGGCATCGTTGTGGGCTCTTGACATGGCAGCAGTATAGGCATCATGGCAGAGTGCCGCACGGATACCCTGAACTTTGTTTGCAGAGATAGAGATACCGATTCCAGTACCGCAGATGATGATACCGAAGCTTCCTTCATCTGTGATGACAGCCTGAGCACACTTGTGGGCAAAATCAGGATAGTCAACTCTGTCAGCCGAGTCCGGTCCCAGATCGATGATCTCGTGTCCCAATGAAGTGATATACTCTTTGACAAAGACCTTGAGGGCATAGCCTGCATGATCTGTTGCGATATAAAATTTCATCTATTTCCTTTTAAAGTGTTTATTTCTTTGGGTTAGCCTTTTATTCCATGAGCCATTTGACGATCCAGCCAACAGGCTGAAAGAGATACTTTGAGAGGGGTGTGAATAGAACCCCTAAAAGTATGAACATTCCATAAGGGTATATTTTATCATAAAAAGAGACAACTCCTTTGAGATTCCATCCCTGAGCGAGATAACGAACGGCATTGGAGCCGTCGAGCGGCGGTATGGGCCAGAGGTTGAATATGCCCAGGAGAACATTGATAACAACACTTTGATATAGAAAATAGGCAAGAAATGCACCATAGATAGATTCCGGATGTGACACCAGAGGAAAGATCATCGCGAAGATCGCTGCGAGTATGAAATTGTAGGTGATGCCTGCCAGAGATACAGCAACCGCAGCATTAGTGCCTCCGTTTCTTATGACGGTCGAGATATTGATCGGAACAGGTTTTGCCCATCCGAAGATAAAAGGTGCACCGCTGAAGTAGAGTGCTGCGGGAACGAGAAGTGTACCGATAGGATCTATATGCTTGATGGGGTTTATGCTGAGTCTTCCCTGGCTCTTTGCCGTGCTGTCTCCATATTTGTAAGCAACCCATCCATGCATAATCTCATGTCCGATGATTGCAACCATCAACGCCAAAATTATAGATACAATCTTGACAATCTCTATTTCACTCATTACTGTTTCCTCGTCTGTTTACTGTATCGGTTCTTCAAACTGGATCGACTCGATGCGGCGGCCGATGCGCCCCCATCTTATTTTGTACCGCTCTTTCTCCCAGAGTGCTTCACACTCTTTGGAATCAATCGCCGCATCGCCACAGACCCTGCGGAGACCAATGTGGTTTTGACCTGAGCCATGTTCATCATCGCCTCCAAGCATTTTGGAGTAACTGCGACTCTCGAGACTGAAGTATATCAGCCATGGTTTTCCTACGATCAAACGATAGGGGATAGAGCCCCAAAATCGGCTGTCATTGGAGTTGTCCCGATTGTCACCGACCATATAGAAATGATCCTCTTCGACTTTCTTATATAGTGCATTGACGGGACGATCGTTCACTGTGTATTCCGGACTCTTGAGATCCTGGATATAGACCGGTGACATATCGATCTCTTTGTCGTATAGGTAATATTTGAGAAGCGATTCAAAAATGTTTCCGCCTGCTTCGGGAAGATACTGAATGCCCGGATACTTACTCATATAGGGATTGCTCACCCAGAGCTTGTCCCGCAGGGTGAGGATCTTATCTTGGGGATAGTTCGCCTTGATATACTCGTCCCCTTCGTGGAAGTGGATCAGTAGCGCTTTGTCGAGATAGAGTATCTCATCTCCTCCGACAGCAACACAGCGTTTGACATAGTGAATCTTGTTGTTTTTCGGAAAGCGAAAAATAACGATATCTTCCCGCTTGGGCTTTGGGCCTTCGATCAAATGTCCATTGTCAAAGAAGTCAGGTAAAAGAGGAACCTCGAGCCATGGCAAATGTGGTGTAGGGATACCGTAGCTGAACTTTTTGGCAAAGAGAAAATCTCCGATCAGAAGTGTTCGCTTCATCGATCCGCTGGGAATAACAAAGGATTGCGCTACAAAGAAAATCAAAAAGAGAACGATAATAACCGTTCCCGTCCAAGTACCGGAGAAGTGGATTAGTTTACTGAGGAATTTTTTCATGCTTCTCTCTTTTGGGCAGATTTGAGGGTATTTTCAAGCAGCATCGCGATCGTCATCGGACCGACACCACCGGGTACAGGGGTGATAAAGCTGCACTTCTTGCTCACTGCAGGAAAATCGACATCACCAACAAGTTTGCCGTTGTCCAGACGGTTGATTCCAATATCGATAACGATAGCTCCCTCTTTGACCATATCAGCCTTGATCAGTCCGGGCAGCCCGACACCGACGATGACAATATCAGCTGTCAGTGTATGCGCTTTGAGGTCTTTAGTGTAGATATGAGTGATGGTCACGGTGGCATTGGCATTGAGCAGGAGGCTTGCCATCGGTTTGCCGACAATATTGCTGGCGCCCACGACACAGATATCTTTGCCCTCAAGTTCGATATCATACGCATCAAACATCCTCATAACACCCAGCGGCGTACAGGCAACGAAACCCTCAAGTCCTGTGACGAGACGGCCAACATTATAGGGGTGAAAGCCATCGACATCTTTTTTTGGGTCGATAACTTCGAGGATTTTATCCGTCACTATATGCTTGGGTAGAGGAAGCTGAACAAGGATGCCATCGATGCGGGGATTGTCATTCATCATTTCGATGGTTGCGATGATCTCATTTTGACTGATAGTATCGGGCATATTGTGTGTGATGGAGTAAAAACCGACTTTTTCACAGGCTTTGGCTTTCATCTTGACATAGGCTTGGCTGGCAGGATCGTCACCGATCAGGATCACGGCAAGACCGGGTACAATATTTTTCTCCTGCTTGAGTGTTTCCGTTGCTTCGGCTACACTCCCCTGAACTTTGTTCGCGAGGGATTTTCCATCGATCAGTTGCATTTTTTCACTTTCGAAGATCATCAAAACCGTAGTTTGGATCAGCCTTCTAAAATTTTTAGGGTATTATATCGAAATAAATTGAGGGCAGATTGCTGATTCTCTATTTGAAAAATTGCAACATTGCAACAATGGAGTCTTTTTGAATAAAATATGGTTTTTCTTCCCCTTTCTTCTACTTGCCAAAGAGGATTTTATCTCCGATTTTGAATATGGACAGATGCTCTATGAAAATCCCAGAGGAATCAGTTGTGCCGCATGCCATGCCAAAAATGGGGAGGGCAAAAAGATCGTATCCTACCAGGAGCAAAATGAGACGATCGTAATCAGAGGTGTGGATATTCGTTCCCATACACTTGATGAGATCGAGGCAATTGTCGCCAGAAACCATCCTGTGATGCCCAAGTACTATCTCACCTATGAAGAGGTCGAAGCAATTTATAGTTATCTACAGGAGATGAATGAGCGAGAGGGGTACGCCCCTTCTGTCAATAGTGAACAAAATACTACAAAGCAGGCGCTGTAAGCAGACCGGCTATCAAGAATGCTATAGCCGCCAAAACACCGCCGATCATTGCATAGGGAATTTGTGTACGGACATGCTCGATATGGTCGCATCCGGCTGCCATCGAGGAGATGATGGTCGTATCGGAGATAGGGGAGGCGTGGTCACCGAAGATACCTCCAGAGATGACCGCAGCGATGACCAGCGGCAGATTGAGATCCATCATCGCTCCCAGAGAGAGTGCGATGGGCATCATGATGGAGAAGGTGCCCCAGCTCGTTCCGGTCGAAAAGGCGGTGATGGCAGAGACGAGAAAGATCAATAATGGAAGAATTACAACAGGGATATTGCCCTGAAGGATATGTGCCAGATATCCTGCTGTATCCAAATCCTGAATTACTTTTCCGATGAAGAGTGCCAGTACCAGTATCATTGTTACAGGGATCATCTCTCCTATTCCCTGATAAAGCGATCGGAAGTAAGCTTTGTGCTTCATAATTTTGGCAGGAATATAATAGAGGTAGATAAAGATCAGTGTGATGATGACCGCATAATAGACAGAGGTCGATCCGCTGCCCTTGAAGATATCTCCTTTGCCTGTGATATAGAGTATTATAGGTACGGATAGAACCATTATGATGAGCGGCAGGAGCATTTGCCAGAGAGAGGATTGCCCCGGATGCCTCTCTGTCTCCTGTAGATAGGCGACGGCTTTGGCTGAACGCATGGGACCGATATCTGCGTTGGAGAAGATCACAACCAGCACAATGATCAAGGTAAAAATAGCATAAAAGTTGAAAGGGATAGAGGCGACCAAAAGTGAGACGGCATCACCCTTGATCACACCCCCCTCGATGGCTGCGAGGATCAGTCCCAGCAGCAGTGCTCCCCAGCCATTGAGCGGGATGAGCGAACAGATAGGTGCCGAGGTGGAGTCGCAGATATAGGCAAGCTTCTCTCTGGAGACAGCATTCTTGTCGCAGAGCGGCTTGGCGACAGTGCCGGCGACCATCGAGGTGATCGAGGATTCGATGAAGATGATGACACCTATGAAGTACGCCAGCAGCATCGCGCCCCGAGGTGAGTCGATGCGGGTTGCTTTTTCACTCAGATAGTTTACAAAGCGCTCGACCGCACCGCTGTCGCCCAGTATCCTGATGATCGAACCGACCAGAAGCATAAAGATCACTGTCTTGGTGATCCATCCCTCCGCAAAGAGTGCGATAATCCCATCGAACATTCCTGTGAATGCAATACCGGGATGATACCCATTGAGTACAAGCTGTCCTGTAAATATTCCTCCAAAGAGAGAGATCACGACATCTTTTGTTATAATAGCCAAAATGATTGTTAGCAGAGGGATTGCTAATGATAAGATTCCATATTCCATAAAGGGGATTATACCATGAAAATATTTGGCATAATGATACTGGGCTTCGGCTTTTTGATGGCAGCTTCAGAGCCTGCTACGCTTGAGAATACAAGACAACTTCTGGTGGTGACGACAAAAGATTGGCAGAGTCCCGATGCGATATTGCAGCGATTTGAAAAAGAGGGCAAAAGCTGGAAGCAGGTGGGAAAAAAGTTTCAAGTCATTATAGGGAAAAACGGCTTGGGATGGGGGGTGGGAGTGCACCGAACTCCTTCACAGGCAAAGTTTATCAAAAAAGAGGGCGATGGCAAAGCGACCGCGGGCATCTTCAGGCTCAAAAACGGTTTTGGGTATCAACCTTTTTCTATTAACTATCCCTATAGAGTCTACAAAGAGACAGACCACTGCGTAGATGATGGCAAATCCAAGTGGTACAACCGGATCATCGACAGCACAAAGATAAAAAAAGATTACAGCAGCTACGAACGGATGAAATTTCCCAAAAATTACTACAAATACGGACTTGTCATTGATCACAATCCCAAGGCGATACCGGGGGCTGGATCATGTATCTTTATGCATATCAAAAAACCCAACCGAATTCCGACTGTCGGCTGTACGGCGATGAGTGAAGCTGAGATGAAAAGTGTGCTGAAGTGGCTCGATCCGGCGAAGCATCCGCTGTTGATACAGGCACCTCGGAGCGAGATGTCGAAGTTGCTTCCGTTTTAGTTTATGGTCTCTTTCTGAAAAATATTAATGTTTTAGAATGATATTATTAAAATATGATTTATTTATGTTTGAACTGATACATCATAATGGAAGCAGCAATTCCCACATTGAAACTTTTGATACCCGGCATCATCTCTATGGTGACCACTTCATCGCATAATTTCAGAACTTCTTCTGAAAGTCCTGATCCTTCATGCCCCATAAGCAGTACCCATTTCCCTCTGATCTTTACATCATTCAGAGCAGTAGAGTCTTCAGTGACTTCTGCAGCGTAGATACGATAGCCCTGCTGTTTGAGTGTGATGATGGTTTCTTTGATGTCTGTATATCTGTGGATCTTAAGCATGCTGACATGACCCATCGAAACCCTTAATGCCCGTCTTGAGTAGGGGTGCGGTCCGTAGGTAGGTATGAGATAGGAGTCTATGCCTATGGCGGCTGCAGAACGGGCGATGGCACCTATGTTCTGTGTAGAGCTTATCTCATCGAGCATAATGATGTTTTCACCCAATGCATTCAAAGCTGTTTCTTCCGGTCGAATACCGTGCATCATGACATTGTGGTGTATCTTGTGTCCCACAATATTCTGCATCTGCTCTTTTGTCGCCAGGTAGAGGATCAGTTCTTGTTGACTCTCGATGAGTGCACGGTGTTCATCATAATATGCCTGAGTAGCCAATATGCTTTTCACCTCTATCCCTTCTTCCAAAAGGAGGTTCACAACTTTGGGGCTGTCTGCAATGAAGCTTCCGTCTTCTCGAAAAGCATTTTCTCTAAATTGATGGTAAAGTGTGAGTTCTTCTGCATTTATATCTGTGATTATTTTAAAATTCATAGGGCAGGCAGGCAACTCTAATACCCATCAATACTATACTGCACAAAAAACTTTATTTTTGTTTTTTTGCGTGGCAGGGGATAGTCTTTGTATGCCAGGCGGATGACTTGAATGGTGTTTTTGTCAAGAGCTTCATGTCCCATATGCTTTTCCAGTCGTAAATTGCTGATGTTTCCGTTGGGGTGGAGATAGAAAGAGACGACATTGATACCCTGCTGACCGGTTCTTGCGGCGGTCTCAGGATAGCCGTTGCGATTGAGCGTCATTTGTGTAATTCTATGTATGATGCCCAGATTATTGTTGATAAACTTTTTTTGTTCTGCCGAGTATCCGTTAAATTCGCTTCCGTAGAGCTGCTTGATCATGCGCCGTGTTGAGGAACTTGCAGCTGCCCGACGAGGTGAGGATTGGATTGACCTGGATTTGCTGCTTCCCATGAGAGAGTTTGCCAGCGGCGAAGTGTATTGCTTCTTGCGTGGTTTTTTCTGTGTGACTCTCTTTTTTGGTTTTTTAGGCGGCGGCTTTTTGACGATTTTCTTTTTGACTGCCTTCTTCTTTTTCTTGGCAACCTTCTTCTCCTTCTTTTTCTTCTCTTTTTTCTTTACGATCTTTTTTTCAGGCTTCTTTGCACTTTTGGTGACATTGTTCTCCTGAATATCTTTTTTGGCTGTCAGGATTTTCTTCTCCTCTAAAACCTTTTTTTTAGGCTCAGGTTTTTTGTCGACCACTTTTTTGGGTTTGGGCTTGGGAGGGATGACAGGTTGAGGAGGCGGTACCGGCATGACCTTGGGTTGAGGCGGTGGTGCAGGGGGGACAAACTGGGAGATATCGAGTGTGATTTTCTTCTCACCTTTTTCCGGAGGAGGAGAGAAGATCTTCTCTGCGCTGACCCAGAAGAGCAGCAGAACCAAAAGGTGCAGCAGTAATGATAGTGCGAACCCCTTGAGTGTTCTGAGTTTGTCTCTGCTTTGTGTGTTTTGCATAGGCCTTTTCGGTAACTTGAATATGATATTTTATCTGCTGTGTGTGATCATGACAAAAAAGAAATGATAAACAGTGTATAATTTCAGGAATTATAGCGAAAAAGGATATTAATAATGGGTTATGAGAAGAGTATAGAAGCATTTGAAGAGGCATATCGTGTGATTCCCGGTGGTGTTGATTCGCCGGTGAGAGCATTTTCGAGTGTAGGCGGAACACCGATATTTATCAAGAGAGGAGAGGGTGGTTACATTTATGATATTGATGATAATATTTATGTCGACTATGTGCAGAGCTGGGGGCCGCTGATCTTTGGACATGGTGATCATGATATTGAAACTGCCGTGATCGATGCAGCGAAAAGAGGGTTGAGTTTTGGAGCACCTACAGTAGTGGAGACTGAGTTGGCAGAGGAGATCGTCTCACTCTTCGAAGTGATCGACAAGGTGCGGTTTGTCAGTTCGGGTACCGAGGCGGTGATGAGTGCATTGCGTCTGGCGAGAGGCTATACGGGCAGGGATGATATCGTCAAATTTACCGGATGCTACCATGGGCATAGTGATTCTCTGCTCGTACAGGCGGGGAGCGGCGCTGTCACCTTTGGAAATCCAAGCAGCCCGGGAGTACCTGCAGATCTGACCAAACATACACTGTTGGCACAATACAATAATATTGAGAGTGTTAAAAAATGTTTTGCAGAGAGCAAAGAGGGCATCGCCTGTGTCATTATCGAACCGATCGCCGGTAATATGGGTCTGGTGCCGGCAGATGCGGAGTTCCTCAGAGAGCTAAGAGATCTGTGTGACAAACATGGTGCTTTGTTGATCTTTGACGAAGTGATGAGTGGTTTTCGAGCCTGCCTCACCGGTGCGCAGGGTCTCACAACAGTCAAGCCGGATATGGTGACACTGGGCAAAGTTATCGGCGGCGGTATGCCCGTGGGTGCCTTCGGTGCCAGAGCTGAAATCATGTCGCACCTCTCCCCTGAAGGCCCGGTCTATCAGGCGGGAACGCTCAGCGGCAATCCTGTGGCGATGGCTGCCGGTTTGGCTGCTCTGCGGAAGCTCAAACACAATCCGGCAATTTATGTCACATTGGGTAACCATGCCAAAAAGCTGATGAGAGGCTTCAAAAGCGCAGCAGAGGGTGTCGGTATCCCTCTGGTGACCAATGTGAGGGGAAGTATGTTTGGGTTTTTCTTTAGTGACAAGCCTGTGCAAAATTTCGAAGAGGCACTGGAGAATGACAGTGAAGCTTTTGCAAGATTTCACAAAGGGATGCTCGATCGGGGGATTTATCTCGCATGTTCTGCCTATGAGACCGGATTTATCTCGACTGAAACCAGTGACGAGATGATCGAAGAGACGATCAGAGCTGCCTATAGTGTAATGAAAGAGATCGCTGATTCGCGATAAGAGAGGGGTTTAACAATGGAAGAACAGAAGGAAGCAGAGATCAGCAGTGAACCAAAGATGAAAAAAATCGTCGATGCTGCAGATGGGTTGAGTCTCGGTATTTCGATTGCTGTTGCCGTCCTCATCGGCGTAGGAATAGGGCTGGGACTCAAGCAGCTCTTCGGCTATACCTGGCTTTTGTGGCTGGGAGTTTTTTGGGGTGTTGGCGCAGCGTTTCTGAATGTCTATATAGCTTATAAAAAGCAGATGAAGTCACTCGACGAACTGGCAAAAGATCCGCGATATGCAAACAGGAGATATGATTCATCAGCAGAGGATGAGGATGACTGATACGAATAAAAAGATACTTAATACTCTGCTTGCTATCGATATAGGCATCATACTCTTCTGCATGCTCTCGGGAAATCGAAACTGGCTCTATGCGACACAGATAGGTTTTTTCTCTTCTGTATTGGTGATCGCTGCTTCGATGGCGAGTTATCGTCGTATGATAGAGAAGCGGCTTGAGTATGGGGCTGTTCCTATAGAAGACGAGCGTGACGAGCTTGAGAAGATCGATGATCCCTACGATCTCTATGGTGATGAAATAAAATCTGAAGATAAGGAGCTTTCCGGGGATGAGTTAGTCGAAGCAGTCAATGAGGAGAAAGCGAAACAAAAAACAAACAGACGATCTATCTCGGAAGTGCTGAAAGACAGCAGAGCCTTTATGTCGTTCTATCGTATCGGTGCCTATGGACTTCTGGTTTTGGGCTTTTTCTATCTCGACCGCCATGGCTATCTGCATATCCCATCTTACTTTTTTGCGCTGAGTGTACCGCCGGTGATCGTGGTCATCATGCTGGCGCGTGAAGGCAAAAAGATGAAAAAAGAGGAGAGGGGATCTTTATGAAAAAAGCTGATTACGAAAAAGCAATGTTTGAAGCTTTTATCTCCACTCCTGAGAAGTTTACATGGTACCAAAAGGCATTTGATCATTTTGAGAAAAAAGAGGGGAAGCTTGTCTGGTATTGGAATATATGGGCAATGCTCGGAGGTTTTTGGTATTTTCTATACCGCAAGCAGATGAAGATGGCACTGATCGTTCTTTTTGCAACTTTGGTTCTGGGTGCTATCGTACCGATGCAGACTGTTATCCCGGTTTTTTTGATCTTGAGTCTGCTCATAGGCGGCTTTGGAACATACTATGTTTATAGACTGTATTTGGAAAAGAAGGAAGAGGTCGAAGCTATCATCCCGGAGGATGAGAAGCGTATCATTGTGATGCAGGTTCAAGCCGGCGGTATCAACCGATGGGCGATTCCTATGGCGATATTTGCTCTGGTTTCGTTGGTTTTGATTATTGCAGGATTGATGTCGATCAGCTACTATTACCCCGCCAACTAAATACCCAAATTTTTGATATTCAGTCAGTTGGTTCTAGTGTCCTTCGCCTCTGGATACTTTCTCGATAAGTCGCAGCATCAATCTCACGCCTGCTCCTGAAGCACCACTTGGATTTTCTCCCCAGGCATGTTCTACAAACGCAGGTCCGGCGATATCTATGTGTGCCCAGCGGTCTTTGTGATCTTCGTCGATGAACTCCGAGAGGAACATGCCGGCGGAGATGGCTCCACCATAACGCGTATTGGATATATTGGAGATGTCGGCGACTTCACTCCTGAGGGTTTTGCTCAGGTATCGGTTGAAGTCTAGTTTGGTAGCAAATTCACCGGAGATTTTGTTGGCAGCATTGAGTACCATATCTACAGGCATTTTGCTGTTTCCCATGACACCGGAAGTATAGTGTCCTACGCCGACAACACAAGCACCGGTGAGTGTCGCCATATCGAAGAGATAATCAGCCTTGACCTCTTGTTGAGCGTAGCATAGAACATCGGCAAGGACTAGACGGCCTTCGGCATCAGTATTGCGCACTTCAATGGTTTTACCGTTTTTGGCTACGAGTACATCGTCAGGCTTGTAAGCATCTCCGCCTATCATGTTTTCGACGGCTCCAATGAAGCCATGGACTTCGACAGGGAGATTCATCTCAGAGATCGCCTTCATGATTCCCATCACGGCAGAGCCACCGCTCTTGTCTGCTTTCATCGTAACCATATAGTCAGCAGGTTTTAGACTCAATCCGCCACTGTCGTAGGTAAGGCCTTTGCCGACGATAGAGATGACTGCTTTTGGATTTTCAGGTTTGTGGGCGAGATGGATAACTCTGGGTTCATGGCGACTGGCTCGTGCAACGGCGAGCAGAGTATTCATCTTCTCTTTTTTAAGCTCTTTCGGGCTAAGAACTGTACACTCCAAATGGTTCTTTTTTGCTAATTTTTGTGCCATCTTTGCCATTACTTTCGGGTAGCAGTCATCAGGGGAAGTGTTGACAATGTCTCGAGTATAATTAGTGGCTTTTGCACCGGTCTCGGCATTTTTTACCGCTCTTTGGCAACTTGCCTGATCGAGCTCGAATCCATTGTACTCCTCGAGTGAGATTGTAATGCTCTTGAGGTTTTTTGACCTCTTTTTACTCTTGTAAGTATCGAATCTATAGGCACCAAGTACTACTCCTTCAACCATCCCGCGCAACACTGCTGTACATTTGGGATGACTCATATAGCTGGCGATCTTGATGCTTTTGTATTTTGTACTATCGAGAGAACGAATGGCAACGGCGACAGCAGAGCGAATATCCGTACTCTTGATACTCTCTGAACCGACATAGAGCCTCTTTTTTTCCGGAAGCAGGCAGAGTGCCTCCTGGTCTCCCGAGAAGCCTGCTTTTGCCAATACTTTTTTATCCTTGACGAAACTGTGCTTCATATCTTTTCCGATGACGATGATGATCTCGAGATCAGCTTTGATTTCATTGATTTTTTTAGTGCTCAATTCAAATTTCATAATTACCCTTTTTGTGTAAGTCGTGGATTATATCATAGCTCACTATAAGTTTCATTATTTTGCGGCAAAACAATTTGATATACATGCCTTGCTTTTGCAGATGCATAACAGAACAACTCAAAAAAGATGGGGTGAGCGCTTAGAATTTATGTATAATATCATTCAAATTACACAGAATAATTTTCAAAATGGAGAAAAAGTGAAAAAATCATTTTTAGCATTAGGTATTGCCATAGTATTGAGTCCGTGGAGCTTTGGAGAAGAGCAGCAGATGCAAACCAAAGAGTTGCCCGCAGAACAGATGCAAAAACAAAACAGAGAGATCGTAAAGTTGGCGAGCGAAGAGATTTCAAAAACTTTACCTCAGAAAGTCGATGACTATACGACACTTATGACGGTAGAGGGCAAAGATACTACACTCATCTATACCTTTGAGATCAATACAGGGGCAAAGAGTGATGATGCGGTGAAAAAAGAAGATAGAGGGCGTATGCAAAAAGCAGTGACTGCGGGCATCTGTCAATCTTCCAAAAGATTTTTAGACGCAAAGGTCAATATCTCCTACCTATATATCGGTGCCAGGAGCAAAGCAGAACTCTTTCGCTTTGATGTCACACAAGCAGAGTGTCCCAGGGGCGATAGACAATAATTATTTAAACCTTGCATTTTGGGCACCTGAGGGCGGTGAGTCATATCCTGCCTGCCCAGGATACCCGGGACGACCGGGATATCCGGGGCTGCCTGGGTATCCGGGGTTTCCCCTGAAAGGGTGGTTTGTAAAAAAGTAAAGCCGGTTGCCATGTGTAATGGTTCCCAGATATTTTCCGTCCTTGTCCGCCACATCTGAATCGGACCAGCCCATCCATCCTATCCATTCTCCTTCAGGATTGAAAACATATTTTCCCTCCTTGAATGCGACCCATTGCCCCTCTGAGTTAAATAGGTAGTGGGTATCTTTGGCTGAACTGATAGCGGGCACAAATAGTATAGAGATCATAAGAATTAGAAAAAGCTTTTTCAATTGTCACTCCTCTGTTGCATCATTGGGGTTTAATAGAATAAATTATATCATAGTTATATAATTAAAGTGTAGACACCTCCATTGCCATTAAGCTAAGCTCTCTAGGACACTCGAACTTTGCTTTAACTGCAAGGTATGAGCCTTTTCCTCGAACAAGTTCGAGGTTCCTGAAAGTCCTTAACTTAATGGCAATGGTAAACACCTCTAAGAATGGGAGAGAAGATGAAAAAGATACTGTTGATAGTATTGTTGCTAACGGGAACGAATATGATATTGAGTGCAGGAAGTGAGATTGAGCTTCTTGGACAGGCGTGCGATGGCGGTTATGCTGCCA
>JAYEOH010000025.1:0-3006 GCA_034722775.1 Campylobacterota bacterium | reverse complement strand
AGAATGGGAGAGAAGATGAAAAAGATACTGTTGATAGTATTGTTGCTAACGGGAACGAATATGATATTGAGTGCAGGAAGTGAGATTGAGCTTCTTGGACAGGCGTGCGATGGCGGTTATGCTGCCAAGTGCTATGATCTTGGAGTGGTATATCGTGATGGACAGATCGCGGATCAGGATAGTTCAAAGGCAAAAGAGCTTTTCAAAAAAGCCTGTAATGGCGGTGATACTCGCGGGTGTGCTGCTCTTGAAGTCAAGAATGAAGCTGACAGACAAGGAGAAATAAGTACTTCTCATAATTGTCCGAGGCAATCGTTTAGGAAGTATGCGGAAGAACTCGATAAGAATAAAATTGAATCTGTCAAGAGCTTGAAAGATTATTATACTGAAATGGTTTCCAGGCAATCAGTGCAGTGCAGATCACTACTTTTTAGTGATTTCAGGAAATTCTATCAGCAAATCACAAAAGCCTATATTTTATCTGCAGAAAACAGCTTGAATGAAAAATATCCCCTTCCTCCCAAAAAAGAAAAAAAGTACAAAGCAGAACTCGCCAAAGCAGGCTTGCTTATCTATCAAAGTGAGGGAATGTACTATGTAGAAGACGATAGTGGATGGTTTCTTGAAGAGTTTGGCACCAGCCTGCCTGATGCGTGGAAAGAGTTTTTGAAACAAGGCAGCCATGAAGAGAAAAACAGATTTATAGATGATGCAGCTGTGATGATCTCCTGGGAGCAATTAAGAAAAAGAGTTATTTTTTGGGAAAAGTTTCTGGACGCTTATCCTGATTTTGTGGAAAAAAGTACAGCAGAGGAGTATCTGTCACTTTATGTATCGACCTACATGAGAGGGTCTGATAATTCACCAATTTATGACTGGGATACAAAAAAGGTTTTTCCTGAAATTAGAAATTCCTATGAAAAATTCATCAAACTGAATCAAAAATCAAAATATTATGAGATGGTGAAAAAACAGTATGATATTATCAAAAATGGTGCTTTTGCCGTAGATCAAAAAACGAGTAAGCAGTTGGATATAAATTATGAGAGTTACAAAAAAGGCAATATCTTGCAAAAGTATTGACAAGTCTCACTCCCCCCCCAGTGACTTCAAGGCTCATGAAGCTTTCGGGCGATGCTTGGGAACTCCAAAATAATAACTTGAACATTTCAAAGGCAGCTTAAGAGTTGCAATAAAGGTTTTGAAAACTGCTTAAAAGAAAAAATATACTATTATCTCAATAAATTACAATAATCCCAATAGATATAAGACAATTGTTGTTTTTCCCTATAAAATTAATTAAATCCCAGTAGATATTAGGAGTGTATCATGATAATAGCTTTTCAAAACGAAATACTTCCCAAATCATGTAAGCTTATTGGCTACTCTTGGCTTATAGATAATTTCAATTTGGACTTGCCTTTAAGGAAACTATCTTGTGTAAGCCAAAAAAGATTAGCTTCACAAACTATCCAAGCTGGAAAATGGATCATATTTGATACACAACTAATGGTTGAAGATACGCCATACCACCAATTAGAATTTGCAATAAAACATGAGACATTGGATCTGCTTGTATTAAAGAATATACTGCAGGCATTTAATGAATATGAAGTGTCCAAGAATATAAAAGCCAATCCTAGACGTATTTTAAATAAGAAGATATGGTTTTTATATGAATTTTTATTAGCTAAAACACTTCCAATTGAAGATCTTCCCACTGGAAAGTATGATAATCTCTTAAATGAAAAGAACTATATAGTATCTCCAAAACCTATTAAGTCTAAAAGACATAAAATTAATAATAATCTAATTGGAACTAAAAATATTTGTCCTATCATTTTGAGAACAAAACCTATCCAAAGCTATTTAGATACAAATTTAACTGATGCAGTCTCAAGTGTTATTGATAAAGTTTCAAAAGCACTAGTAAGACGTGCTGCTAGTTTTTTGCTGTTATCAGATTCTAAAGCCTCTTTTGAGATAGAAGGAGAGAGGGTTCCAAAAAATAGAATAGAGAACTGGGGAAAAATAATCAATGAAGCTGGTAAAAAAGATTTAGACATTAATGAGATTGAACGACTCCATACAATGCTTTTAAATGACTCAAGATTTATAAAAATTGGTCTACGAGATGAAGAAGTTTTCTTGGGTGATAGAGATAGGGATAACTATCCAATACCAGAATTTATAGGTGCAAAAAGCAAAGATTTACCCTTGTTAATAGAAAACTGGCTTGAACTAGAACAGAAATTGATAAATGATGAAGTTAATCCAATTTTACATGCTGTTATAATTGCTTTTTCATTTGTATATATTCACCCTTTAGAGGATGGTAATGGAAGAATACATAGGTATTTAATGCATCATGTATTAGCGAAAAGAAATTTCTACCCAAAGGGGATGATCTTTCCTATTTCAACAGTAATTTTAGATGAGATTGAGAAGTATCATGAAATATTGACTGGACACTCTTCGCCCTTGATGAAAATGATTGAGTGGGAAGCTACTGAAAATGGTAATGTAGAAGTTTTAAATGAAACACAAGATTTATATCGCTACTTTGATTGTACTTCAAGTTGTGAATTTATTTTTAAATGTGTTGAAAAAACAATCACAAAGACTCTACCTAATGAATTGCAATATTTAACTTCATTTGATAAGACATACGATGCTATCAATGAGTATATTGAGATGCCTGATAATAAAATAAAAAGCCTAATCACTTTTATTTTGCAAAACAACTATAAACTTTCTAAAGCTAAGAGAGGAAAGTATTATTCAGAATTAAGTGATAAAGAAACAACTATGATTGAAGAGATTGCTAGAGATAATTTTCAATAAAAAAATTAGATAATAAGTGGGCAGTAAAACAAAAAAACTATATGAAAAACAACAAAAAGAAAAAGCATCAAATATTGATTTCTAAATATTAGGCACGTTTTTGATATAATGGTGTATATTACAAAAAGGATTTGATGATGCAAACATTAACTGTAAATATTC
>JAYEOH010000024.1:0-5816 GCA_034722775.1 Campylobacterota bacterium | reverse complement strand
TGTGTAAAAGGTGCCTGCACAAAAGCAGCATTCCCAAAAAGAATCAAGCCTATCTTCTCTCCCTTGCGCTCTTTGAAGAAGTTTCCCAGTACCATCTCGACTGCTTCAAGTCTGTCTATGGAGGTACCGTTACTGTCTTTGAAGTCTTTGGTCGCCATCGATCCGGACAGGTCGATCGAAACCAATAGTTCTCTTTGAGATATCTCTTTGCTCAAAGGTTCACCGATATATTGCGGTTTTGCCAATGCAGTGACCACCAACATGGTGACAACAAACAGCAGTATCTTCTGAAATGTGGAAGCGCGTGATATGCCGCTGCTATCGTTTTTGTTCTGCTTGATGGCATCGATATCTTCTTTGAAACTGATACGCAGTGCAGAACGGTTGGAAATGTAGATCCACGGCAATCTGTTGACAATAAAAGGCAATACAATCAGTCCAAAAACCCAGGGATAAACAAACTCAAACATCTCTGTCTGTCCCGTGTGTTTTTATCCAAAGTAAAACAGATTCTTTGACATTGCCAAACAATCTATTGTCCATAGTATATGCTGCATCATACAGCAGCGCGGATATCTCTTGTCTCATCCCGGTATCCACCTTTGCCATTGAGTGCTCTTCCATAAAGTCCCACCAGCTATCACCTGATAAATTTGCGACTTCCTGCCGTCCGTAAGCGGCAATACCTACCCTCTTTGCAAGCAAAAGCATTGCAATAGTCTGCTCTTTGTCATTGGCTTGATAGAGAGACAACTCTTCCAGGGCTTCTCGCCGATACTGAGACTTTTTGTAGTATTTATATACCTGAGCACTCCCATAAAAAAACAATGAAATCAGCAAAAGCAGTACCATGTACCATCCCGGCGCCAAAGGAAAAAACCCTATGGCATCAGGCACGATGATATCATTCAGATGATCCAGCGATGCCTCTGCTATACTTTTGTTCATATCTGCAGGCATCAGTTTTTCCTTATGTTTAACTGCTCATAAAGCTGATCGAGCACAGGATATTCTGTCGAGATGGAAAGTACAGGAAGTGCATTTTTACGCGACAGGTCTCTGTACGCTTCTTTTTTGCCGCTCATACGCTCTGCATACTTTTTGATGAACTGTTTGTCCGAACTATCCACATCTACTGTTTCTGCTCCATCGGTCAAAAAGAGAGAGCTTGATTCAATGATCTTCTCTTCCATTGGGTCATAGACCAGCACCCCTATCACATCATTATGCATATTGATGCGCGTAATGTACTTAGCTGTTTCCTCATCCAGCGCGCGCCCATCACCTATGATGACCACCAGATCATCATGCTTTGCCAAAGTCGTGAGTATTTTAAGTGACTTGGCAAGGTTACCTTTGTCACTATTGGTGTTTTTGGCACTCAATAGATGGTTTTGTCTCTCTATTTCTGTCATGATCTGCACAACACTGTTTTTACTTGAGCTGGCTTTGAAAAATTTTACCTCACTATTATTATAGACCACCGCACCGACCCTGTCACCCATTTCCAGTGCCTTAAATGCCATAAGTGCGGCAGTATGTGCAGCTGAAACAGACTTCATGCATTTCCTGGAGCCAAAGAACATAGAGTTCATTTGAGAGATCACCAGCCAGACATTGCGATCACGCTCTTCATTGTAGACACGGATGTAGGGCTTGCCTGTTCTTCTTGTGGCTCTCCAGTCTATATTGCGCGGATCATCGCCTTGTACATACTGCTTCATCTCCGAAAAGTCCATACCCCTGCCACGCATTCTTGAGTGATGCCTGCCGCTTAGCTTGCTCAGTACCGCAGCATTGGGTCTGATATTGAAATTTTTTGGCATATACCCAAACTTGAGCAGTTCGCTCAAGGTGACATAAATGCCTTTGTCGTCACCTGTTTCCATCATTTACGCTGGGACTGCGACCAAATCAAGCACACTGTCGATGATGTCGTCATTGCTTATGCGCTCAGACTGTGCTTCATAACTGGCTGCAATACGGTGGCGAAACACATCATGAAGTATCGCTCTGACATCTTCAGGAGTCGTATAGTCTCTACCCTGCATCCAGGCATAGACTCTCGAGCATATATCCAGGCCCAAAGATGCTCTGGGGCTCACACCCACATCGATATACGAGGCCAATTTTTCATCATATTTTTCAGGATAGCGTGTTGCTTCGACCAGATCAACGATATATCGGATAACGGTCCTGGAGCTTTTTACCCTGCCGATCTCATCTCGTGCCGAAAAGATCATCGTCTGCGATATCTTCTCTTCTTTCTCCTGATCCTCTTTTTCACTCTTTTCCCGGCGGACCAACTCGATAACATCCATCTCGGACTGCGTATCAGGATAGCTGATATTGACATGCATCAAAAAGCGGTCCTTTTGCGCTTCGGGAAGCGGATAGGTTCCCTCCTGCTCGATAGGATTTTGTGTCGCCATGACGATAAAAAGCTTCGGGAGTTTATGCGTTTTTCCGGCTACGGTCACCTGCCTCTCCTCCATCGCCTCCAGCATAGCAGCCTGTACCTTTGCGGGGGCACGGTTGATTTCGTCAGCAAGGATAATGTTTCCAAAGATAGGTCCCTCCTCAAAACGGAACTTGTACTCACCATTTTCTTCATACATATTCTCACTTCCTGTCACATCTGAAGGAAGCAGATCAGGAGTAAACTGTATTCGTGAAAAAGTAGACTCTACAGCACTTGCCATACCTCTTACTGCTCTGGTTTTTGCAAGACCCGGCAAGCCTTCCACCAGCAAGTTGCCGTTGGCAAGCAGACCGATAATGAGACGCTCTACAATATTTTCCTGCCCTATAATGGATGCGTTCATTCTTTTTTGAACTATTTGAATAGATTCAAATGGAGTCATAATGTTCCTTAATATGTAATTTTGTGCAGCTCAATGAGATTAATCTGACTGAACACTATCGATTCAGCCAATAAATCAAACTCGGTATATTCTCAATACCCAGATAAAAGTATTCGTTGTCGTCTATATCCCCGTGCCGCTGGACATAGGTGATCCTGAATATATCCATCACATCGACATAGATATTGGCACCATAGGCTGAATCTTTGTCATAGAAATCTCTCTCTATATTTCCAAAGCCGCTGACACCCAGACCTACTTTGACAAAATCATCAAATTCGGCAAAAGCATCGATATCCATACGGATAAAATCTCCCTCATGTTCATTGAAGTTATAAGAGGGTTTAAATTCAAAACCATTGAGCAGACCCATATCTTTGTACCAATAAGTACTCCAGCCGAGGCTGAGACCGCCATTGACAGTATCGGTTGCTATCTCGGAAGGGAGCAGTCGCAGCGCCGTCTGAAGCCCCTCTTGTCCTTCGTCTCGTGGTGCATTGAGAGGGAAGATATCCCATCCATCTTTCTTTTTGATGAGAGAACTTCCGCCCCAGGCTGCTATACTGACTGCTTTTGCTGTCGACTTATAATCAGGATAAACCTTTGCCCGGTCATTTTCCAGAGAAGTGATACGGTTAACCAGTTCCCTGAGGGGTCTTTTACCCCAGTTTTTGAGATCTTTTCTTGCTTCTGCGAGGAATGAGCCTTTCTTGACCGGCAGATAGCGCATATCCAGTTTGCCCAGGAAGTCTGTAAATTCAGGTGTCGTATAACGCTTGCTTTCAGGTTCTTTGAGGTTGAAGGCATAGTAGATCGCAGCATAGCGGTTATCCATTTGAGGCTTTGTCTGTTTGAACTCTGTTGCCAGAAAAAAGCGATACGCAGTGAGAGCTTCAGGGTTTTTATCGATCTTGAGATGTTTCATAAGGCGTTCCATCAACTGAGTTTGCGAGAGATCCTTGAAGTCACCTCCGTTTTTCAGTTTTTTGGCAAGATGCCAGATACCATCATAAACACCTACATAGTAGTCATAGAGGCGAAAATTGAGATCCAGAAAGGCACCAAAGTGTTCCAGATATTTTGCTGTCAGGGGATGATATCGTGAAGAGAGTATTAGTTTTCTTTCAGGATTGTTTCTAAAGTATTGGTTGATTGCACTATAGAGGTACATCTGCTGAAAGATTTCGACTGTACTGCCCAGAGGTGAGAGGTTGGCCGACAGGAAGCCTACAGGAGGCTCTTCTTTTACCTCTTTTGCCTTTATTTTTGGCTGTTTGCGCATATTGCTCGGATCCATATAGATAAAGAGTTTTGCATCAGGATCAAGCTCTGTTGCCAACTGCATAGGGATATTGTTGTAGACACCCCCATCTATAAAGTATTGTGAGTATATTTTTCCTTTGTAGCCGTAACGCAGTTTGATCTGCTGGAATGCTCCCGGGAAAGCTGAGGATGCGAAGAGTACATCGGTTACTTTAGTATAATCTTTTTCGATTCCCGGTATAGTGAGGTAAAATGCCGTACTTGGCGGCATCTCCTGATTGACTATTTTTGCTTTACCATTGGATACCTTGAAGGTCAAAGGAACAGAAAAAGTCTGGTTCTTGATCTTGATCCCATCAAACTCTTCAACGATCGGTGTAACCTTGGTGACGGCAAATCCCATAGGAATTTCGCACCCCTCCTTGTAGATGGGTTTGCTTATATGCTTCATAATCTTGTCGGCTTTGTCTCTTAGTGCTTTTCTGGTGAAGAGAGTACTTTTGTTGTGTGGGTCTTCTCCTTCGATAGCCAGATCTTCGATACCCAGATGAACCCAGGTCTCATAGAATAGGTTGTCTTCCACGCTGTTTTGATAAGGGATAGACTCTTTTTGGCACCAGTAGACAGCAGAGAGCAGTGCATTGATCGATCCGGCAGAAGCACCGGCGACAGACTGAAGCTGCGGATCGATATGAGCATTTTTGGTTTTGATCTCTGAGAGCATTTTGATCATTGCCCAGTTGTATCCTGCCTCATAGGCACCCAGGCTGACACCACCGCTGATGACCATAGAAAAGTCGATGGGTTTTACTGCGGGATCAAGCACCTTATGCGAGAGAGTCTGAGGCGGTTCCGCGGCAGTTGCCTGGATGAGGGCAGCTATAGCAAAGAGAGATAGGAGTTTTTTGGAAAATCTTTTATTCACAGGAGTGTCTCCGTAATTTTGAATTTATTTAACCCGGATTATGCAATAAGATTACTGAAATTAGTGCATAATTCGGGTTTAAGCTTTCGCCGGGTCTAAGTGCAGGTCCATTTGAGGGTAAGGAATAGAGATGCCTTCTTGATCAAACTCTTCTTTAACCGCACGGGTCACTTCTGAGTAAACTGTCCAGTAATCCGAAGTCTTAACCCATGGACGACAATTGAAATTGACAGATGAGTCAGCCAATTCATTGACTGTGACCACTGCTGCCGGTTCTTTCAATACAAGAGGATGCTCTTCCAGTATCTTTTTCATGACCTGTTCAGCTTTTTCTATATCATCGTTATAACCAATACCAAATGTCAAGTCTACGCGTCGCGTATCACTATGCGTTACATTTGTGATGATATTGCCCCAGATCGAATTATTAGGCACGATCATCATTCTGTTATCGGGTGTTACAATGCTTGTTGATACCAGTGTCATGGAATCGACCGTACCTACTATGCCTGCAACATCTACAACATCACCTATGTCATAAGGACGGTAAAGCATGATCATCAGTCCGCTGGCAAAGTTACTAAGTGTACCCTGCAAGGCGAACGCAACAACAAAACCTGCTGCACCTACCATTGCCATGATCGGTCCAACATTGACATCAAGTGCCGCCAGTGCCACAAGAAGTCCAATGAGCATGACCACTTTATGGATAATATTGGCAATAAAATCATTCAAAAGTTGTGAATTACTTGGTGTATGCTCCA
>JAYEOH010000023.1:2177-5915 GCA_034722775.1 Campylobacterota bacterium | reverse complement strand
AAAAAATTTACCTGTCCCTCTCTATACTTTATAAGGAATTTTCGTGTTCAATATCCAAAACTATTCAAAACAAAATATTAAAAATGATGTACTTTCAGGTGCACTTGTAGCTGTTGCTCTTGTGCCGGAAGCGATAGCTTTTTCATTTATCGCAGGGGTCTCTCCTGTGGTTGGACTCTATGGCGCCTTTATCATCGGACTCATTACAGCACTCATCGGCGGTAAGCCGGGAATGATCTCCGGGGCTACCGGCGCTGTAGCTGTGGTTTTTGTAAGTCTGGGACTTGGGGCTGCCAAGCTTCATCCGGAGCTTGGCAAAGAGGCACTCTCCATAATGATACTGCATTATATTTTACTTACCTCCATCATTGCAGGGCTTATACAGATAGCTATTGGGCTTATGAAGATGGGTAAGTTTATCCGCCTTGTACCTCAACCTGCCCTTTTTGGGTTTTTGAATGGTTTGGCGATTGTCATTGCAATGGCTCAGCTTCCTTTTCTTGCACCTGAAAATGTAGAGCAGTATAGCTCCTGGATGGATATCATTGCTGCAAGTTTTTCAGAAAACTATATGATGTATATTATTGTTGCCGCTACTATGGCTACTATGCAGTTTTTACCCAAGGCAAGCAAGGCTGTGCCTGCCGGGCTTGCTGCTATTATAGTAATTACACTTATAACCTATTTCCTCCATATCGACACAAAGATCGTAGGGGATCTGGCAGACCTTTCCAATGTATCTATGCCATCTTTCATGATGCCCGACAGAAGCCTTTTCACCTGGGACTCCATGATGATCATTCTCCCTACTGCACTGATTGTTGCTTTGGTTGGGCTTATTGAATCTTTGCTTACACTCTCTGTGCTGGATGAGATGGGTGGTACGCGTGGTTCTGCAAATAAGGAGTGTGTAGCACTTGGTGTAGGGAATTCCACTTCCGGTCTCTTTGGAGGTATGGCAGGGTGTGCAATGATTGGTCAATCTGTTATCAACTTTACTTCCGGCGGATTGGGCCGTCTTTCATCTTTTACCGCAGCAGTACTTCTCATTATCTTAGTCGTAAGTTTCTCCGGTGTGATCGCTGTTATACCAGTAGCAGTACTTGTGGGTATTATGTTTATGGTGAGTATCGGTACATTTGAATTCTCCTCTATCAAACGTATCAAACACATGCCTCGTTCCGATGCATTTGTACTTGTGACGGTGACTATCATTACTATATTTGAAGACCTTGCTGTTGCTGTAATCGCAGGGATTATTATCTCTGCATTGGTATTTGCCTGGGAACATGCAAAGATTTTTTCCCGCACACATGTAGACAAAGAAGGAAAAAAGATTTATGAACTCGACGGTCCCCTCTTCTTTGCCTCGGTCACTTCGTTCAATGAGCAGTTTGATGTGTCAATAGATCCCGAAGAGGTTGTGATAGACTTTAAAGATGCGAGAGTCATGGACAGTTCAGGTGCAGAAGCCATCGATGCGATCACAGATAAATATAAAAAAGCAGGCAAAAAACTGACTCTGAGACACCTCTCGGAGGATTGCAAAAAGACACTCAAGTCAGCCGGACCTTTCTGCTCATACGAAGAGGATGATCCTACCTATAAAGTGGCGCATAACGTATAACTGCTATATATCATCTTGAATTTTATTCAGGATGATATTATTTTTCCAGATCCTCTCTACTGAGTTTATCAACCATTTTGATACTCTCAAGCGCATTTTCAAGTATCTGCCTGGTCGAAGCCAATGGCTTCATCCGAAGGTTTGTCTCTCCTTTATCAAGAGTTTCGTCCATCAGCACTGACATCACTTCTGCCTCAAGCTCTTTGGTGACTTCATTGAGTTTCTGTTCTATAAATTCTATATTCATATTATTTTGCTTTAGGTCTAAAGATTTTAATCACATCCTCATCGGCTTCCATATAGCTGCCGCCTATCAAGTCAATGCAGTATGGCACCGCAGGAAAAACCGCATCCAAACACTCTCTGATGGACTTTGGTTTGCCCGGAAGATTTATAATGAGTGAACCGTTACATATCCCTGCTGTCTGGCGAGAGAGGATTGCTGTAGGGACATATTGCAGACTCACAGCCCTCATCTGCTCACCAAATCCAGGCAGAAGCTTTTGACATACTGCCTCAGTCGCTTCGGTCGTCACATCTCTGGGTGCCGGACCCGTACCGCCTGTTGTCACGATAAGGTCACATCCCATTCTGGCAAGACCGATCAGCGTATCCTCGATCAACTCCTGTTCATCAGAGATGCAGCGGTACTCATATTCACACTCATTGAGGAGGTAGGCCTTCATTGTGTCCATGATTGCTACACCGGAGATATCTTCATAAATCCCCTGACTCGCCCTGTCGCTGGCTGTCAGTACGCCAATTTTGATTTTGTCCATTCATTATCCTTCATTAATCTTGTGCGAACTATAGCTTAGAAGTGCTTAATTGTGTTAAAATAGTCATCAAGATTCTCAAAAGGATTACTCTATGTTTAAAAAAATAACTGATTACTTCAAGACCTATCGCCAATCACTTTTTGTGGTTGACCAGCGCGAACTCTCCGGCGGGTCAAAATTCCTGTTGGGAATCTTTGTACTGACAGTATTCATCATCATCGGCTGGGGCTTGAGCTGGCAGACGGGACAGACCAAGTCACCCTATCAGCAGTTTGGCAATGAGTGCAAAAGTCTCATCAACAAAAAAGAAGCTCTGACTTTCAGAGAGCTTGAGACAAAACAGCGATATTATAAAAGTGGGCAGGAGTACCAGAATCTGCTCAAAGGCTTTGGGGACGATCAGCAATGCAGAGAGCTTGGGAGCTATTATGTCGCTTTTTTCAAAGATCCCTACTTTAAAACTTCAGTTTTAAAACTTAAAACATTGAGGAAACAAAAAAACCAGCTCCTTGGGCAGATCAGAAGACTCAAGGCAAGTTATGGGGATATGCTGCTGGAAAAAGCGGTAGGACAGGAGCAGAGCAAATCAATCCTCCCCTCCTCTGCCTCCAAGGCATCCGTAGATCTCAAGATAAAAGAAGAGAGATTGGCTGTTATTGAAAGTGAGATCAAAAGACGAAAAGATTTGCAAAGCTATAAGAGCTATCAAAAATTTGACAGCTTCCATCAGGCAAACAAAAAAGAGATCAAAGAGCATCACCGCACAGCACTGCGCTATTACCACTTCAAACGCACGATGCAAGCCTTTGCCTTTTTGCTTCCCATCTGGCTGCTCTTCTACATCTTTTATCGCGCCATGGTCAGCAGACGACACTATATTTTGTCACATCTGACACTGCATGTTGCCAATGTCGCGGCACTCTATGCCCTCTTCTATCTGATCCTTTTCATCTATGACATCATACCCAAACTCTTTTTTCAAAAGATCATTGACTTTTTTATGCAATACAATATGACGATCATTCTCAATATACTGGCGATACTCTTTTTTATTACGCTTTTTGGCATTATTATCTACCGTGTGCAGAAAAACGATACAACCGGAAGAAAAAAAAGAAAGCAGGAGTTGATGAATCTCAAGATGGGGAAATGCTCAGAGTGTGGGTGTGCCATCACTGATGACCACTGCCCTATCTGTGGGTTTAAACACTATGAGGAGTGCCTTTCCTGTCGTCGGGAGACACTGGCAAAGGGAGTCTATTGTCAGCATTGCGGTAAGAAAACAAATAGAGATGTTATGCAGAAAATGGCATAATATGCGCAAAAATTAAA
>JAYEOH010000023.1:0-2077 GCA_034722775.1 Campylobacterota bacterium | reverse complement strand
TTAAAAGGTAATTTATATGAGTATCGAACAGGAATTAATAAAGCGTGCCAACTCTGCCTGTGAGCTTTGTACTGCCGCTGAAAATCTAAATGTTTACGAAGTGCCACCCTCTGACGGAAGTGCAGAGCAATCCATCCTGCTATGCGGCACTTGTCTTGAGCAGATTGAAGATACTGAAAAAACAGACCCGAACCATTGGCGCTGCCTCAATGACAGTATGTGGAGTACAGTGCCTGCCGTACAGGTGATGGCGTATCGTATGCTATCGCGTATCGCCTCTGAGGGGTGGCCGCAGGATCTTCTCGATATGCTCTATATGGAACCGGAGGTCAAAACCTGGGCAGATGCCGGGGGTGGAGATACAGATGAAAACACCGAGCCGGTCCGTGACAGCAACGGTACTATACTTGAAGGCGGAGACAGCGTGACCATCATCAAAGATCTTGAAGTCAAGGGAGCAGGATTTACCGCCAAGCGAGGCACTGTCGTCAAAAATATATCGCTCAATGGAGTCGAAGGCCAGATCGAAGGCCGTGTCAATGGTACACGCATTGTATTGCTTTCAAAATTCCTTAAAAAAGTTTAAACTCTTATAGCGATTCACAAAGCCCAATAGGAGTATAATATATTCTCTTCAACAAGAGGCTCAAATCAGTATCTTATAAAAAGGAAAGTATAGATGGAAACAAATAATCAAAATCAATTTGATATAGATGGAACTAAAGTTTCACTCGAAGAACTTATGGAAGTTTTCAAAGAGACCAAATCAGCCGGGCAGCAGGGCTCAAAAGCAGTCACAAAACGAAAAGATGAGCAGGCACTCAAGCCATATCAGGCAGAACTGATCAAACTGCAAAGGCATATTGAAAATACCAACCAGAAGATGATCATACTTTTTGAGGGTCGTGATGCCGCAGGAAAAGGCGGAACCATTCGACGAGTCACACGCTATATGAATGAAAAGCATTATCGTATCGTAGCACTGGGCAAGCCGACAGACGAGCAGAAAACACAGTGGTTTTATCAAAAATATATTTCCCACTTCCCAAGAGGCGGAGAGATCGTACTCTTTGACAGAAGCTGGTACAACAGAGCGATGGTAGAGTCAGTATTCGGCTTCTGTACGCAGAAAGAGTATGATGACTTTATGAAAGGAGTCAAAGGCTTTGAGAAAGACTTGACCAGACAAGGCATCATCCTCATCAAACTCTATTTTTCTGTAACCAAAGATGAGCAGGCTAGAAGATTTGAGAGAAGAAAAACCGATCCGCTCAGACAGTGGAAACTGAGTGAGATCGATGTGCAGGCGCAGGATAGATGGGATGACTTTACAAACACTAAATATGAGATGATCAAGCGAACCCATTCACACAATGCACCGTGGACTGTGATCCGCTCAAATATCAAGCAGCAGGCAAGACTCGAAGCGATGAAAGTTATTCTAAACTCCGTCAATTATGAAGATCGGAATTTGGATCTTGACTACACACTCGATCCTGAGGTCGTCATATCAGGTGCCAGAGAGATAGAGATCATGAATGCCCAAAGAAGCAGCAACGGCAAATTTATCGGTTAAGTATAATGGACGGCAGAGAAAGAAAAAATATCAGAAGCGGTCTAAATGTGGGTATCGTCCTCAAGGAGGATCAATCCACAGGCAGGATCACCTACGGGGAAGTACGGGATATCCTTACCAAGTCACCACAACACCCCCATGGCATCAAGGTACGCTTGATGAGCCGAGAAGTAGGACGTGTCAAAGAGATCGTGAAATAACAAGGAATTACTCCTATCGTCTTCCGCCTCTATTTGCACTTCCGATTGTTGAGTGATAAACCATAAAATTATCACACATCAATCTGTCTCCAGACATCAAACCGATTGTCATAAAGTCTCCATGGTATAGCTCAATAGCACACTTCAATAATCCTTTTTTAACCACAAGGTCTCCAATTTTGGTTTTATTTGCTTTCAAAGATTTATCATAGCCCGGACTCATAGTGTCTATATAGTGCCTCGAGTCAATACAGGAGATCTTATGATCACTTTTCGTTTTTTGAGGCTGCAGGTATTGTAC
>JAYEOH010000022.1:0-5924 GCA_034722775.1 Campylobacterota bacterium | reverse complement strand
AAAAAGAATCGTTTGACAAAAAGTATTGCCGCAGAGAATACTTATCTGAGCTCTATTACAGTCAGTGGCGACAGGAATTACTATATAAAGAAATTTGACAAGGATATTCAGAACAAAAACAAACAGATCGCCTCCCTGAAAGAGAGAATTGCCTATATTAACAGTAGTCTCAAGAAGCTTTCCGGTATGCTGTTCAACGAAAGAAGCTGGGCAAATTTTCTGAACTCCATTACGGATAATGCGAAGACTCACAACATCAACCTGAATTTTATTAAAAACAAATATGTTGACAGTAAGGGAAATTTTGGACATATTCTTGAAATTGAAGTGGATGGTGCAGGAAACTTTAAAGATATAGTCGAATTCCTCAATGAACTGGAACAGAATACTCTGGTTACGGATATCTACAGCAGTGTTCTTCAGGGAAGCAATGAAGGTATCAGTGCTGATATCAATATATCTGTATGGGGGATCAATCACTAATGAAAAAGATATTTATAAATTTTGTGATCTTGACTGTAGTTGCATTTTCAAGTGCTGCAACTCAGGAGATCGACAGAATGATTGCTGAGATCAAAGAGCCAAGGAAAGGGATAGCACTCAAGGAGCTATCCTCGATTCCCAATCCTTTTGTTACTATCAAAAAGGATGTTAATATTACAGAAGTTTTTGTGCCAAAGAAGAGAGAGGAAAATATGGAATTGGGCGGTATTGTCAATCGCAAAGCATATATCAATGGAGCATGGCACAAAGAGGGGGATGATGTATCAGGATATACATTACAGTATGTTGGAACAAGGGGTGTAGTTCTTGTAGATGCAGCACGCATCAAGAGACTTTTTCTGCACGAGAAGAGAGAAGATATAATTACGATAAAGGAAGGTATGTGATGATAGCGCAAAAGAAATGGACAAGAGGTATAGCCCTGTTGCTTATGGTGATGATATTGCCTGTATTGGCAAGTGCCGGAAAATGTTCTTCGAAACTCTTTACGGTAACGATCGATAGTAAACTATCTATAGGAGATGCTGTAGAAAATTTGGCTGACACCTGCGATATGACAGTGATAGTCAAAGATGAGTGGGCAAAGAAGAGATTGGAGAAGAAACTCTATTTTGTCAAGTTGAAAAATTCGACACTGAAAAGGTTTTTGAACACGATCCTTACGGATAATGATTTGAATTATAAACTCAATGGGAATAAGTTGACAATATCTTATCTGACTACACGCACATTCAAGATTCACTATATTGCAGGAAGCAGAATAGGAGAAAGTGCTACCGAAGTCTCTATCTCAGGTTCGAGCAGTTCGGGAAATCAGGGCAGTACGAATACCGGTGGTTCCGGGGGTGGCGATACATTAACAAGAAGTAATATAAAGATAGAGAATAAAGATGAGTTTAATTTTTGGACAACAGTCGGAAGAGAAGTGCAGCAAATACTCTCCGGAGCAAATGATGATGGATTGCATTATACTCGTGCCGGTGACTCATGGATAGGACCTGATGGCAAGAAATGGGAGTACAATCCGCTCGAGCCGATCATAAATCCTGTTGCAGGTATGGTGACTGTGACTGGTACATATGAGCAGCTGGCAAGGGTTTCGCGCTACGTCAAAAATCTGGAGAAGCAGCTGAAGACACAGGTTCTGATCGATGTTAGAATCATTACAGTGCTATTTGATGACAGTACCACTACCGGGGTCGACTGGAACCAGCTCTATAAACTTCAAAATATGACGATCAATACCTATGCTATGGGTCAACAAAATATGCTCTCATGGGAAAGTAATGCCCTGGATGGCATTACAGGTGAAAAGGAATTTTATCCTGGCACTGTGCCGAAAAGTGCCGGTTTGATTGAAATGACTGGAACTACAGATGTTCAAGATATTGTCAAGTTTCTGTCAACGCAGGGTGAGGTGAGAGCCGTTTCAAGCCCAAGGGTGATGACACTCAATAATCAGCCTGCTTTGATCAGTGTAGGAAAAGATATTTATTACAAGACAACATATAGTAATGTTTTGGCTGGCGGCGGCGGAGTTGGCGGCGGCTCTTCTACGCAGGGTGAAAATATTAATTCAGTGTTTGAAGGCGTGCTTTTGGATATTACGCCACAGATTGGCAATAATGGTGTGATCACATTAAAGATTAATCCCTCTGTTTCAACAACAAACGACCCGGCTCCACCTGAGGGAATAACACGGACTATTCCACCCGATATGACTAAAAGGCAGCTCTCCTCTGTAATCAAGGTCAAAGATGGTCATCACGCTATCCTGGGCGGCTTGATTACTACCAAGACAGGAACAAAGATCAATAAAGTACCGCTTCTGGGCGATCTTCCACTCTTTGAATATGCCTTTAAACAAGAAGAGAAGATTGAAGAAGTCGTAGAATTGGTTATCATCGTCACACCGCATATTGTCAACAACTCCAAAGATGTTTCATTAAGAGATTTGGGGTATAAAAGAGTCAATGGAAAGTAGATACAGCCCCGCAAAAAATGTATTCATCGACTCAATCGATGTCGAGGATTACATCAAGCTTGATTCATCACTCAATGCTTATGATCAGTTGCTTCATAGTATCGAAAAGCCGCTCAAGATGATATTGCTTTTCGGTCGTCCGGGAACAGGAAAGAGCATCCTCCTCAACCATCTCTATCAAAATCAGAAATATAAAAAAGATCTGCACTATTTTGAAACGCCGACGACCAGCGAAAAAGAGCTCTTTGGGAAACTCTTCAAAATTATTACCAAAGAAGATTTGCCTCCCAACACCCAGGTGAACTTCTCGACACTGGTAGATTATTGTAGAAGTCTGCGGGGAAAAAGAGAGATTATCGTATTGCTTGATGAGGCACAGATGTATTCGCAGGAGATGATGGAGCGTATTCGACTCCTTTCTGATACGCGCTCTATAAAGTTTGTTGTTTCTCTGCATAAGACAGAGAATGAGGATTTGATAGCAAAAGAGCATTTTCAGTCTCGAATCTGGGAAGTGATCGAGCTTGAGAATGGAACTCAGAGAGATATCCAAAGTTACATACACAAGAAACTCCTGAAGAAAAATCTATACGAGATAGCCAATGCCATCAAAAGCAGCCACATCAAGCGTATTCATGCACTGACTAAAGGAAACTACAGGGAGTCAAACAAGCTGCTTTTTACAATTTTTGAACTTTATGAATATTATGATAAGAGTGATCCGTCTAAAATCAGCTATGATAGTCTCTCTATAAAAATTATTGAGATGGCAGGAATCAAACTGGGATATATCAATGTATGATGTAGATGGGCTGGAAAAAAAGTGGAAAAGATACAAATCCAGGCAGCGTATACCTTGGATTGTCTCTGCTGCATTTATTGTGTTTGTTGCACTACTGATTTTTTTTAGAGCAGATTTTTTAACAGCATTCTCCAAGTACTCTAAAGACGATAATAGTTCAGCAAAGATAGAAAACAGTGTGCAAAAGAGTAAAACTCTAAAGCCTTTTGTGCCCACGCTGACCCCAAAGAGTGAATCCAATCAAAGTGCCGTTCAGGGAATTGCTCCTGTCAAGATAAGCAAGGAGACTAACCGGACTGTAGAGAAGAAGAAAGTTCCACCGATGACTATCGAAGTTTCTGACCTGGAAGCAGAGCCTGTGAGAGAGAAGAGAAGAAAATATCTGAAGATAGAAGTAACAGACAGGTACCCGGCAAAGAAAAAACAGACAGAGAAGCCAAAAAAGACAACGAAAAAAAAGAAAAAGCGAACCATAGAGAGTGTCGAAAGAAATTTCTCAAAGTCAAGAAGTTACTATGATTCACTCTATCTGGCGCGTGCCTATTATAAAAAAGGAGACTACGCAAAGTCTCGGAAATGGGCACTTGTCACTAATGACCTCAACAGTAAACTGGAGGAGAGTTGGCTTATTTTTGCCAAGTCAAAGGCAAAACTCGGGCAGCGTAGAGAGGCGCAGCAAGTTTTATCTGCCTATATAGACAAAACCAATTCGGCAAAAGCAAAATCATTGTTACTGAAAATCAAAAAAGGAAAAATTTAACTGTTGCCGCTGTGGAAATGCGGTGTGTGTAAAAAAGGCATGATATACTTATATCAAATCAACTTAACTGAAAGCGCAGGAGATAGAGATGGTTAAACTTATTGAAATGATGCTGGATGAAAATCTCATCAGCAAAGATGCTATCTCAGCCCTGGTAAGAAGCAGACCGCCAAAAAAAGTCTCTTTTTCCAATCTTCTGCATGAAAAGATGATTGATCTTCATACAGTTGAGTCCTATTTGGCAAAAAAGGTCAGACAAGGGGTGATCACACTTGATCGCCTTGAGAAGATCGAGGGTATCGATGTCACTCCGATACTTAAATTGGTAGCCGAGGAGCTGCATATCGAATATGTCGACCTTGATGATATAGATCTTGATATGCATCTTTTCAGCAAAGTCCCCTATCGGCAACTGCTCAAATATAACGCTATGCCTGTTGAGGAGACAGACCTGAATGTGCTTGTAGCATTTGCAGATGCATTGGACATGGCTGCCAGAGATGCACTGCAGAGGATTTTTCCAAGAAAGCCGATACGCATAGCTATTGCCAAACCGTCACAGATAAGGAAGCGTCTTCAGCAGCTTGAGATGACGGAAAGCATCAAAGGTCTTGTGGATGATATTCGACAGGATTTGATACAGGCAGGAAGCGATGAGCAAGAAGAGGAGTCTCCTGCGGTATTGAAGTTGATAGAAATTATACTGAAGTCATCTATTATTGCACGAGCAAGTGATATTCATGTTGAGGCATCAGAAAAAAACTGTGCAGTGCGTGTCCGGATTGACGGGATGCTTGTGCAGAATTTTGTATTTGACAAAGATATTTTTGCGCCGCTCTCCTCCAGGCTGAAGCTTCTTTCCAATCTGGATATTGCGGAGAAGCGAAAACCTCAGGATGGCAGGTTTAGTGCGACGGTTACCGGGAAAGAGTTTGATTTCAGGGTTTCGACACTTCCTACTCTTTTCGGTGAATCGATAGTTATGAGAATTTTGGATAAGACAAAAGTCTTGATCAGGCTTGAAGATGCCGGCATGAGTAGCTTGTGCTATGATAAATTTTCTGAAGCGATAAAGGTACCTTTTGGAATTGTCCTTGTGACGGGTCCTACCGGAAGCGGTAAAACAACAACCCTCTATGGCGCACTTAATGCGATCAAGGATGTCAAAGATAAAACTATTACAGTTGAAGATCCTGTAGAGTACCAGATGAATGGTATACAACAGGTTCAGGTCAATGCCCATGTCGGTTTGGGGTTTGCCGATGCTTTGCGCTCTATTCTGCGTCAGGATCCAGACAAGGTGATGATCGGTGAAATTCGTGACCAGGAAACACTGAGGATCGCTATCCAGGCTGCATTGACTGGTCACTTGGTACTTTCAACACTTCATACCAACGATGCGATCTCGGCAGTGAACAGGATCTTGGATATGGGTATCGAAACTTACCTGGTGAGCGGTGCACTGGTAGGGATACAGGCTCAGCGTCTGGTCCGTAAAATATGTACCTACTGCAAGGCTGAGTATCTTCCTTCTGAAAAGCTCTTGTCTGATATCAGAGAGTATTTGCCTGAAGAGCCGGTCTTTTATAGAGGCGAAGGCTGCAAAGAGTGTCAACAATCCGGCTATATGGGTCGTGAGATGATCTCGGAAGTTCTGCCGATCAGCGAAACACTTTCTAGAATGATTGCTGCAGGTGCCTCAAAAGAGGAGATGACCAGGCAGGCTATCCAGGAAGGCTTTGTATCTATGTTTGAAGATGGTATCAATAAAGCTTTGGTGGGGGATACAACCATAGAAGAAGTCTATAGAGTAGCGAGGTTATAATGAAGTATTTTAATGTAACAGTGATGGAGAAGGGTCGCAAGCGTGTTGA
>JAYEOH010000021.1:0-6015 GCA_034722775.1 Campylobacterota bacterium | reverse complement strand
GAGGAGTAGCCTTCCTTTGAATATTAATTCTAAGAGACTTGGGGAATTATGAAAAAGTGGTATATTAGTCAAAATCTGGTCCTAAGAGAAGAGTCTGATGACTGGGGTGTCTTGTTTGATCCTGATACAGGCAATAGTGTTGCACTGAATCCTGTAGCAATCAGCATATTTAAGGTAATGCGGCAGACGCAGAATATGAATAGTATCATCTCTGCTATTCATGAGGAGTATGAAGAGATTCCGGAAACATTGAGTCAAGATATCGTCGATCTGATTGACACCCTTGCGCAGGATGGGTTTATCGGATTTGAAAAATGACACAAGTCAAATCAAGACTTATCAGCACGCCTCGTGAAATTGATGTGGAGCTAACCGGCAACTGCAATCTAAGATGTCACTATTGCTACTTTTTTGATAACCCGGATGTAGAATATAAAGATTTAGATACAGCGGAGTGGCTGCGATTTTTTGATGAGTGCGGTGAAGCCAATGTCATGAGTCTCCGGCTTGCAGGAGGGGAACCATTTTACAGGAAGGATCTCAGAGAACTTATAGAGGGTATTGTAAAAAATCGGATGCGCTTCTCTATGCTTTCGAATGGTGGGCTTGTCACTGAAGAGATAGCGCACTTTATTGCCTCTACCGGACGATGTGACTCGATACAGATATCACTTGATGGCGGCAGGGCTGAAGTCCATGACAAAGTCAGGGGCAAAGGCTCTTTTGATCAAGCCATAGAGGGAATAAAGCTACTCCAAAAATATAATATACCTGTCACTATGAGGTGTACAATACACCACTACAATGTTGATGATCTTGAAGAGACGGCGAAGTTTGTACTCGAAGATTTGAATCTGCCGGATTTTTCGACCAATGCTGCAGGTTATCTCGGTACTTGTCAAAATAATGCAGAAAATCTCATGCTGACGGTAGAAGATCGTATGAAAGCGATGATGTCACTTGATAAGCTTGACAAGCAGTATCCAGGCAGCCTGACTGCATCTGCAGGTCCTTTGGCAGACCTGCAGTTCTGGAGAGAGATGGAACGATCCAGATCGGAACAGCTTTCGGGAGATCCAAGTACCGGAGCACTCACGGGATGCGGCTGTCACACGACCAAGCTTTCAGTCCGATCAGATGGCCACTATGCGGTGTGCAGCATGATATCCGGTATCAGTCTGGGGAAAATCAATAGTGATAAACTTGTGGATGTCTGGATAAACAACAGCACGCTTTGCGGCTTCAGGGAGCGGCACAATATCAAGTTAACTTCATTTGATTATTGTCGTGACTGTGGTTATGCTGACCACTGTACAGGGAACTGCCCTGCTATCGCTTACTCAATGACAGGAAATGCACATCAACCGGCACCAGATGCCTGTTATAAACTCTTTCTGGAGCAGGGAGGTATTTTACCGCCGGAATACAAAGAGCAGGAAAACTCCCAATGAGTTATGAAACCATTCCTCCATTAAGTTCACTCTATTTCTATATGACAGAGGGGTGTAATCTCGCCTGTCAACATTGTTGGCTCGCTCCAAAATTTGATGAAGACGGCTCCAAATATCCTGTCATCGATGTAGGACTTTTTCGACAGATCATTGAAGAAGCTATACCACTTGGATTGGACAGTATCAAGCTCACGGGCGGCGAACCACTGCTGCACCCAAATATTTATGAGATATGGAAGATACACAAAGAGTTTGGACTCTCGCCATGGGTGGAGACCAATGGTCTGCTTTGTGATGAGCAAATGGCTGATACAATCACCAATTTTCCAAGCCCATTTGTCTCTGTCAGTCTTGACGGATCCACTCCAGAAATTCACGACGCAATACGCGGCCTTTCGGGAGCCTATGATCGGTCAATACAAGGAATTAAAAATCTTGTGGAGCGAGGTGTCAATACACAGATTATTTTTTCTATTATGCGTGCCAATATCCATCAATATGAAGAGATCATCGGAATCGCAGAATCTCTTGGAGTTGACTCGCTCAAATTCAATATTGTACAGCCGACAGAACGGGGTTTTGCCCTCCATGAGTCTCAGCGCGATGTAACGATCGAAGAGTATGTGAAGATAGGAAAGCATATTGAAAATCATCTACATGACCGTTCTAAAATAAGGATTATCTATGACCATCCCGTAGCATTTGTTCCCCTGCATAGACTTGCAGATTCATCCAACGGAGGAAGTTGCGGTATCAAACATATTTTAGGTGTACTTGCAGATGGCACTTATGCGCTCTGCGGCATAGGCAGCAGCATACGAGAGATGAATTTCGGAAAGGCCGGTGTTGACAGACTTGCAACTATATGGAAAAACAATACCGTCATTAATACAATACGATATGATCTTCCTAAAGATTTTACAGGTATCTGTGCCAGGTGTCTGATGAAAAACGACTGCTTGGGTGCCTGCATCGCGCAAAATTACTATCGTACACGAAATCTTCATGCGCCCTTTTGGTATTGTGAAGAGGCTGATAAAAAGGGGCTGTTTCCTCAGTCCAGATTGACACCGGATTGACTTGCTGGTATAATTATTGCTCACATATTGTGATAGCTTATGGAATACAATTGAGAGGTTGCTAAATAAATGAAAAAGATATATGTAAAGCCAAAAGTGATGAGTATGGATAGCATTTCAGAGAGTATAGGGGCACATTGCTGGAGCGGAAGTTCTGCTGGAAGCTTCTGTAAAGCAGGAAGTGCAGCATCAAAAGGCTGTAAAGCAGGAAGTGCTCCACAGGCGGGCACATGCAGGAGTGGGAGTGCGGCATCAGGGGGTCGATGCAGATCTGGCAGTTTTCCGGGAAGCTGATACATTTGAGAAGTTTGAAGTTTGAGAATGGAAACAAGTGGTTTTTTCAATTAAACAACCACAATAGCAGTACACTGGAGCGGTTAATAAAAGTATTAAATCTGCCCTCCAAAGATATTACAAAATCAAAGTGCATACGCTATCCTTATTCACACTTGTCACAACAAGGTGCTTATACTTTTTTTGACTATGCCGAAGATTATCTTGACCTGTTTAAATGGCTGTCCGAACAAACCCCAAAGACCTCTATCTGTATTGATGATCATGAATATGAAGATATGTATGATCTGAGACTGCAACTTATGCGTATAAGCCAGTCGATAGTTATCAGAAATGAACTATGTGGAGGACTATTGCTCCATGGGATAATGCTGAAATACAATAACAAAGCTATTATTTTAGCGGGGGAGTCAGGCAGAGGAAAAACAACTGCTGCTGCCAGAGTACCCAGCACAAGTTGGGAAAAGATTAGCGATGATCTTACACTTGTCGTTCGAGATAAAAAAGGCCAATACTTTGCCCATCCATGGCCGGGAACCAAAGCATATACATATTTTGACATATCTTATGAAAGCACAAAGGGTACGCCAATTGGTGGAGTTTTTTATCTGATGCAAGACAAAGAGGTTCTCATAAAACCCTTGAAAACCCTGGAGGCTTTTGCCTTTACGCAGGAAGCTGCCGATCAGGCAATGAGTCTGCCAGATCCATCTATAGACCCAAAAAGAGTAGGTGAAGTGCGAAAAAATCGATTGAGTAACATCACGCAATTCATTAGCAAAATACACTGCCATGTGCTTCATCTTGACAAGACAAAGCCATTCTGGAAAGAGATAGAGGCACTCATTTAAAGTGGATAAAGCCCCAAAATACACTTGCCACTTTGGAGAAAGTATGTTTCCGCTTCTTGCAGACTATGATTTTCTGGATATTGCTACAGCAGAGAAGATACAGGCAGGTGATATCATATTGTGCGAATCAGATGATCCTATGGATGATGAATGGATTGCTCACCGGATTGTCAAGATCAAAGATGAAAAAATATATACCAAAGGCGATGGCAACCCAATAATAGATGATGGCAGTCTTCATCACAATGCAATAATGGGTATTGTCACTGCACGCTGGAGAAACGGTAAAAAGCTTAGAATTTATCGAGGCAGAAAGGGGATGATACAATATTACCTCTATGTAATCTATTTTCAAACCAGGAAAGTTCTGAAAGTCATCGCCGATAGATTAATACTCCCCAAAATACTCAGTTCAGGTATACGCACACTGCTTCCTATGCCAAAAGAGGTTTATTTCACCAAGGAACATAGAGAAAAAAAAGCCCTTTATATTGGTAGAATACACATAGGTACCTATTCAGAGCGAAATAAATGCTGGCATATACGATTTCCATACAGGTTGATTTATGATTACAGGATACAATAACGGTCATTCAGTCCCTCCAAATCATCAAGGAGGTACAATAAAAATAAAATTTTTACCAGAGAGGGTTTTCATTTATTTATGAAAAAAATAAGAGAGCATCATAGCGAGACCTACAATGATGAAGATGAGATAGATATCAAAGAGATATTTTCTACACTTTTACAATACAAAAAATCCATCATATTTTTCACGATTTTTGCTGCCATTATCGCTTCGTATCGCGCCTACTTTACTCCCTCTGTCTATGAAGCAAGCGCCATATTGAAGATCTCTACAGAACAGGGATACAGCCCCTATAACGACTTCTTGAGCAATTCGATTGAGATGGATATAGATCAGATAGAGAGTGAAACGGTAGTTTTTGAGAGTTACGATATTGCCAAAAAAGCCATAGAAAAATTAAATATCGGTACGCGTTACTTTACAGAGAAAAGAATGAGAATCATAGAGCTGTATAAAAATTCTCCTTTTGTGGTGACTTCTGAATTTTTGGATCCAGAACTGTATGACACAATGTTTAAATTGGTTCCTGTTGATGAAAATAAGTTTAGACTGGTTATAGAGGCTCCTTCAGTAGGCCTTTTGGATAGCATTATTTCTTTTATTGTGCCTCCCGAAAAAGAAGAGGAGGAGGAACCACCGATTGTCTATGACAAGGTTCACACTTTTTCGGAAAAAATCGATACAGAATGGTTCTCTCTATCTGTACAAAAGATATACAAATTAAAAGATCAGAAGTATGCATTCAGTATTGTGCCAAACGAAGAGATGATTGATTTCGTTCAAGGAGGAGTCTCTGCTTCAAGTTTGTCAAAATTTGGAAACATATTGGAGGTCAGTTTCATTGACAATGTCCCGATGCGTGCCACAGATATCGTCAACAGAGTTGCAGAATCCTATATCGAAAATAGTCTCGATCTCAAATCAGAAAGTGCAAGGAAACAGCTCCACTTTATTGACAAACAGCTTGAAGCCATCGATAAGGCATTGAAAGGATCGGCAGAAGAGCTACAGAGATACAAGGTAACCAATGTTGTAGTTGATTTGAGTGAAAAGGCACAAATGACAGCCTCAAAGCTGAGCGAACTCCAGAGTAAACTCTATGAAATCAATATGGATATTGATATTATGGAGAGTATCCTGAATCACATCAAAACACAAAAAGATATCAGCAGTATCAACATGGATTATTCGCTTCAGGCAAGTCTTGCAATCAATTCCATGCTTGAAGATCTGCAGACAGCCATAACAAAATACGCAACACTCTCTGTTAATTATACAGAGAAACATCCAGAAATTATTGTAGCCAAGAGACAGATAGAATCATTGAAAAAATCTCTGCGTGAGGCATTGGCCAATAGCCTTCGTACGATTAAAAATCGCAAAAGCAGACTTCTGGGTGTTATCGATGAACAGAAAGGAACTATGAAAAGTTTTCCGGGACAGGAGCAAGAGCTGGGACAGTTGACGCGCAGCTTCATGGTCAATGAGAAAATCTACTCTTTTCTACTTGAAAAAAGAGCAGAAACGGCCATCATGGAGTCATCGACTATCTCCAATACGCGTATCATCGATAAAGCCCGGAGTCCAGGAGGGATGATCAAGCCGAAGCGCAAGCTGATCGTTTTAGTGGGTCTCATACTGGGATTTATTTTAGGTGTGGCACAAGCCTTTTTGCGAGATTTTTTAGATAATTCCATCAAAACCTCTGAGGATATCGAAAAGTTGACGCATATCCCTCTCTATGCCATTAC
>JAYEOH010000020.1:23118-24913 GCA_034722775.1 Campylobacterota bacterium | reverse complement strand
AATTTGAATGTATGAAAGTAGTTACAAATCAAGGACATGGACCCTATTTTCCTGAGGGAGCTGCCAAGATTAACCATAGTGCGTATGAATCTTATGGGCTTACAGGAAAAGTACTTGATACAAGAGACAATAAGCATTACCCATATACTTGTAAAATAAGACATGGAGAAGTTGTAGACTGGAGAGTAACTAAAGCCTCTAATCATTCAGATAAGAATACTGCTATAGCAGCAGGTGCAGGTATCCTTGCTATTGCAGCAATCGTCGCAGCATCCAAAGATGAAAAGCACAAAGATCATGACAAAGGTGCAAGTGCTTTTGATGATATGAGATATCTTAAAAAGCAGTGTAGACAAAATATTCGTCGTCATATTGCCAATGAAGATCAAGCTGTTAAAAGAATTCATCTGGATACCACACACTTACATAATAGAACTTTAGTAGGTGAAGGTGGCGTGCTCTTTAAAAGAGGTGGCGGTAGCGATATTAGTTATGAGTGTAAATTTGACCGTCGTGGTCGTATCTATGATGGTCACTATAGATTCCATTAATAGACATACAGGTGAATTGAACTCTTCTTTTTTTGAGAGGGGTTTAAGGAATCTCCCGAAAACAAATATACCCATCTAGCTCGTCCTTTTGCTCCTGGTCGAATTGTCTCAATCGTCGTATAGAACCACTATACTCCTCTTGAGACAATTCAACTAGAAACAAAATTCCTGCGTTATTTGGGTATATTTGTTTTTGGTAACTTTCTTGTTTCGGAAGAGCATAAATCATTACAAGCGAAAGGATATAATGAAAAAATATATATTAGCACCACTGTTCTCAACACTCATACTGACACAAATACACGCCGACCTTCGAGGTGAAATGAAGAATGTATATGTTAGGGCAGCCAATTCAATACTTTTCTTTACTTCGGAAGATATCATCAGTTCAGGATCGTATGAATTTAGCGATGAAGATGAAACACTTGATACAAAATTCTTCCCTCTGACACATCACTTTGAGAGTGATTCTGATTTTTACAATTTTTATGTCAATGGAAGCATAGGGTATAGTAAATACAAAGATAAAAATCTTCAGATAAGAGGCAGTCTGGATGAGATAGATATCAAAACTTATGCATTAAAAATGGGCGGGGGAGTGCGCATGAATATTTTGGAAGATGCAGATATGATGTTTGGTGCATCCTATATCTACTCCAAAGTAAACAGTCACTACAAAACAACAATAAGACCACTGGAACCATCAGATCCAATTGATAGAGCACTTGATTATGTATTCAACAGTGATGATGATTTTAGCACATATGAGTTATTTGCTTCTCTTGGTTATCATCCGACGATCAATGAATACAAACCTTATATTAATGCAGATATGAGATACTTTGATACTAAAATAGATGACCCTTATGCGACTATTTCAGATGTTGCCTCTGTTGTCTCCAAGCTAAAGGCAGGTGTTGTCACCCCACCTGTTACTTCCATCAATGGGTTACCGCTTAAACTTGAATTTTATGCCTCGGAAGTCTTTATCTCGGGAGACATGCGTGATGCTATGGATACAGATAATTTTTTCGTAGCCGGTACCACTTTCCACTTGGGAACCAGTACATTAGTAGACTGGGTAAGTGAAGTATCATTCGATGTAAATATTGTTAAAGGCGATAACCTTGATGGATTCAACTGGGGATTTGGTTTTAGTTTTTAGCAGATGAATATTTTAGAGGCAGGGCAGTCTATGTGTGTGAGCCTGCTTGGCATGAACCTCGCCATCTCGGATATGCAGG
>JAYEOH010000020.1:6729-23018 GCA_034722775.1 Campylobacterota bacterium | reverse complement strand
GGCGATAACCTTGATGGATTCAACTGGGGATTTGGTTTTAGTTTTTAGCAGATGAATATTTTAGAGGCAGGGCAGTCTATGTGTGTGAGCCTGCTTGGCATGAACCTCGCCATCTCGGATATGCAGGCGTATGCTTATACCATAACTTTAAAGCAAACCTAAACTACTATTTTTGCCAACTCTCTATCATGCTTTCGGCTTAGCAGGAGTAGGGCAGTAATGGCACCCAGCAGCGCCCATCCCATATCCGACTGCGTATCCCAGATATAACCCTGTGTTCCCAGAAAAGCTTCGGCATCTTGTCCGCTCAAGATCGCTACCCACCATTCGATCAATTCATAAAAAGCACTAAATCCAAGAGTAATTGAGAGGACGAAGAAGTTCAGCCAGCCTTTGCCATTGACAGCTTTTTTGCGTATCAATATCTCTCTGGCGATCATCGCAGGCACAAACCCCTGTGCAAAATGACCCAGTTTGTCAAAGTTATTTCGATTCTGACCAAAATATTCTCCAATCATATCAAAGAGGGGAACTTCTGCATAAGTATAATGTCCTCCAACCATCAGTATGATCATATGAATCAATATCAATAGATAGAGCAGGGGTGTCAATCTGAAACTCTTGTAAGTCAATACCATCAATACCACACCGATCAGCACCGGCAGCACTTCCAGAAACCAGGTAAAATAATCTTTGGGATCAATCGCCGACCAAACAAAAATAGGCAGGAATAGGGCAATCCAGAGAAAAAGATTTAATCTGCTTTTCTCCTGAGTATTTGACGGCATACTATTTTTTTACTGCTGTCATCAAAAAGACCGAAAAATCCCTATTCGGTTTTTTAATCGTACTGACAGTATCAAATTGTATGTCACTAAAACCAGTATCTCTTGCTATACTGTTCAGCATATCTCTATCAAAACCATGATGATGTACTCCTGTATCATCACTATGGAAAGTTCCATCTTCACTATCAAGATCTGCAATCGCGATGAAGCCATCCTGCTTGAGCATCCCATAAAACTTTGAGAAGAGGGCGCGTGTATCCTCCAGGTGATGTATAGTCATCGAAGAGATAATTCCATCAAATTCTCTATCTATAGATTCGCAGGATAAGTCTTTTTGGATAATCTCTGTTTTACAATCAAACTCACCGCTCTTCTCTTTGAACTCTTCAAGCATCGAAGGAGAGTTGTCTATAGCAACAATCGTACCAACCTTGGGCGCGACAAAATAACTAAGCAGACCGGTTCCCGCTCCAAAGTCCATAAGGATCATCTCTTCACTAAGATTGATATTACTTAGTATGCTGTCTGAGATAGATTGGGCATTCTCAACTCTTCTGCTGCTCATATCCCATGATTTTGACTTATGGGCGAAGTGATCTATATTTTTCATATTTATTCCTATTAAAATTAATTGATATTTAATATTATACAATATATACTATTAATAAATATAACATATTATATAATATAACTTAGAAAAGACTATCTGCTTTTTTCTCCACTCTGATCGAATCCCAGAAGAAATCAACATGTTTTTCAAACATCGTTACCACCGAGGAGGTCGATCTCTTATCTAATTTTAGCAGAGAAACCTGCATCTGATAGAAAAATAGGGGCGAAATGAACTCATTTGAGAGCAGCAGGGGATCTCCCGACTTGATCATATCCTCCTGCATCATCATAAAGAAGTGCGTAGAGAGCTTTTTGACATTCTCCTGGTAGAAGTATTCACTGTAGGTATCCCTGACGGCGGCATTCTTGTATAACTCCTGCATCATAAGCCTGAAGAGCGCCTCATTCTTCCTATCAAAGCTAATGAGCTTGAAAGTGGTAGCAATAGAGTGCAGGAGTGCCTTTCCCTGTTTATGAAGCTCCTCGTGCCCATCTTTGCTCTCAAATAGCGTCACAATCGCCGAGGAGGCGAGATCATCGACTAGCGTAGTCAATATCTCGTCTTTGTTTTTAAAGTGATTGTAGAGTGCGCTCTGCTTGATTCCTACAGCTCCGGCAATATCTCTCACGGTTGTCGGCTTATACCCTTTATCTGCAAAGAGTTTGAGGGCAGTACTCAGTATTTTCTCTTTTGTTTTGCTTCCCCTGGAAGTCCGGGAAGTATCGGTGTTGTCGCTCATAGGGGACTCCTTTGACGTTATTATAGTGAACAATCGTTCATAAGTCAAGTGTGCGAATTTATTTAAAGTGAACAAGTGTTCTTTTTAAAGGAGGGGATAATTTATATCAATGAACACTTGTTCACTTACTAGATATATTTATCACCCATAAAATGAACAATTGTTCATTAATATCTTAGCAGTGCCCTCTACAGCAGTGTTTGCGGGGCTATCAGTTGATTAATAGTTGTGAAGCAGGAGGAAATGGGGGGAGTATGGAGCTGATATTTGATACTATATAATATAATTATTCTTGTGATTTGTCTCAGGGAGCGAGGTTTTTTTAATCTCACCAAATATCTGCTGAAGCTAAAGCATCGATTCCAACCAAGCTTACGTTTAAAATGTTTGCCATTGGGTATGGTAAGGAAATGCGACTTCAGTCGCATCCAGCGACTGAAGTCGCTGCTCCAAAAGTGCTTAACTAATGGGTGGTCGATAAATCGACCCTACGAGAACGAACGATAGATAAATATCGCGTAGGGTCGGTTCACCGACCAAACAAGATGATAAATTTATTCTTAGCTTAATAGTAATGATTGGCACCTCTAAAAACATAATATGCAAGTAGTTTGACACACGAAGAGGAGAGAAACTCTTTTTTGATAGAATATATATTATGTTAACCAAACAGTACTTTTTTGATATCAGGGTATAATTGGTCTATCAATACACAAAAGGATTTAAGCAATGCTCATAGAATACAATGATACAGAAGCGATAGAAAACTACAAGCTCATGGCACAGACGATCATCCCTCGTCCGATTGCCTGGGTGGTGACTGAAAATGACGGCGTGGTAAATGTGGCACCCTTCAGCTACTTTACCGGACTCTCATCAAATCCACCTACGATGATCATTTCTGTCGGGCACAAAAGTGACGGCACTCCCAAAGATACCCTCTACAATTTGAGAAAAAATAAAAAATGCACACTCTGCATGGTCAAACCTGAACATCTGGAAATGATGCACTTTAGCTCCAGGGAGATGCAGGCCGATATCAGTGAAGCGAAAACATTTGATATTCCACTCGAAAATATTGTCGAGGGGTATCCGCCGATGATCAAAGGTGCACCTGCTGCCTTCGTTTGTGACCTCTATAGTGAAGTAGATCTTGGTCAGAGCAAAACAATACCTCTCGTCATAGAGATCAAACATCAATTTATCGATGATGCGCATATTAGTGACAAAGAACGATTGACGATTGACTTTGAACCGCTGGCACGCGTGGGAAAAAGCTATGCACTTTTGGGTGAAGAGATCGCTCCGCCAACTATTTGACAGGACCCTCAAACTTGTTTGAGGCAACAGTTATAGTGTGTTTTGACTACCGACTCTTATAATAGCTGTCTATTCGACTGAACCACCCTTTTTGCCATTGGGTTTCATTTCGTTCGGGAGGTGATCTCCTGATGCGTTCCGTCAGTACCTTTTTGGCTGCATTGGCAAAGGCTTTTTGCGGATTTTCTGCTTTGATATCCATCTCTTGCAGTACCTGCATCAAGCCCCAGCCTTTCCCCTGATAACGCTCTTTGGGAGAGGTCCCCTCCCCTTTGAAATTGACATAATCGACTATCGCATAGACGCCCCAGGTAGAGAGTCTTCCGTCCGGGAGGTATAGAACGCGTTCAAATGCCAGAGTGACTTGCTGCCGCACTGCCTCATCCTCCAGAGATGCCAACATAACAGGCAGAGACTTCTGCATTCTCTCTACGATAAAATCAACCTGAATTGGCATAGTGCGCACGAGAAGATTGTAGAGGTCCTGATATTTGGGTGTGTTGTCTGCTTTGGCCTTCAAGAACTCATCCCTGTTTTTCCAGGGGCAGGTCGTCTTCGTATCCAGCCATATAGGCAACCTGACATTATTCCTGGAAAAATACTCTACCAACTTGGGAAACATCTCTTGATAACGGTTCTTGTTTTCTTCCCCATACCAGAGAAAATGAGCAAGCCCCAGAGAGAGAAAAGGTTCATTTTCACTCCAAAAGATCAAGTAGTCGAGATCGCCGCCTGTTTCATTTTTCCATACCTTATTGGCGACGAGATCTGACTGGTCATGGGTGATACGGATATCTTGAATCTCTTCGCTGCAGAGTACTGTTGTCAATGCCATAGGAAGCAGAAAATGATAAGTTATTCTTTGTAGCAGACTTTTCATGGACTTATCATATCCTAGATAAGCTTGCAAATCCTTCAAGCAGGCTGATCTTATCATTGAGATTTGGGATGCTTGACTAAAATTATATTTTTTACTATAATCATAATATACACATTATTATGCATTAAGGAGTGGGTATGAGAACAAATATTGTAATAGATGATACTCTTTTGGCAGAAGCATTTAAATATACTGACTTGAAAACCAAAAAAGATCTTATCCATTTTGCTTTAGAAGAGTTGGTCGATCATTACAAAAAGATGTCTTTGCTTGATTTGAAGGGGAGCGTCTCATTTGGTGAAGACTATGACTATAAAAAACTTAGAGACAATCAATGTATTTAGTGGGTACCTCTGTGTTGATTGATTTCTTGAAGGGTACAGATACCAGGCAAACTCAAAAATTTGAAGAGATCTTGCGAAATCAAATTCCGTTCGGTAATAGGAGAATACAACAATGAATGAAATTACCATACAATTAGCGAAAGCAGCGATCGCAGTTGCTCTTGGTCTGGAGAGCTCCTTTGATCTGGAGCAGGCGCTCAAAACATATCCACAGTTGGAGAAAGATGGCGCTGCTTTTGTGACCTTGACTATGGGATCAAATGATCAGCTTCGAGGATGTATCGGTTCACTTTCGGCGTATCAACCCCTCTATAAGGATATTATTGCCAATGCGCAGTCTGCTGCGCTTCGTGATCCACGCTTCAATCCGTTGAGTCTCGATGAGCTGACAAAAATAAAGGTTGAAGTCTCTATCCTCTCCGAGCCTCAACCTCTGCCCTACTCCTCTATCGAAGAGCTCAGGTCAAAAATACGGCCCGATATAGATGGCATCGTTTTGAAATATAATGGATACAGCGCTACTTACCTGCCGCAAGTCTGGGAGCAGCTGCCTGACTTTGACGGTTTTTTCTCTTCCCTCTGCCAAAAAGCGGGATTGCCGGGCGATTGTCTTGAGAAGCATCCAGATATTAAAACATATCAAGCTACAAAGTATAAAGAAAAATAGTCATGGAACACCAGAGAAAGGCAGCGGTTCGGGGCTTGTTTTATCCTGAGAATTGCACAAAGCTGGAGATATATTTTCAGAAATTTAACGCCATGATCGGTTCTGATATCAAGTCTAAATCGATTTTTAAAGTTACTCCAAAGGCGATCATCGTGCCTCACGCTGGGTATGTTTACAGCGGATTCACTGCCAATGCCGCCTATGCTATATTCTCAAAAAATCCTGCCAAGCGTGTGATCGTCATCGGACCGAGCCATCGTCACGCTTTTGAAGGGATCAGCGGAAGCTATTTTGAAAGCTGCGAAACACCCTGCGGAGACATCCCTATCGACACCGCCTATCTCATCGATCTTGCCAAAAAATTCAAGATCGGTTTTGAGGCCAAAGCACACCTGAAAGAACACTCCACAGAAGTGCAGATGCCTTTTGTCCAGCACTACCTTCCTGGTGCGAAAGTGATCGAATTGGTGTATGGAAAAATCTCACCGGACTATCTGACAAAGATCATCGTCCATCTTCTCAAAGACAAAAAGAGTGGCGTTGTCATAAGTACTGACTTGAGCCATTTCTATACTCAAGAGAAAGCACACAGTCTTGACAAGATATGCCTGGAAGGAATCACTTCACTCGATAGTAAAAAGCTTGATCAGGGGTGCGAAGCCTGCGGCATAATCGGCCTCAAAAGTATGATAGATGCAGCAAAAGAGTTGGGATTGAAGTCTCAATTGCTTGATTACCGAACAAGTGCCGACTATAGTGGTGACAGTTCAAGGGTCGTGGGGTATGCCAGCGCTATCATCTATTAGTAATGAAAGGTTTTAATTTGATATTAAATAATAAAAAGGTTATTATATTTGACTTGGACGGTACGCTCATAGATAGTGCACCTGATTTGGCAGTGGCTGTTAACTATATGCTTGAGGCTTTAAATCGGGCAGCTTTTAGTGAAGAGGTTATTCGTTATTGGGTTGGAAATGGTGCACAGGTTCTGGTCAAGCGTGCATTGTCGGGGCAAAGTGATATAGATGAAAACCTTGACCCTGTATTATTTGAAAGAGCATTAGATATTTTCTTGACCTTTTATGCACAAAATCTGGCCGTAGAGACTCTCTTGTATCCCAATGTTTCCACTACACTCAATACGCTCAAAGAGGCTGGTTATCGTTTGGCGATTGTAACCAATAAACCTTTTGATTTTATTGAGCCTATTTTGACAGGTTTGGGGCTGAATGGATTGTTTGAACTCTATTTGGGCGGGGATAGTCTAGTGCAGAAAAAACCTGATCCTATGCCACTGCTGCATGTATGTCACAAGCTGGGTGTCAGTGCGGAACAGTGTGTGATGGTTGGTGACTCCAAAAACGATATAGTGGCTGCAAGTGCAGCCAACATGCAAAGTATTGGTGTGAGTTATGGCTATAACTATGGTGAAGATATCGGTGTGTACAGTCCTGATATAGTTTTCGGTGACTTTGCCGATATACTTACGACTCTGATTGATTAGGTAGAGAGTAATGACAAAAGAAGAAGCAAAAATAGCGATTATTGGCGGTGGTGTGGCAGGTGCAAGTATGGCTCTTTATTTGGGGCAGCTTGGTTTGAAAGTTACATTGTTTGAAAAGAGAGAAAGCCTGGTGAGCGGACCACCGTTTTGCCATCTGCATGCCGGAGGCAATCTATACCGTGAGATCTCTGATGAGCAGTGTATCACCCTGCTTAAGCAATCTATTGATTTTTTACGCTTTTATCCGTTTATCATTGATTATCGTCCTACGGTCATTGCTCTTCCTGTCAGTGATAGCGGTACACCCGATGCGCTGTTGGCGCGCTTGGAGTTATTGAGGCAAGAGTACGAAGCGCTCATCCAAGCCGACCCTGACAACAAAGTTTTGGGAGAAAGCTCTGAATACTACAGGCTTTATGAACGAGAACAGGTAGAACTCCTAAGGCATAAACCTGTCACAACTCAGCCAAAAACCTCTGATGAGTGGATGATACCCGTAGCAAAAAATATTGACCTTGACAAAGTGCAATTTCCACTCATCATGGTGCAAGAGTATGGACTCAATCTTTTCCGGCTGGCAGCAGGCAGCTCACTGGCACTTGAGCAGATAGAGAGTGCTACAATGCGTACAAAAACTATCGTAACCAATGTCGAGGAGGACGGCACACAGTCGTGGAAAATCACCTATACCAAAGAGGGGAAAACCCATCAGGAGAGTTTTGATTATCTCATCAATGCTGCAGGCTTCAGAGCAGGTATGATTGATGATATGATCGGCGCTGAGTGTGAACGAATGGTGGAGTTCAAAGCCGCTTATGTCAGTAAGTGCGCAGGATATAGTGATACGCTCTTTCCTGAGATCATCTTTCATGGTGAGCGCGGTACACCGCGAGGAATGGGTCAATTTACACCTTATCCGGGCGGATATTTTCAACTTCATGGTATGACGAAAGAGATCACACTTTATGAAGATGGATTGGTTGCAAATACGGAACTCAGCTGTCAACCCAAACTGGGTCAGAACTTTATCGAAAAAATCGAAAAGTCATGGCCTGAAGAGGAGACAAGCAAACGGACTGCTAGTGCCATCAAACACTTGTCGCAGTTTATCCCTGACTTTTCAAAAGCAAAGGCAGGCTCCAAACCACTTTTTGGTGCACAGCAAATCCCCGGCGACGACCCTACTCTGCGTGTAGCAGAGGTCTCTTTCCCTGCAGAGCATTATGCAAGATGCGAAATCGTCAAAGTCTCTTCGGTGATGGATATGATAGATGCCATCATCGAACAACTTATTGAGTTAGGTTATGTAGATAAGTCAGTATATGGAAAAAGGGATTTCAGTTATCTTGAAAACCTGGCAGAGAGTGATATTGAAAACTATGCCGAGGCACTTTGTAAAGAGAGAGACTATCCTGTTTTGCTGGCAAACAGAAATGTCTCAAGCAAATATTACGGTTAGGAAGCTCACTTGGTCTCCCTTAATGCTTTTTCCCTGAGCTTATCTTTTTTACTTTTTCTCTTGCCTTTGACAGGGGCTTTGCCTCGCTCTTTTATCGGGGCATCTCCTGTCAGTTCAAAACCTGCTATCTGCTCTCTCTCCAGTTTGACTTGACTCCGTTTTTCTATGAGCTTGAAGTGCTCTTGCTCTTCGTGTCCGATAAAGGAGATAGCCATACCTGTAGTACTTTCGATAAAAGTAATTTTTGTTCTATATTTACGACAAGTTTTTGAATTTTTTTATCAAAGAAGTTTTAATTCTCCTGATGCCTCTTCTGTTTTTATTGGTTCGATTATAAACATTATGCTAAATATAAAGCCAATTAATTGGTATTGCAACCCTTCCTATCTCTACCCTTTCCGTATATAGGTAACAAATCCTCCATCGGTCTCCTCTGTATAAACTTTATAGCCCCTCTCCAAAAACTGATCGATCAACGGCTCTGGTTTGAAATCAACTGTAAGTGTTACTGTATCCCCTTCTTCAAGGTTTTGCATTGCCTTGCTAATCTCGGCAAGAGGATTCTCCTCCCGGTCAAGCATTGCATTGCCATCGAAGGTCGCTTGGGCTTCCTGGCTGATCCACTCCGGTGTACTCTCCCCCTCACTTTCTTCATGAGTGACACCACCCGAATCAACAGGCTCCTGCCCTGCTGCAACCCGCAACTGATTGAGAAGATCCACAGCATCCATCCCGCCTACGACTGCCGCCTGTTTGACCGATGCCAGCTTTGCCAGTGTTCTGCGAAGCACAGGATTATTAAGTTTTTTGAATTTGGGATTGATCGCAATCAGAATATCTTTCATATCCGAACGACTGTTCAGAAGATCTGCAATCTTCGTCTCCATAGTTATTTCACTTATTTCCATTTTTTGGTTCCTTTTTGCTACCCTCTTAAATCACACACTCTTGGATATCAATAGTAAAAGTAGTGTAACATTATACCAAATCAAAAGAGGGGGTATGTCTTCTTTTGATTTGGTATTAGTTATAATACACTTCAAAAAGGGGTGTGATGAAGCTGGTAGTGGCGATAACCGGGGCGAGTGGTGTTGAGCTGGGCACGAAATTTGTCCGCTATCTTCCGGAGTCTATCGAAGCACATGTGATTATTTCAGACAATGCAATGACGGTCGATACTTTTGAGCGGTCAGGCATTATGCTTCATCAGAGTGATGACATCGCGGCATCTATCTCTTCGGGGTCGTTCAGAATCGATGCTACTGCCATTATCCCCTGCAGCATGAATACTCTCGCCAAGGTCGCCTGCGGTATCTCCGATAACTTGCCCACCCGTGTAGCATCTGTCGCTCTCAAAGAGCAAAAAAAGCTACTGCTGGCTCCGAGAGAGATGCCCTTCTCTGCGATCGCTCTGGAAAATATGCAGAAACTTGCAGTATTGGGAGTCATCATCGCGCCGCCGGTAATGGGATACTATGCCGATATCAACTCTGTGGATGAAATGGAACAATTTGTAATTGGAAAATGGTATGATGCTTTGGGTATCGACAATCAACTCTACAAGAGATGGAATGGATAAAAATGCAGGGTCGGTTCTCCGACCAATTTTGATGGAAAACAAAAAAGGATATTTCCAATGAAGCGTGCGATTTACCCCGGAACTTTTGACCCTATTACCAATGGACATCTCGATGTTATCCAGCGTGCTTGTAAAATATTTGATGAGATCATCGTCGCAGTGGCTCAGAGTGAAACTAAAAAGCCGATGTTTGATCACAAAATGCGTATCGAGATGGTCAAAGCAGTCATAAAAGACCACCCCAAAGTCAAGGTAGTGGGATTTGAAAACCTGCTTGTCAATCTCTCTGATGAACTCGATGCCAACTTCATCATCCGCGGACTTCGAGCAGTGAGCGATTTCGAATATGAACTGCAGATGGGATATGCCAACTCTTCACTCAAGAAAGAGCTTGAGATGATCTATCTGATGCCCAGCCTTGAGCATGCTTTTGTCAGCTCATCTGTCGTGAGATCTATCCTTCATTTTGACGGCAAGGTTGACCATCTGATCCCTTCAGAAGCGTATGAGATGATCATGCAAGAGAGAGCGCAATAGAATGTATATACTTTTTGAAGGGGTAGATACCTGCGGCAAGAGTACTCAGATCGATCTCATTAAAGAGCGACACCCGGAAGTGCTCATCACGAAAGAGCCAGGCGGAACGGTATTTGGTGCAAAAGCCAGAGAGATCCTGCTGCATGATCGACTCTCCTCCAAACGCGCAGAGCTTCTGCTCTTTTTGGCAGACCGCGCAGAACACTACGAAGAAGTCATCAAGCCAAATTCTGACCGACTAATCCTCTCAGACCGGGGATTTATCTCAGGTATCGGCTATGCCCTTGCCAATGGGGATTTTGATTTTGAGACACTGGTCAAACTCAACCGTTTTGCATTGGAAGATCAGCTTCCAGACAAGGTCATTCTTTTTCTAATAAATATGCAAACCCTGCAAGAGCGCACCTCTCAAAAAGAGCTCGATGGTATCGAACTGAGAGGACTGGAGTACCTGCTCAGAGTGCAGGAGCATATGAGAGAGAGTATACTCAGGTTGGAAATTCCACACCTCTTTATCGATGCGACAGATGATATCTCTACGATCCACACTACTATCTCACACTATTTAAGGATGACCCTATGATCAATGCCCTTCGAGGAATGAAAGATTTAACTTTTGAGGAGAGTGAGCGATTTGTTCATATTATTGCCACTGCTGCCAGTATCGCAAAAAAGTATGGATACAGCTATATTGAAACCCCCATCCTTGAAGAGACTTCACTCTTCAAACGCTCCGTAGGCGAGAGCAGTGATATCGTCGGCAAAGAGATGTATCAGTTTGATGACAAAGGCGGTAATGATGTCTGTATGAGACCCGAAGGTACCGCAGGTGTTGTCAGGGCTTTTATCTCGGCAAAACTTGATAGACAGCCGCAAAAATATAAGTTTTACTACTATGGACCGATGTTTCGCTATGAAAGGCCGCAAAAAGGACGGCTCAGAGAGTTTCACCAGTTTGGATGCGAGAGTTTTGGAGAGGCATCTGTCTATGAGGATTTCACCATTATTACAATGCTCAAGGATATCTTTGATGCACTCGGTATCGGCTATACCCTTCAGATAAACTCCCTGGGGTGTCCGGAGTGCATGCCTCCTTATCGGGTCAATCTGGTGACTTTCCTTACAGATATCAAGGAAGAACTCTGTGAAGATTGCAATCGGCGTATCGATACAAATCCCATCAGAGTTCTCGACTGTAAAAATCATAATTGCCAATCCCATCTGGGAAATTCGCCAAAACTCATCAGCAACCTCTGTGAATGCTGCGACACAGACTTCACCAAGCTGAAAAAGCTTCTTGATGATGCCAAAACTGATTATGAAGTCAATACCAATCTCGTACGGGGTCTCGACTACTACTCCAAAACAGCTTTTGAATTTGTCAGCTCAGAGATCGGAGCACAGAGTGCTATCGCCGGAGGCGGACGCTATGACAAACTGGTCGAATTCCTCGATGGCCGCCCTACTCCTGCAGTCGGTTATGCTATCGGTATCGAACGGATCATGGAGCTGGTCAAAATGCCTGACTCTGCAAGAGAAGGCATCTATCTGGGTGTGATGACCCAGGAAGCAGTCGACAGCCTCTTCCCGTTAGCAGCACGAAAACGACAAGAGCAGAAGGTGACAGTAGAGTATGCCCCGAAAAAACTCAAAGCCCACCTCAAGGGTGCCGACAAAACCGGAGCCAGGATCGCTGCCATCATCGGAGAAGATGAGTTCAAAAATGGAACGATCTGGGTGAAAGATCTGGAGAGCAAGGAAGAGAAAACTATCCCTGCAGAGGAGCTCTAAAGTTTTTCTTGCTCCGCCTCCCCACTCTTTGATATTTTATGGTAAGATATTATCAAAAAAATTATGGACACACTTATGGAAAAAGCAGAAATTATAGAAACACTTAAGAGTAACTACAACAGAGACTTACGCAAGCAAGTGGTAAAAACCATTTTAAGCAGCGAGAAAGAGAACAAGAGTCCAGATTACAAAATAATCAATCAGATATTTTCTTATGTCCTGAAAGAGCTCAACTGGAATATAGCAGAGAATAATAAAGATTGGGATAATACACCCCTGGATATCATGGAAGAAGCATTTCCCAAGTTAGAGTCCAGCAAATGGTATAAAGAGCAGATACTAACAGCCAAAAAGATGATAGAACTTGAGATGAAGTAAAGGGCATTATCGAATTAATCCCTCATAAGCCCCATTTGGATATAATCGCGATACTTATATTATCACAATGGATTGACAAATGAGCGAAGAGAAGAAAAAAGTCTATAACCCCAAAGAGGTTGAAAATGACTACTATAGACTATGGGAAGATCGGGGATATTTTGAGATAGAGGGGAATAAAGCGATACAGGAAGCGGATAGAAACTTCTGCATTATGATGCCTCCGCCAAATGTCACGGGACACCTGCATATCGGACATGCGTTGACCTTTACCCTTCAGGATATCATCGTCAGATACAAACGAATGGACGGCTACAAGACACTCTGGCAGCCCGGAACTGATCATGCCGGGATCGCGACGCAGAATGTTGTCGAAAAACAGCTCCTCGCAGAGGGAACGACCAAAGAAGAGATCGGCCGGGAAGCTTTTTTGCAGAGAGCATGGCAGCAAAAGGATAACTCAGGCACCGCTATCACCCATCAACTGAGAAAACTTGGAGTCTCCCCCGCCTGGAGTCGTGAGCGTTTTACGATGGATGATGGCTTGGGCAATGCGGTCAAGAAAGCCTTCAAGCGGATGTACGAAGAGGGCCATATCATTCGCGGAAACTATATGATCAACTGGTGTACACATGATGGCGCACTCTCTGATATCGAAGTCGAACATGAAGACCACATGGGCAAGCTTTATCATATCCGATACCCTCTCAGTGACGGATCGGGTGAAGTTGTTGTCGCAACAACCCGACCTGAAACTTATTTTGGCGATACGGCGGTGATGGTACACCCGGAAGACGATAGACACAACCATCTGATAGGCAAAAAGGTGACACTGCCTTTGATCAATCGTGAAGTACGAATCATCGCAGACGAGCATGTCGATAGAGAATTTGGTACAGGATTTGTCAAAGTAACACCGGCGCACGACCCCAACGATTACGAAGTTGGCAAGCGGCACCATCTTGAATTTATTACGATCTTTGACGAGAGCGGCATCCTCAATGACTACTGTGGTGAATTCAAAGGGCACGAACGCCTCGATGCCAGAGAGATGATCGTCTCCAAACTGGATGAACTGGGCTTCATAGAAAAGATCGAAGATCATCCTCATCAGGTTGGACACTGCTATCGCTGTCACAATATTGTCGAACCATATATCTCAAAACAGTGGTTTGTCAAAAAAGAGTTTGCCAAAGGTGCGATCGAGCGCGTAAATGCAGGAGAATCTGAATTTTTTCCGGCGCACTGGATCAACAGTTATAATGCATGGATGAATGATATCCGTGACTGGTGTATATCCCGTCAGCTTTGGTGGGGACATCAGATCCCTGTGATGTATTGTGATGCCTGTGAGCACGAATGGGCATTTGATGACGAGACACCGACAACTTGTCCCAAGTGCGGCAGCGATCAACTTCGTCAAGATCCCGATGTACTTGATACCTGGTTCTCCTCAGGTCTCTGGCCCTTCTCTACGCTGGGATGGGGCAATGGCGAAGCGCTCAAGGGTGTTCAGTGGAGTGAAGAGGATATGAAAGATTTCTATCCCAATTCACTACTGATCACCGGTTTCGATATTCTGCTCTTCTGGGTTGCCCGCATGTTGATGATGGGAGAAAATATTACAGGTGAACTCCCTTTCAAAGATATCTATCTGCACGCGCTTGTCAAAGATGAAAAGGGCGAAAAGATGAGCAAGTCCAAAGGCAATGTCATTGATCCTCTGGTGATGATCGACAAATACAGTACGGATGCTTTGCGTTTCACATTGGCAGTATTGGCAGTACAGGGTCGCGACATCAAACTGAGCGAAGAGAAACTCGAACAGAGTCGTAACTTCACCAATAAACTCTTCAATGCCGCCAACTATCTGCAGCTCAACCATAATACCTTCGCTGATCTGCACGCCGAAACAATCGAGACACCGCTGGGAAAATATATGCTTTCGCGTTTCAACCTTGCTGTCAAAGAGAGCAGAGAATTTATGGATATTTATCGTTTCAATGATGCTGCCACGACACTCTACCGCTTCTTGTGGGGTGAGTTTTGTGATTGGGGTATTGAGCTGAGCAAAGCATCCAAAGAGAGTGTCGCAGAACTCGGATCTATCTTCAAAGAGGCGATGAAACTCCTGCATCCATTTATGCCCTTTATCACAGAAAATCTCTACCAGAGACTCTCAGGAACTGAACTGGCAACAAGTGACTCCATCATGGTTAGCGCCTATCCCAAGATCACAGAGATCGATGAGGAGATCGCGACACAGTTCAATCTGGCGATCGAAGCAATCGTATCGGTACGACGCTGCAAAACGCTTATCGACAAAGGAAATCAGAAGATCGAAAAGGCGGCGTTTAAATTCAGTAAGCCGGCAGACGAAGCCCTGCTCAAGCCTTTTATAGAAAGATTGGGGAAAGTAGATAAAGTCTCTTTTGTGGATGAAAAACTCACTAACTGTGTGACAGATGTTTCTGATTCACTGGAGACAATGATCTCTACCGATGACATTGATCTCTCTGCGATCATTGGAAAACTCAGCAAGCAAAAAGAGAAACTGGAAAAAGAGATCCAAAAATTCTCCGGCATGCTGAACAATGAACGATTTGTCGCCAATGCACCTGAAAAGGTCATTGCAGAAAACAGGCAAGCCCTTGTGGATGCGGAAGCCAAGATGAGCAAAATCGAGGCAGAGCTAAAAGGTTTTAATAAATAACCGTAGGGTCGATTTATCGACCGTCCAATCCGGATTAAACATAACAATATTACAAATCTTCAGGTCGGTGAACCGACCCTACACGAGGATACAAGGAGTTATAATGCAAACAGAGATTCAAGAAGCGTACAAAGCACTTCTTGCCAAAAAATATGACAAAGCATTCACCCTCTACTCTGCCTTGGCTGAGCAGAATGAAGCGACCAGTTTCTACTATCTTGGATACCTCTACTTTAAGGGATTGGGTGTTGAGCAGGATCTGGAAAAGGGTCACAAATTCTACCTCCAGTCAGCGACCAGAGAGGTTCCTTTGGCACAGTTGGAAGTGGCGATCACCTTTGAAAAGGGTGATGGATGCAAACAGAACTATTCAGAAGCGGCATTCTGGTACGAAGAGGCTGCCAAACGAGGCAATCTAGATGCCTACAACAACCTGGCTGCACTCTACAAGGAGGGTCTTGGTGTTGAGAAGGATGATAAAAAAGCGTTTATTCTCTTCAAAAAAGCAGCCGATGCCGGAAATCCGCAGGCGCAGTTCAATCTGGGCGCAATGTATGATCAGGGGCTGGGGTGCGAAGAAAGCCAGGAGAAAGCTATAGAGTATTGCCGCAAAGCAGCTTATGCAGGTCACAAGAGAGCGAAAGAACTTATCTATAGACTGCAGCTCGATGGAAGTATTGTTTTTTAAATGTATGAAGTCTACATAGTCCAATGTGCCGATGAAACACTCTACACCGGCATCACTAATGCGTTGGAACGACGCATTGAAGAGCATAACTCCTCCGACAAAGGAGCAAAATATACGAGATCAAGACGCCCCGTAAAACTTGTCTACAGGGAAAAGCAAATTGATCGAAGCTCTGCTTCAAAAAGAGAGTATGAGATCAAAAAAATGTCGAGGGAGGAGAAGAGAGCAATGCTTGACTACCCTCTTTTGGAGACTTCCTGACACAACTTAACAAAGTATTTTGCATTCT
>JAYEOH010000020.1:0-6629 GCA_034722775.1 Campylobacterota bacterium | reverse complement strand
GATCGAAGCTCTGCTTCAAAAAGAGAGTATGAGATCAAAAAAATGTCGAGGGAGGAGAAGAGAGCAATGCTTGACTACCCTCTTTTGGAGACTTCCTGACACAACTTAACAAAGTATTTTGCATTCTCGACCGGAATATCCGGGAGGATACCATGTCCGAGGTTGAAGATATGTCTGCCCTCTTTCATCGTTTCTGCCAGTGATTCGACACTCTTTCTGGTAGCATCCTGGCTATAGAGCCTGCATGGCTCCATATTGCCCTGAAGGACATATTTCTCTCCCAGCTTCTCTTTTGCCAATGCCATTGGGGTAGACCAGTCTACACCGAAGACATCAAAGTTTCCATAGACCTGATTCAAGAACGCAGGGATACCTTTGGGAAACATGATCACAGGAATATGAGGGTATTTTTCTTTGAGATACTCTGCGATCTCTACCATATATTTCCAGGAAAACTCATCATAGTTGGAAGGTTCGATCGCAGCTGCCCAGGAATCAAAGATTTGCACGACATCGATACCCGCCTCTATCTGTTTCTCCATATAGAGCTTCACTACCTCGGTTACTTTTGCCAGAATATTGTGCAAAAGCTCCGGGTTGGAGTACATCATCTTCTTACAAATGTTGTAGGTTTTCGTCCCCTGCCCTTCGATCATATAGGTCGCGAGTGTCCACGGTGCTCCGGTAAAGCCGATGAGTGCAATATTGTCACCTCTTGCATCCAGCTGCTCCCTGAGAAGCTCAATAGTCTCATAGACATAAGTAAGTCTGCTTGCAGCCTCATCGCCGCCGATAAGCTTGTCCAGATCTTCCTGTGACACTAAAGGGTCAGAAAACTTTGGTCCCTCCCCTTTGACAAAACTCAAGTCCATACCCATCTCGTCAGGGATAACAAGTATGTCCGAAAAGAGAATGGCCGCATCTACACCTACGATATCAAGCGGCTGAAGCGTCACTTCAGCCGCTTTCTCAGGGTTGTGACACAAATTCAGAAAATCCCCAGCTTCTTCTCTGACTGCCATATACTCAGGCAGGTAACGCCCTGCCTGTCTCATCATCCATACGGGAGTATAGGGAGTCTCTTTGCCTAAACACGCATCTACAAAAATTTTACTCAAATTAAATTCCTTATACTATTTTCCGACTTTGCCCAAGAACCAAAGTCCTATTGCAAGAGCCGCGATGGAGAGTGCAAAATAGAGCATCTCCAGAGGTGTTGCAAAGGTGGTATGTAAGACTCTTTGAAAAAAGTTTACCACCAGAACCATCACGATGACTTTTGCAATTTTATCTTTCAGTTGATCAAGAGAGTGGATAGCAAGTACATTTGAGCCATCTTTATTATCTACTGCTTCATCAATATCAGATATAAAAAGTTCATAGATACCAAAAGAGAAGATAAACATGACTACGGCAATCAAATAGAGATCAACGGCACCAATGATACCCGCTACGATATCTTCATGGAAATGTTCAGGATGCGCACCTGTCGTAATGGTGTTAAATGTATAAACAGCAACACCCCAGATATCCAGGGATGCCACAACAAAAAGTATGATTGCTCCAAGCAAACCAAAAACAACTGCCAATATAACAATAAATCTACTTCGCCAGATGGCACCTTCAAATAATTTTTCCAACATTAGCTGCTCTCCTCTAACTCTATCCACTTCTGTGCAATTCTGATCGAGTTAGTCGCAGCACCGACTCTGATCTGATCTGCAACACCCCAGATATGTAAAATATTATCCGAGTAGATATCTTTACGGATTCGCCCAACAAATGTCAAGTCTGTATCTGTTGAAGTGATCGGCATCGGGTATTCATTGTTTTCGATATCATCGATCACAACAACATTTTCAAAATCTCCCAATACTTCTCTCGTTCTATCCACATCGACCACAACACTGTCAGCAAAGGTGATCGTGATCGATTCACTATGGCTTCGCAGTACCGGCACGCGGACACAAGTCGCAGAGACAGCAAAATCACTATGCATGATCTTGTTGGTCTCATCGATCATCTTCATCTCCTCTTTGGTGTAGCCATTGGCTTGAGGCACATCTATATGAGGAATAACATTGAGAGCGATCTGATGCGCAAAAGCTTCTGCTTTGTAGTCGTCGAGCTTGAATGCGAAAAATGCCTGCATCTCTTTGACCAACTCTTCCATCCCCTCTTTCCCTGCACCGCTGGCTGCCTGATAAGTACTGACATCCACACGCTTGATACCATAAAGGTCATGAAGCGGCTTGAGCAGCTGCACCATCTGGATCGTAGAACAGTTCGGGTTGGCGATGATACCGGTATCCCTCCAAAGCCTGATATCTTCAGGGTTGACTTCCGGTACTACCAGCGGTACATTCGGGTCCATTCTAAAATGACTGGTATTGTCAATGACGACGGCACCTGCTTCGACCGCAAATTTTGCATATTGTGCAGAGATGCTTCCTCCGGCAGAGAAGAAAGCGATATCGATATCTCTCCCTTCGAAGACACCTTCAGTCAACTCTTCAACACGAACACTTTGTCCTTTGAACTCGATCTGACCTCCTGCCGATCTGGCACTTGCCAGGGGAAGCAGTTCTCCAACAGGAAAATTCAAATCCTCAAGAACTCTTACAAGCTCTTCACCTACAGCGCCTGTCGCGCCAACGATTGCTACATTGTATTTACTCATTGTCTAATAATCCTAATGTTGTATTTTCTTTATTCTCATCGTGCAAATCTTTCTCTTCTTCCTTGGGACACTTTGCTACACTGACCACAGTATCCTTCTTCTCTACATTGACTACTTTAACACCGGAAGTATTTCGCCCTGCCTTTCGGATCGTCTCCATATCGACACGGATCATCTTGCCGATACTGGTCAGACACATCAAGTCCTTGTCCTCTTCGACAAAGACGACACCAACAACATCACCTGTCTTGGGGCTAAGCTTCATCGAAATGACACCTTTCCCGGCTCTGTTTTGTTCACGATACTCTGTCGCAGTTGTTCGTTTCCCCAGACCTTTTTCACTGATCATCAGGATTTCATCCTCTTCATTCTCGATCGTCGTTGCACCACAGACATAGTCGCCGTCGATCTTGAACTTGATCGCCGTCACACCACGCGCTACACGGCCGATCTCTCTGGCATCTTCTACTTTAAATCTGATACAGAGACCTTTTTTTGTCGCCACAAAGAGCCATTTGGTATCCGGCTTGACGATCTTTGATTCGACCAACTCATCATCTTCATCGAGATTTATGGCTCTTACACCATTACTTCGAATATTGGAGTATTCACTGAGATTAGTTCGTTTGACGATACCGTTTTTCGTGAAGAAGACTAAGCCTTTGTCATCGTTGAAATCGGTAGTAGGAATAATCGCCATGATCTTTTCGTCTGCTTGCAGATTGATCAGATTGACGACCGCTTTTCCTTTGGCAGTACGACTTCCCTCCGGAATACGATAAACTTTTAGCCAGTAGAGTTGACCCATATTGGTCACAAACATCAGTGTGTCATGCGTACTGGAGATGAAGAATCTCTCGATAAAGTCATCATCATAGGTCGTCACAGCGATTTTACCTTTGCCGCCACGATGCTGTTTCTCATACAGTTTAACCGGTACACGCTTGATATAGCCTCTATGTGTGATCGTTACGACCATTGGTTCATTGGGTATCAAGTCTTCAATATCGATATCATCATAATCATCGACGATCTCTGTACGGCGCTTGCTGCTGAAGGCATTGCCAACCTCTACCAATTCATCACGAATAATACTGTTAATCAGAGATTCACTCTGTAGAATGCTTTCGAGGTAAGCAATCGTCTTGCGCAGCTCGGCAAGCTCGTTTTCGATCTTTTCACGCTCCAGACCAACAAGTCGTCTCAGTCTCATCTCCAGGATCGCACTTGCCTGAATCTCAGAGAGACTGAAACTGACGATCAATGCCGCCTTGGCAGTTTCACTGTCTTCACTCTCTCGAATGATTCGAATCACTTCATCGATATTGTCAATGGCAATCTTCAAGCCTTCAAGCAGGTGCGCTCTTGCTCTTGCTTTTTCCAGATCAAAAATCGTTCTGCGGATAATAACCGTTTTTCTATGACTCAGGAAGAGATCGAGCAGCTCCATCAGTGTGAAGACTTTTGGCTCCTTGTTGACGATCGCGAGCATAATGATCCCGAAAGTAGTCTGCATCTGTGTCGATTTATAAAGGTTGTTGAGGACGATTTCACTCATCGCATCCCGCTTGAGCTCCATCACGACACGGATTCCCTCACGATCAGACTCATCTCTGATTTCTGATATGCCTTCTATATGCTTTTCTCGCACCAATTGTGCGATATTTTCGATCAATCGAGACTTGTTGACCATGTAGGGAAGCTCGTCAATGACGATGACTTCTTTTTGTCCTTTTTGTTCGATATGTGTTTTAGCACGCACTTTGATGCGCCCTCTTCCTGTTGTATAGGCATCGGTAATTCCTTTGCGGCCGAAAATTATACCTGCGGTAGGAAAGTCAGGTCCCTTTACTGCACCTATCAAATCTTCGACAGTAGAATCAGGATTGTCAATGCGGATCAGCAAAGCTTCGATCAGTTCGTCGAGTCTATGCGGAGGAATATTGGTCGCCATACCAACGGCAATACCGGAGCTTCCGTTTAGCAGGAGATTGGGCACGCGGCTTGGCAGTACATCAGGCTCACTCATACTATCATCATAGTTGGCAACAAAGTCAACAGTATCTTTATCAAGATCACGCAGAAGCTCTTCGGAGATCTTCGCCATTCTCGCTTCGGTATAACGCATCGCAGCGGCATTGTCACCATCGACTGAACCGAAGTTACCCTGCCCGTCAACCAAAGGCTCCCTCATCGAAAAGTCCTGAGCCATACGCACCAGCGCATCATAGACAGCTGTATCACCGTGCGGGTGGTATTTACCAATGACATCCCCGACGATACGGGCAGATTTTTTATAGGGACTGCGATGGGAGAGATTGAGTTCATTCATCGCATAGAGTATTCGTCGATGTACCGGCTTGAGTCCATCCCTGGCATCAGGAAGCGCACGACCGATGATAACACTCATCGAATAATCAAGGTAGCTGCCCTTGATACTGTCCTCTATCAACACCTCTTGGGTATTTTCATTCTCTTCGGCTTCAAATAGGTCGCTCATAACACTCCTTGCTGGGGTTGGGGTCAAAGGAAAAGTACCCCGGAAAAATAAAGAAGATTATATCTAAGGATCGCTTAAGTTAAGCAGTATCAACCATTTTTTACATAGTTCTTGTATAATACCGTCAAAAAAATGGAGCCGCTTTTGCCCATAGATCAAATCAAAAATATCGTTGATTACGGAATTATAGGACTTCTCATCCTAATGAGTATTCTTACTTTTGCGTTTGCTATCGAGAGGCTGCTCTATTTCCGCTCTATCAAACTCTCAGACTATACGCACAAGCTTGCGCTGGAGATCGATCTCACCAAAAGGCTTGGCACTATTGCATCCATTGGCACCAATGCCCCATATATCGGCCTATTGGGTACAGTTCTGGCGATTATTCTCACCTTCTATATCATCGGTGATAAGCAGGCTGATATCGATACTGGTGAAATTATGAAACACTTAGCATTGGCTCTCAAGGCAACAGCAGCCGGACTGGTCGTCGCCATCCCTGCAACCGTCATCTATAACGCCTTGATCGGTAAAGTAGATACACTTATTGCCCGATGGGAAATTCTCCAAGATGAAAAGCTCGAAAGAGCAGCAAGACATGCAAGGACAGAAGAGCAAGTATGAGACGCGAACGCTTCGACAAAATTAATGTTGTCCCCTTCATCGATATTGTCCTGGTGCTCCTGGTTATTGTACTTGCCACCGCCTCATTCGTCAACAAGAAATCTGTCAAAGTAGACCTGCCTACTGCCAGTTCAAAAACTGTTACAGAGAAGAAAGCGATCATGATCTCCATCGACAAAGAGGGAAAATATTACTACGAAAAAATCCCGCTCAGTCTTGAAAATCTACAAGATAAACTAAAAAAACTCGACCCCAAAAAAGATGTCATCTCTCTGCAGACTGATCAAAAAACAGAATTTCAGAAATTTGTCTCTATTATAGATATTTTGAAAGAAAAAGGGTTTCAAAACCTTTCGATTATTACGAAGTAAACGAAAGTTTATTACCTCAACTTAGACTATGGATTTCCTTTTTGCCCCATTTTCTTTTTTTTGAAAAAATAAACAAACAAGGACCAAATCCCTTATAATAAGGGTTTCTGATGATTTCTTTTTTCTTTTTTCTTTTTTTTCTTTTTTTATTTGGCAAGAAAATATACCATTTGACTCTTCACTCCCTCTTTTTTCAAAATGCCATCATCATACATTTTGTAGACTACTCTCCTAAGATATTTTAAATCCAACTCATCCATTCTTTTATGTATCTTTGTTTTTTTATAAAATCGCTCACTCTATCAGAGTTTTTGATTTCACTTACAAACTTAGCAATATTTTCCTGTGGCACTTGCTCAATGTTTCTTTTGTGTTTCACAAACTCCCACTGAAATGCTCCTTTTTCATGCGCAAGTCTGGTAAGCTCTTCTCCTTTTACAGGTACACACTCATC
>JAYEOH010000019.1:0-6084 GCA_034722775.1 Campylobacterota bacterium | reverse complement strand
TTTCTTGTCAATAGTATGCATTTTTTTATAATAGTCCGACTCTAAATCCTCATTATCAAATTCCGGCTCATTCATCAGTTCAGCATCCCGTGCCATCTCTTGAGTATATGCCATTTTTTGAATATCACTTATGGATTTAAAATATTGTTTATGCTCTTTTTTAAAAGCTTTTTTCTCTTTTTTAACCTCTTTTAATTTTTCTGCAGCATTATCATTATAGTCTAGAATATGTTTTTTGATCATTGAATAGAGGAAATATGAAGCTAGCCCGCCAAGCAGTGGAGAGAGGACCCAAGAGACGGCTATGGTACCGATCTGCCCCCAATGTACCAATGAAAATGCTTCGGAGGGACCTTGCAGCATAATTCCCAATGTAATGGAACTACCTACGATTGCCCCAATGATCGAGTGGGTTGTAGAGACAGGCCAGCCGCGTCTTGTAGCAAACAGAAGCCAGAGTGCTGCTGCCAGAAGTGCAGAGAGCATGATATAGACAAATTGTATAGGCTCTACACTCAAGGCATCAAGATCAACAATACCTTTTCGAATGGTTTTGGTGACCTCTCCACCTGCGAGGACTGCACCACTTACTTCAAAGACAGCAGCGATTGCCAAGGCTTGCTTGATAGTCAGCGTACCTGCACCTACACTGGTTCCAAAAGAGTTGGCAACATCATTACCACCAATGTTAAATGCCATAAAAACACCAAAGACAGTGGCGAGAGCAAAAACAAGCACATGGTTATGATTAGTATAATCAAGTCCCCAAAAGAAAAAGTAAGCAGTAATCATGACAAGAGACAATCCAAAAAATAGATTGAGTTTATTGTCACTGACAAGCGTAGAAGTTTGAGGCATAGTATGTTCTCCAATATATGAGTTTAGGTTAAGCGCAACCTTGTACTGCAGTTTGACATAGAATGATTACATCATGGTAACACTTTGTAAGTATTTAATTGGTGGGTTAATAGTGCTGCAGGTGCGTAACACATCAGGGGTTGAGAAACAAGAAAAATAGTTTTTATTTAAAGTTGCCTCTGTTTCTGCTATACTTTCATTGACCGACAGTCAGTCAAAGGAGTTTTATGGCGATCATAGTGAACAAAGAGGAGAAGAGAAGGGCGATTGCGCTTGCTTGCAGCGAACTGCTTCTCGAACATGGTATCAGTGATTTGACCATTTCTCAGATAGCCAAGACGGCTGGTGTGGGAAAGGGTACGATCTATGAGTATTTTGAAAACAAAGAGGATATTGTTTTTGAAATCATCACAACTTATATGAGTGAGTATGAAACAGAGCTCTTTGAAATCATTGGTGAGACTCAGACGACAAAGGAAAAAGTCTTTCACTTCCTCTCTCTGCTTTTTAGCGATGAAAACAGCAAACAGTTAAATCTCTATAGGGAGTTTCTGGCTATTTCATTGACCGGCGGAACAGAGGAGATGGTAGCATTCAGTATCGGATGCAAGATGAGGTTTGCCTCTATCCTGGAGCAGATTATTGATGAAGCAGTGACGCGTGGGGAGATTCGGGCGGAGGCTGCCAAGTTGATCAATATGATACTTATTTTCGAAAAAGGTATTGTGGTTGATAGTAAAGTTTCTGCTTTGGATGCCCAAAAAGAGATCAGGGAATTTCTCGATACCCTGTTTGAACTGATAGAAGTAAAGGGGTAGAACAGTGAGAATCATACTATGTTTGATCGTACCTCTCTTTGTTTTTGCGAAGAGTTATGGATTGCGGGATTTTATCGATCATGCCAATACACATAATGATCTGATCAAGTCAAGTGTCTTGAAGACCACAGCAAAACAAAAAGAGATCGATGCGCAGGAGAGTGCCTATTGGCCGACATTGGATATCGGAGCGAGTTACAATAACAGCAATCCCAACAGTGTTGTGATGCCCGGAGAGACGATGACGGGATATGCTTCGTTGGGTTTGGATCTTTATGATGGGGGACGAAAAAGCGCTTTGGTCAAAGCAAAGATTTTCAATCATCAGGCTTCGCTCTTTGAGAAGCAGGCCTTTGAGAAGAGTCTGGTGCTTGACATCATTAATAATTACTATTCAATCAAAATACTCAGGTCGAATCTAAACTCACTCCAGGTATCATCCAGAGAGCTGAAAGCGCAGATCGAACGCATCAAGCGGTTTGAGCTGGTGGGGATGGCGACACAGGAAGAGGTGGATAAGCTGCTGGCTGTATATGATGACAATGCCTATCTGATAGAAAGTACCAAACTGAAGATCCTGGCGAGCGAGGAGAAGCTGCGGCTCAACAGCGGTATCCAGACAAAAAACCTCAAAGATAACCGATTGCTGGAACCCAGGCGTATCCAGTTTGAGCCTTATGAGAAAACTAAAATTCTCGAAAGTCATGCAGGAGCACTCAATGAGCAGGGAAATGCGATTGATTCGGGCTATCTTCCCCAAGTCAGGGTGGAGGATACTTATGTCAAATCGGACTATAACAAGGTAGATACAATACCCGGATTTGGTGGTGACGGTTTTTTGATCGATGAGCAGAATAGACTGACGGTCTCTGCAAATATGCGTATCTTTGACAATGGCAGGATGCGCAAAGAGCGTGAAGCGGTACAGTATCAGAAGATGTCAGTGAGCGCAGAAGCACAGCACAGTGAGCGTGAACAGCGGATGAATTTCAGAGTTGCCGGAAGTCGCCTGAAAACCATTCGTGCCAAACTCAAGAGTGCCAAAAGCGGACTCCGCGCGGCGCGAAGTACCTATGCTTCCATCGTCAAAAAGTTTGAGACAGGATTGGTAGATAATATCTCCTTTCTTGATGCACTCAAGAAGCAAACCATGTCAGAAGCGGTTTATAAAGCCACACAATATGATTATGAGATCGCCAAATCGATCTACTATTTTTATGCAGGAAAAAACCCAAAGGATTATATACGATGAAACTATTTGACACAAATTACACAAAAATATTGCAGAAAAATCTGGGAATTCTCCTTTTTGCCGGGGCGCTAAGCATGCTTCATGCAGAAAATATCTATGCGACTTTCAATATCGAAGCAGACAAAAGTGCCAATCTCGCTTTTACCACGACCGGTATTGTTCAGAGTGTTGAGGTGGAGGCAGCTGACCCGATCAAAAAAGGACAAAAGCTTGCAGAGCTGAAAAACAGTGATCTCAAGAGTGCTCTCGCTGTCGCCGAGGCAAATCTCAACAGTACCAAAGTAGCGTTGAAATTTGCCAAGCGTGCTTATGAGAGGGAAACTAAGGTCAAAAAACTGATCTCTGAGTCACAGCATGACCAGGTAATCCTGGCGTATGAAAGTGCAAAAACCAAAATCGCCTTGATGGAGGCAAATAGAGCCTACCAGCAGGCAATGCTTGACAAAACCATACTCTATGCCCCGTTTGATGGTGTGATCTATAGTAAAGAGATCGAAGCAGGAGATGCTGTCAGCGGTGCTATGATCCGTACGGTTTTTAAAGTACAGGATATTGGAAAAGTCAAATTGATATTGGAGATCGATCAAAAGTACTGGAAGGTGATCCAAACAGGACAGACTTTTGAATACCAGGTAGATGGCGACGAAACAAAATATCAGGGCAAGATATCCAGGATATATCCTCACGCGGACAGTGCAAACAGGAAGATCAAAGCGGAAGTGGAAGCCAAAGATTTCATCGTTGGATTGTTTGGCAGCGGTACGATTATTATTCCTGATAAAAAGTAGGTATTTTGATGTATAAATTAGCGATTAATAGGCCCATCACAACACTGATGTATGTACTGACATTGGTGATATTCGGATGGATGAGTTTCAAAGCAATGCCTTCGGCACTTTTCCCCAATATAGATTTCCCGATGGTGACCGTCCAGACGGTTTATCCCGGTGCAGAGGCGAGTACCATCGAGTCACAGGTAACAGACAAGATAGAAGAGGCTATTTCGCGTATTGGCGGGGTTGACAAGATCATATCTACCAGCAGTGAGGGTGTCAGTGTCATTATGGTGCAGTTCTTCCTGGAGAGAGATATCAATGAAGCGACCAATGATGTCAGGGACAAGGTAGCTGCTGTTATTTTACCGCGTGATTCCAAAACACCGCTGGTCAGCAAGCTTGATATCGGCGGGGCTTCGGTCATCAATCTCTTTTTGACTGCCAAAAACGACAGCGTCAAAAATCTCATGGTCTTTGCCGATGAAAAGGTGAAGCCAAAACTACAGAAAATTAACGGTGTCGGGGCTATTAATATTATAGGGTACAAAGATAGAGAGATCAAAATCTATCCCAATCCAAATCTACTCAATAAATTTGGAATTACCGTTACGGAATTGAATCAAATAGTAGCCCGTGAAAATGTAAAAATCGGGGGCGGTAAACTGATCTCTCTCAACAAAGAGTTTACACTCAAAACCAAAGCAGACGCGCTGAGTGTTGATGAGCTTAAAAATATTGTTATCAAGGACAATATTAAGCTCAAGGATATCGCTACGGTGGAAGATGCGATGAGTGATGCCAAGAGTTATGCGTCATATAATGGTGTCGAGGGAGTAATGCTCGAGGTGCAGAAAATATCAGGCACCAACACGATAGAAATCGTACAAAAAGTCAAAGATGCCCTGCCTGAACTTGAGAAAATGGCCGGTGATAAATATGAAGTCAAAAGCCTGAATGATACATCGCCTTTTATCATCAGCTCACTCAAGCAGGTGAAGTTTGATCTTATCTATGGGTCATTTCTGGCAGTGATCATCATCTTCTTCTTTTTGCGAAATATGACCATCACTCTCGTGTCTGCTTTGTCGATACCCGCTTCGATCTTCGGTACTTTTGCTTTGATGGATTATATGGGGTTTGACCTCAACAAGATGACGCTTATTGGATTGACTCTCTCTATCGGTATCATCATCGATGATGCAATTGTCGTGATCGAAAATATCTATAAAAAGATGGAAGAGGGTATGGATAAATTCCAAGCAGCCGTAGAAGGAACCAAAGAGATGGCATTTACGATTTTAGCCATCTCCATGATGCTTTTGGCTGTGTTTATTCCGGTATCCTTTATGAGCGGTATCGTAGGGAAATTCTTTGAATCATTTGCGATGACAGTGGGATTTGCTGTGATTATCTCTTACTCTGTGGCGCTTAGTTTTATCCCAAGTTTGAGTGCAAGAGTTTTGAAAAAGAAAGAGAGCAAGTTTTATAACCTTACCGAACCGATATTCAGAGGACTGGAAAAGATCTATGAAGCCACGCTCAAATTTGTACTGCGATTTAAAATCATTACCTTGATAGTAGTTTTTGTTACATTTTTTGCTTCACTGAGTCTCTTCCCCAAAATCGGTATGGACTTTATACCCAAGGAGGATAAGGCTGAGTTTGAGATTCATATCAAAGCAGATGCCTCTGTCTCACTGCAGGAGATGATCAAGCAATCAAAAGCGGTAGAAGCGTTGGTGCGAAAAAACAGAGATGTTCTCTATACGACCATGACGGTAGGCTACAACGCCGCTCAAGAGAAACATAAGTCTATGATCTATGTCAAACTCACTGATAGAAAAGAGAGGGAGGCTAATCAAGAGCAGATTATTCAGAACTTCAGGGGTGAACTGGAAGTATTCAAAAAAGACCTGTTCATCACTGCTGCGGCTATCCCCAATATCAAAGGGGCAGGGGTATCGGTACCTTATCAGATCGTTCTGAAATCTGATTCATTTGAAGACCTGAAAGTGGCAACCAGGAATTTGACGGATTATCTCAAAAAGAAAAAAGGCTTTGTAGATGTCGATACCAATCTGGATGATGGTAAACCTCAAATTGATATCACGATCTTGAGGGAAAGTGCCAATAGACTGGGGGTATCTGCATCACAAATAGCCAATGCTATCTCGACAGCATTTTCAAGTGACCTGGAGATATCCTATTTTGAAGAGAAAGGCAAGCAATACAATATTACATTGAGGTTTGGAGACAACGACAGGGTTTCTATCGAGGATATCAAAAAGATACAACTCAAAGCAGGCAATGGCGAACTGGTCTATCTGGATGGTCTGGTCAAGTTCTCAAAAAGCACGGCACTAGCGACGATCAACCACTT
>JAYEOH010000018.1:19484-25072 GCA_034722775.1 Campylobacterota bacterium | reverse complement strand
TAATGAGTAATGAGTAATTTTGGTTTGCTTTTCTTTGAAAAGCTATGATTAATGAGAAAGAGGGGCTTATGAAGAAAATACTTCTGGTGATACTATTGTTACAAGGATGGCTAATGAGTGAAGAGATTTTTAAGATTGATGTGTCCGGTACGGAAGTACCGGTAATATTTGAAAAAAGTGATTATGTTCCTATCGTTTCGATGCAGATCGTTTTTCGTGACAGTGGCGCACTCTATGACGGCAAAGCAGGTTTGGCAGTGATGAGCGCCAAACTCCTCTCTGAGGGAACGAAAAAGGATGACAGTGTCGGTTTTGCTGCCAAATTGGAAAACCATGCAATTCATCTCACTGCTTCTGCAGGAATTGAGACTTTTTCGATCGATCTGAGCGCACTCAAAAGTGAGTTTAGTGAAGGGGTATCACTCCTCAAGGCACTGCTCGAAGACCCAAATTACAGACAAAAAGCGGTTGATCGCATCAAGACACAGCAGATCGGTTGGCTGACGCAGCAAAAGAGCAACTTTGATTATGTTGCTTCGCTGGGGCTGAAAGAGACACTTTTTAAAGAGACGCAGATGGGCAGACCCAGAGCAGGGACGATCGAGAGTGTAGAGTCCATGACACTGGAGGAGATGCAAGCCTATATCACTTCGCATCTTGGAAGAAATAATGCTATTGTTATTATCGGTGGTGACATAAATCAAAGTGATGCTCAGAAGATTGTATCTGAGGTGATGGATCTGCTGCCAACTGTTACGGTGGAAGAGTCATCCTATATCCAGGCAACCGATAAGAGGGTCAGCAATACAATAGAGGCTCAAACAGAACAGGCCTATATCTATTTTGGTGCGCCATTTCATCTCAAATACAGCGACCCTCAGCAGTATATCGCCAAAGTTGCCGGCTATATCCTCGGCGGCAGCGGATTTGGCAGTCGCCTGATGGAGGAGATCCGTGTCAAGCGCGGCTTGGCATACAGTGCCTATGGCCACTTTGTCAACAGTCGTACGACTGCTTATCTGACAGGCTATCTGCAAACCAAACTTGAAAATGAAAAAGAGGCAAAAGCGCTGGTGCAGAGCCTCATAGATACCTTCGTCAAAGAGGGCATCACCCAAAAAGAACTCGATGCCGCAAAAGAGTTCCTGATGGGCAGCGAGCCACTGAGAAGCGAAACACTTTCACAGCGCCTGGACAGAGCCTTTAGCGAATATTATTATGACAGGCCGATTGGATACAACAAGGAGCAACTCAAAAAGATAGAGGCTTTGACACTCGACGAGATCAATAGTTTCATCAAGGCACATACGGAGATCGCAGAGTTGAGTTTTTCTATCGTGACGGACAAGAGAGCAGAATAGCAAAAAGATTGCAATATGACATTTCCATCCTTCTCTTTTCCAGATAGAGGTATAATGCGGTAATCAAGGAGATGGAGTGGAAGAAGCAGCAATATTACTTAAAAAACTCAAAATTTATTCCCTGCTTGACTTGGCACTTCTTCTGCCAACCTCTTACAGTGACAGTACGCTTTCAGCGGAGATTGCTCCGGGGAAGATCCACACCTTCGAGGCGAAGGTTGCAGAGGTGCGCAGCTACAATGGCAAGTTGATCGTTACCTTTTCACTTCCTCGTTTTGATCAATCCATTCAGAGTATGTTTTTCCGTGTGACACCTTATCACTACCAGACTTTTGCAATGGGGAGCGAGCATATCATCCAGGGAAAGGTAGAGCTTTACCGAGGCAACCTTCAGATGAATCAGCCCAAATCGATCCGAAAGGCAGGGGAGATCATTCCTAAATATAAGGGTGTGCTCAAGCAGGAAGAGATGCGCGGACTGATACAGACTTATCTCTCGGAGAAAGTCTTGATCGATGAGGGATTACTCCCCAATGAAGCAATGATATTGATGATGCTGCATTTTCCGGATAGACTGGAGGGGATATATCAGGAAGGTCATTATCGCCCGGAAATTTTACAGGTATTGAAGTTTGTTGAAGCATTCAACCATATCCGGAAATTGTCCGGAAAAAAGATCGATCACCCTGCCATCAAAGCTCTGAATGGCGATATTGTCTCATTTGTCAAACGATTACCTTTTGAATTGACCGATGAACAAAAAGAGGTGATCGAGGCTGTCAGGTGTGATCTTGGCAGCAGTGACAAGGCAGCGAAACGCATGATCGTCGGAGATGTGGGATCGGGCAAGACTATGGTGATCCTGGCATCTGTGATGATGGCACTGCCTGAGAAGTCTATCCTGATGGCACCTACATCACTGCTGGCACTGCAACTCTATGAAGAGGCATTGAAGTATTTGCCATCGATGGTCAAAGTGGCCTTGGTGATGCAGGGCAAAGAGGATGGGGATTATACAGAAGCAGATTTCATCATCGGCACCCACGCACTGCTCTATAAAAAGGATCTTCCTGAAGCGCCCCTTGTGATGGTTGATGAGCAGCATCGTTTCGGTACCGGCCAAAGGCAGCTTCTCGAAGCCATGGCGAGTGGCACAGGAGATGATGGAGAGGAGAGAAGAGCACATTTTCTCCAGTTCTCTGCCACACCTATTCCCCGTACGCAGGCGATGATGAATTCAGCGCTGTTAGATGTAAGTTTGATCACCAGGACACCATTTGAGAAGAAAATCACGACAAAGGTGATAGGCAAGAGTGATTTTCCTGCTCTGCTCACGCATATCAAAGATGAGATCGCCAAAAAGCATCAGGTCCTCATCATCTATCCTCTTGTCGAAGAGAGTGAAACGATCGACTACCAGTCTCTAGCAGAGAGCAGGAGCTTTTGGGAGAGCCGTTTTGACAATGTCTATGTCACGCATGGCAAAGATAAAGAGAAGGAAGAGGTGTTGGTGGCATTTAGGGAGCAGGGGGATATTCTGCTGGCAACGACCGTCGTCGAAGTGGGGATCTCTCTGCCGCGATTGACACTCATCGTGATCGTAGGTGCCGAGCGCTTGGGGTTGGCAACACTCCATCAGCTCAGAGGACGGGTGGGTCGTCTGGGACTTGAGAGTTGCTGCTACCTCTTTACCAGAAACGAAAAGAGTGAACGGCTCAATGCATTTACCAAGACTGACAATGGGTTCGATATCGCAAAGCTGGATCTGAAATTTAGAGATGGCGGTGATATCCTGGACGGTACGATGCAGAGCGGACAAAAGTTTAAATGGTTGGACATGGGCGAGGACGAGGTGATCGTTGATACAGCCAGATTAAGAGTGAAAAGTTGATGAAGATAGGTGTTGAGTGCTCAACCCTGGGCGCTCAACACTGAACGCTAGTAAAGTCCGAATTTGCCATCAGCTCTTTTATACATGACTCTCATGAGTCCATCATCATCATTGAAGACGATAAATTGCCTCTTTTTTTCTTCCTTGAGAACATTGACAGCTTCATCAAAATCCATTGGTTTGTGGAGTTCGAGATGCATAGGGACTATCTCTATCTCTTCTGTGTCGAGAGAGCTGACTGCTTCGGCATCTGCACCAAGATCCTTGAAGCTCATGATCCTGTGACCTTTGATCTTGTCGGCATATCTTCTGAGGGATTTTTTGACTCTCTCTATAGCGATATCGGACGCTGCGTAGACATCTTTGTCTCTTTGAGTAATGACGATGGTGTTTTTGTCTTTGAGATTCATAACAAACTCGACGGTATATCCTTTTTTGCCATTTTTTTCATCACCTGAGATAATTGCAGTTGCAGAAATAATATCAAGATTATATTTCTCCACACTATCTATAGCTGAATCTATATACTCTTTGATCGAATCGGTCAGTTCAAAGTGTCTTCCAACGATTTGTTTGTTCATAAAGCATCCTTTGTAAGTCAATTGCAAGAAGATAGTTTAAGAAACTATTTCCTTGTCTTAATTGTAACTTAAAAAGCTTAATGGAGGGTAAATAGATGCAATAATAAAGAGCTATAATTATAACCTTGCAGCGAAATCAATTAGTAATTTGGTATGATTTCATAATGAAAGAAATTGTAGAGTATCTAAGAGACAAAAATATCATCTGTAAAACCCTCAAAGAGGTAACACCCAAAGAGTTGGGAAGCCGCAAAAAGATCCAACTCTATGTCGGTGTAAACCTCAAGGGCTACTACTGCTCTGTTATGGCGATCGAGAAGAAGAGCCGAGTCCTGCGTAAAGAGGTTGGGGAGTTGATGGCGCTGCATGAAAAACTTGAAGCGTATCAGGATACGAAAATCCTTACTCGTTATATTCGTATCAGAGCACCACTCTGTTCCCATGCCAAGGCAATGCTTGAAGAGAATGGATGGAAGGTTTGGGATGAGGGACTATAGTGTTTTTTTGGCAGATATCTTACTATTCTGCTTTACAGCTTCCCTTTGAGATCGACTTTGAGTATCCATACATTACTGTCTCTGCTGATCTTTGTCTTTTTCTCACCGACAATGAGATAGCCATCTTCTGTTGCGATGATATCATGCCCTGCATCATCACTCTCGTCCCCATAGGTTCTCTCCCAGATCAGTTTTCCGTTACTGTCTATTTTGAGGAGATAAAGCTCAAAGCCGTTGCGTCTGGAGAAGCTCTCTGATCTGCCGACGATCACATAACCTCCATCAGGGCTCTGAGTGACAGCATATCCTTCATCATCTCGGTTTCCGCCATAGGTATTCTGCCAGACTATTTTTCCCTGCTTGTCTGTTTTGACGACATAGACATCGTCGCGATTCAAACCGAAACTCTCTGTCGTTCCTACGAAAAGATACCCATCCTTGAGTGTGAGCACATCGTGTGCTGTATCATCATCTTTTCCGCCGTAGGCTGCATACCATTGCTCTCTTCCTGTTTTGTCAAGCTTGACTGCATAAGCGTCAAAATCACCGTGCCCGTAGCTTTCGGTTTTGCCTGCCATCAGATAGCCGTCTCCGGTATCGATAATGGTATGCGCATTGTCTTCATCTTTGCCGCCATAGTAGCCTCTCCAGCCTCTTGTTCCCTCACTGTTGAGTTGGAAAATCAGGGGATTGATCTTGGAGGACATGAAATTCAGATGCCGCTCCGTACCGGCGACAACCAGATCTTTACCGTCTGTCGTGATAGAATTTCCATAGTACTCATCATCTTCATCCCTATAGTAGGTTACCTGCCAATCGATGGTTCCATTATCGTCGATCTTTGTGATATAGTAGCTGAGGCGTTCATTGCCATAGGTTTGGGTCGAACCGACAAAGACATAATCTTTACCAAACCGGATAATTTCATTGGCATCCTCATCATCTTCTCCCCCGTATATTTTGGACCAGAGTTTTTGACCTTTCTTGTCTATCTTGACCAGATAGGCATCAAAATCCCTATTCCCCGTAAAGCTTTTGGTTTTTCCGGCGATCAGATAACCATCTTCTGTTTTGACAACCGATTTTGCTATATCATCTTCTCCACCGCCGAATGTCTTGTCGAAGGTCACAGGTGCTTCTGAAGCGAAAAGTGCCGATGACATGAAGAGTGCTCCCAAAATTTTTGTATACATAACTATCTCCAATCTAAACTATTTTGAATTAATAATAATATAAAATCGCTTAGAGGTGCCCTTCA
>JAYEOH010000018.1:0-19384 GCA_034722775.1 Campylobacterota bacterium | reverse complement strand
CTTAACTTAATGGCATTGCCCCTAGATGGTGGTGTGGTACTACTGTCTGATATACTCATTCTCAAGCATTTTGATATCCTCTATAGTGATCTCCTGCAATTCATCTCTGCTCGGCTCTTCGATTTCGATAACCCGGTTTGCCTGGTACTGGATAACACTTTCAAACATATTTCTTGTGATCCGGGCATTGGCAAAATTTTCGGTTCTGTTGTCATATACCTGAGAGATCAGTTTTTCCAACTCTTCTTTCGCGTCATCTGTCAGTCTGTACCCATGTTTTTTACTGATGAGTATGAAAATATCGAGAAGCTCTTCGGGGGTATAGTCTGAGAAGTGTATAAATTTATTAAATCTGGATTTCAAGCCGGGATTGGAGTTGAGAAAATCTTCCATCTCATTGGTGTAGCCGGCGACGATCACTACCAAGTCGCCCCTCTGGTCCTCCATAGCTTTCAGCAGCACCTCTATCGCCTCACTCCCATAGTCGGATTGCGAGCTGCCGGGTGTCAGGGAATATGCCTCATCGATAAAGAGTACGCCCCCTTTGGCACTGTCGATCACTTCACGAGTCTTGATGGCAGTTTGGCCTACGAAACCTGCGACCAGTCCGGAGCGATCTACTTCGACCAGATTACCTTTGCTTATCACACCGAGGTTTTTATAGATTTTTGAGACTATTCTTGCGACAGTCGTTTTTCCGGTACCCGGATTCCCGGAAAATACGAGGTGAAAACTCATCGGCAGTATAGGCAAATCTTTCTCTTCTCTCAACTTTCTGACCTTTATGAGGTTTATCAATCCTGCAATCTCCTCTTTGATCGACTCGAGGCCGATCAGTTCGTTGAGTTCTGAAAGTATGGACTCCAGATCCTGCTCCGGTTCACCGGCGGCATCATTTGTATTGTTCGTTTCATTGGTGTCGACTGTATCAATCGTGCTTTTTGTCCCGGGTATCGTATTGGGCATATTGCCTAAAGATCTGATCTCGTATCTGATTTCAAATATAATATTGGTGAGCGCTTTGATCTCCGGTATATCAGAATGCCCATCCACGGCAATGAAAATCAATCCTATCGCCTCGATGGTATTGATCAAAGCCTCGGCCAGCTCTCTGTCGATCTGATAAATCAGGGCAAAAAGATCTGAATTATGCAGGTCAATCTCTACCGCATTGGCTCCCGACTGCCGTATTGCCTCTTTCGACAGATTTTTCTGCAGTAGTATCTTGACAAATTCAATCTCGCGAAAATCAACCTCCCCGTTGACTCGGGAAAGATAGATAAGCAACTCAATCAGGTAGGACTCCAGTGCCTCTGAGAGTGGGGTTCCATTCATCGTCTTTTTGATAGCCGGCAGTTCATTGTGTCGATCCAGCAACTCCTGTGTCTCGGCAAATGTCTTGCCCTGTTTTTTTATCAGTTCCTTGAATCTTTCGTCAAAATACATCTATTGTCTCCTTTTGGCTCTTTGTTGTTGATATTATAGTCTAACTCTGGATTTGCAACAAGTTTATAAAAGTATCTCTCGTTTGGCTATAATACGCCCACTGGATTACTTATCCCCTATAGATCAAATCAAATAAACGGAATAGCCCAATGACTGAAAAGCAAAAAAACCTATTGATAGAGATAGGGAAGATCAATACCCTGGAAGTGATGAGGGATACAGAACCGGGTCTTTACCTTCAGGCAAAAGATGATAGTGAAGTGCTCCTGCCAAATGCTTATGTGCAAGAAGATGAGATGCCTATCGGCGCACTTATTGATGTCTTTGTCTATACAGACTCGGAGGATCGTCCTGTGGCAACGACGAAGATGCCTTATGCGAAACTCGGAGAGTTTGGCTACTTTACAGTGGTGGATTATAAATCCTATGGCGCATTTGTCAATTGGGGACTTATGAAAGATCTTTTTGTACCGCTCTCACAGCAAAAAGAGTATTTCACAATCGGTAAAAAGTATATTCTCAGGGTATGCCTGGATGAACAGACGGATCGTCTCTACGGGACGCAAAAGATCGGAAAATGGCTTGAGCGTGATATGGCAGGACTGCATCCCAACAAAGAGATGGATCTCCTGGTGATCGCCAAGACTCCGCTTGGGTACAAAGTCGTAGCGGACAATCTCTATGAGGGAATGCTGTTTAGCAATGAGATTTTTGAACCGATACAAGTTGGAGATCGCAAAAAAGGGTTTATCAAACAGGTTCGTAAAGATTTTAAGCTGGATATCACGCTGCAAAAACTGGGAAATAAAAACAATCAGGATCAGTTCGAGCAAAAAATTCTCAAGGTACTGCAGGAGCAAGGCGGCAGGATCGCTATGACCAGCAAGAGTGATGCTGAAGCAATCACACAGACATTTGCAATGAGTAAAAAGAGTTTTAAAAGGGCACTGAATAGCCTGAAAGAGAAAAAAGTGATCGAGCTTGATGAGAGTACGATGTCACTCAAGGCCCAATAAGTGTTTCGGTTACTTCTGATACTTTTTGTCCCCTTTTATCTTTTTGCCACTCAGTTCAAGGTTGCCAGCTACAATGTTGAAAATCTCTTCGATGCTGTAAAAAATGGTACGGAGTATGATGAGTATATTCCAGGAAAACATAACTGGTCAGAACGGATGGCTGATATCAAGTTGACACACATATCCGAAGTTATTTGCGATCTGGATGCAGATATCGTTGCACTTCAGGAGATTGAGAATGAAGGGATATTGATGCGCTTGCAAAAACGCCTCAAGCGCGTGGGCTGCGACTACTCTTACCACAGTATTGCGCGCAAGAAAAAGACAACGATCCGAGTAGCAATCCTCTCTCGTTACCCTATTGTCAACGAGAGAGAGATACGAGTGAATTATTCATCCCGAGATCGTGATATATTGGAGGCAACAGTCAAAATCAAAGGTCAACTGTTGACACTTTTTGTCAATCACTGGAAAGCCAAATCACGATCAGGTTACGAAAGTCGAAGAGTTAATTATGCCAGAGCATTGGCAAAGAGGATTGATGCCCTTCCCAAAAAGAGGGAGTATCTTATAGTCGGTGATCTCAACAGTCACTATGACGAGTATCGTGTACTTAGCAAGCGATTGAACGATACAAAGGGTAAAACAGGTATTAATCATACTCTTAAAAGCATCAAAGGAGATGATCTTGTTTCTGAGCATGATATTCAGGTAGATAATGAGGGTCGTCACTTTAATCTCTGGCTTGAGCTTGCCCCTTCCAGGCGATGGAGTCACAAATATTATGGTCACAGGGGATCGATCGATCATATTTTGATTCCTCAGTCTCTTGTAGACGGCAAAGGGATTGACTATGTCAATAACTCATATAGTGTTTTTCGCGCTCCTTATCTTTTTACTCGAGAGGGGTGGATCAATGGCTGGGACTATAGCGGCAGCAAACACAAAGGGAGAGGCTACTCTGACCACTTGCCGATCTATGCGACATTCAGTATGGAGCCTTATCAGCCGGAAAAGGTCAAAAAACCAGTGCTGCAAAAGATTGAAAACCTCTACACTACAGAAGAGCTCAGTCATCCTGTCAGGTTGGAGAATTGTGTTGTAATACTGAAGCGAGGCACAAATGCAGTCATCAAGCAGTCACCCAAAGGGAAGGCGATCTATATCTATGCTGCTGCGGCAGGCTTGCAAGAGGGGCAGCGATATGATTTGACTGTCAGCGAAATCGCAACATATAAAGGGATGAAGGAGATTATGCGTATCGAGCAGGTCAAAAAACTGGGAAGTGTCACATTGAAATCATACTATCTTGAGGAAGAGAGGCTTGATAGCGGCGATCCGGCATTGCAAAATCAGGTTTTTGTCGATCTAATCGGGGTTTATCGGAATAATCACTTTGAGATAGAGAAGAGGCGTATACCGATCTATTTCAAAAAAAAGCGCAACAGGCCGGCGGATGGTACAAAACTCAAGATATTTTATGCTCATCTGGGGTATTATCGCAAACCCCAACTGGTCGTATATGATCGGAAGGATTTTAAGGAAATGGAGAAGTAATGGCGTATTATAGTTGGATTTTGGCATTTCATGTGATGAGTTTTATGAGTTGGATGGCAATGCTCTTTTATCAACCGAGACTCTATGTATACCACAGAGAACATGCGGACAACGAAGGTTTTGTCAAAGTGGTAAAGATACAAGAGTATAAACTCTACAAATATATCGGCTTGCCGGCAATGTGGGCTACGATCATCAGTGGTGTTTGGATGATCATTCTTCTCCCCGGTCTGCTTCAGGATGGTGTTTGGCTCGCTGTCAAGCTTTTCTTTGCTGCCCTGATGATCGCATACAGTTTTTCTCTGGAGTGGTTTCGGGTGAAGCTGGCAGAGGATCCTTATTATAAAAGCGGAAAATTTTTCAGGTTTTATAACGAAGTACCGACACTTTTGATGATCGTGATTGTTATCATGGTTGTTCTCAAGCCTATTTAAGGGCACCTCTGACACCATTAAGTTAATAGATATTATTATTTTTCGCACTTGGAACCGGAAGGCTTTGCCTCTGCTGCTCGGGACTAAAGTCTCCGTTTCCAAAAAAACCAATTCTTAAGAAGAAAATTAAGCTTTAGAAACCCTTAGGTTGTGCTATAATCTTCCATATCAAAGGTGTAATACACTTAAATATAACACAGGAGTGAAAATGGAATTACCACAAATTGAAATACCAAAGGCTATCATTGATATGATACCTATGGACCAAGTACCTGCTATTGTGCACCCGCCACTGGTGCATTTTGCTATCGTTTTACCTATTATGATCGTTCTTCTCGAACTGGTGAATATTATCGTCAAAAGAGGAGAGACTCCCGAAGAGCCAAAAGGCAGAGGTGTCAGTACACTTTCGTTTCTTTTGATTTTGGCGATGGTAGTGATCTTTGCTGCAGCTTTCGTCTCCGGTTCTGTAGATGGAAAAGCGGCCTGGGATGCACTGGGGGATGCCGGACAGGCGGAACTTAAAGAGCATAAGCTTATTGGAACTTATCTGGTTTACGGTTCGCTTGCACTGCTTCTCTTCAAGCTCTTTTCGTTTACGGGCGGAAAGATGAGAGTATTGCTATTGCTTTTGGCGATCGTTTTTGCTGCAGGGACACTCAAGCAAGGCAAAGATGGCGGTGAACTGGTCTACGAATATGGTGCCAATGTTGCCAAAGTCAAGGCACTTGATGACAAGGTGTTTGACCTGGAAGAGGAGCTTGATGACTTGAAGAGTGCCGCTGCTGAAAAGGTCGAGCCTGTGAAAGCAGAAGAGAAGAAAGCCGAATCAGCAGAAGAGAACACAGTCAAAGAAGAGGCGGTAGCCGATGAGAAAAAAGAGGTTGCCTCTGAAGAGAGCGCACCAGCTGCAAAAGAAGAGGTCATTGCTACAGATAGTGTTGCCACAGAAGAGGCAGCTGCCATAGCGGCTCCGGAAGCTGTCGCAGGAGAAGCTGCGGCAGAAGCCAAAGTAGAAGAGACAGTATCAAAGGATGCCTTCGAGGCAAAAGAGGCTGTCGAAAGCTTGAAAGAAGAGGTCGCCGAAGATGTAGAGAAAACTGTGACACCTGAAGAGGTCAAAACAGTAGAGACTGAAGCACACTAGAACTTTGGAGGAGTTTGTCTCCTCTGAATTATTCCTTTCAACTCTTAGGAACCTCCTTATACTTTACTGCTAATACCAAATCCAGATAAATACATTATTGCCCAGCTCTAAACTGAAGGATCTTTTAACTCCTCTGGTCTCCATACTTTAAAACTGATATGGTCAGGAAAAGCTTCAGGTTTCAATATTGATTTCCCTGCCAATACCCTTAAGCACTCCACAATCCCTTCTGTCATACTGGGATGAGGATGTATTGTTTTCATAATATCTTTAATACGTTGCTTGTGATGATCCATAACAGTCGCAATATACATGATGGAAGCAGCTGCCTGTAGTCCTGCCGCTCTCATTCCCAGCACTTTTGGATTCTCTTCGTCTGTTACTATCAGTTTAAAAAAACCATCTGTCTCTCGCATAGCAATGGCTCTTGCAATCAGTGAATGTTGGTAGGAAACCACTTTGTAGGCGATATTTTTTTCCCGACACTCTTTTTCGTTTAAGCCAATAGAGGTAATTTCAGGATTAAAAAACATAATGGTTGAAATATTTCTATATCTCAACGGAAATGTGATTTTCCCCTCTATGGCTTTTGCAGCAAATCGACCCTCCATTTCGGCAATATTGACAAGTGCCGGACCACCGGAAATATCACCTGCTGCATAAATATTGTCTCTGACTTTGCAATTTTTATCAACATTCAACAGATTTCTCTCAGTAAGTTCAATATCAATATTTTCAAGTCCAAGCTTTTTGACAGTGGGAACTCTTCCTATCGAGACCAGGACAACATCTACAGCAATCACATCTGAATGTCCATCTTTATAGTCGAGTACGATATCTATGTGATTGTCCTCTTTTCTCACCTCTCTCAATGTTGCCAAATGATGGATATTCACCCCGATATCCGATAATCTGTCACCGGCATAGTCACTCACATCATCATCTTCAAAGGGAATTACTTTCTCTTGTGCATCAAGCAAGTGTACTTTTGTCTCGCCAAAATTGGCAAAAATAGTTGCAAATTCACATCCGACAATACCGGCACCAACAATCAAAATCCGTTTGGGAAATTTTTTGAGTTTCAGTATATGGTCAGAGCTGATAATTTTCTCACCGTCTATCTCAAGCAAGGGATGTTTTCTTGGGTGTGAACCTGTGGCAATGATAAAATTTTCTGCTTCAATCCGTATAGTTTCACCATCTTTTTGTGTGACGATCAATGTTTTGACTGTCTCAAATTTTGCCCAGCCTCTTATGAGAGTGATACTTTTTTCAGAATCTGATCTTTTGGTGAAAGTCTCTATCTGTGATAGCAGCTGATACTCTCTCTCTTTTGCGGCCTCAAACACAGTATCTCTCACTTTGGCATAATCAATACTCAGTCCGGAAGCCCTGTATCCTCTGTCTGTCCGCTTGGCAACCGAATAGTTGCTTGATAGCTCCCACAGAGTTTTCGAGATAAGAACACCACCGTAAATACTGGCCCCTCCAACATCTCCTCCCTCTACGATGCAGACATGATTTCCAAAATCGTATGAACGCATAGCCGCTGCAAACCCGGCAGGCCCGGACCCTATTACGCAAACATCATATATCAACTTTTTCATTAGCGTACCTTTTTATTATTATTAGTATATTATATCATTTTATGTTATTGCTTGCAGGTCAGCTATAGTCCCAAGCCCCGAAATATAACTTTACCCCAACCGATGGTCATAATAGATCGCCGCCCCGATGATCGCCGCTATGGTAATGACAGCAAATATGATTTTTGTTATACTATAGGGTCTTTCACCACTTATCCTGCCTGTCTGTGCATTGATTGCATAATAGTAGATTTTATCTTTCCATTTGAAAGTAGCTGTCCATAGAGGGAAAAGCACACTTTTATAAGTTGTATTGTGGTATCGGGTATCGACAGAGTGGATTTGCTGCTGGTCTCCCCCGATATCTCTTCGAATGGCATGTTCGATACTGCTGCTCATTTTTGTTTTGGCATACTCAAATCCATTATCCAATCCGATCGTATACTCTTCTGTTTGAAAACCGCTGAGATATTTTTCATCAAAAAGTTTAAGACTCTCTGTATTCCAGGGACCTACCGCATCGATAATTGCTCTGGAGAGTGTTTTGTTTGCACCGATAGTGATATCGTCAAAGGTGAGCGAGACCCTGCCGCTCGCAGGTGTCCATTTGATACGCGGTTCTTGTACCTGGACACGCTCCTGCCTGCCGTTTCTCATAACAGTACGGGTGACTGTGACATAGTAAGTATCTCCGCGCATTCCCCGGTAATGTGTATATGTGTCACTGTCGTAAGTCCAATAAGGGAGATAGTATCCTTCCAGCTTCTTTTTGCCTTTGAAATATTTAGTAAAAGCAGAAGGGGCGAACCAAAGAGAGCCTGTCCATATTTTGAAACGCTCTTTTGCCTCTTTTTGTGTGATTTGAAAGGGGAGGAGTGATTCGGGTATGATCTCTCTGACAAAATCTGTGATTGCCGGTGTACCGCAATAGGGGCAGTTGCTGCTGACAGAGTATGGTGTCAGTGTGAAGCTTCCGCCGCATTTGCTGCAAATGATTGTTTTGTCGATGTGCTGTGCCGGTTGATGGGAGAGGCGAGACAGTGCCTCCTTGAAGTCATACTCTCTGATCTCCTCCATGCTCTCTTTGATTGGGCTTTGAGTCCCGCAAAATTCACAAGTGAGTTTTCCTGAAGCAGGAGAAAATACCATAGGTGCCCCGCAACTGGGGCAGGTAAAGTTTATTGCGCTGAATTTCACAATGCAGGGGGCTGAGACTTAAAGAGAGAAGTCAGTATGCCGGAGGCTTTCTGCCACTCCTCCATGCCTTCAGTCCAGATGAGTGTATCGCGTTGAAGTGCGCCTGACTGAACCATGGTTTTGATCTTGTCTATGCCATAGGGCCCTTCAGGTTTTTTGCCTACAGCGACAAAATAGCTCTCTTGCGAGCCTGGCATGGGGGGTGGTGTACTTTTGCCTCCCTGCATCATGTTTGCCATCTGGTTGCCCATCGCAATCCCTGCACCCATTCCAACCATATCGGACATTGCGCCACCGCTGTTTTCGCTGCCTAGTGCTTCACCAGCCTGATATTGGAGGTTGGCGCCCAGGTCACCGGTGATCTCCCTGCTGCTGCGACGATCGAGTGCCTTCTCCACCTCTTCGGGAAGTGAAATATTTTCGACCAGCATTTTTGTTAGGGATAGACCATATTCATCAAAGAATGGAGAGATCTTTTCTGTGATAAAGTCACCGAATTTTTCATAATTTCCAGCCAAATCAAGTACTGGGATATCATTTTGTCCCAGAATGGCAGCAAATTTGGAGACAATGAGATTGGTCAATTGTGCATCGATCTCATCTGTTGTGAAGTGTCCGTCTGTTCCGACGATCTCCTTTAGGAAGACTTCGGGGTCTTCTACACGGATTTCGTAGGTGCCAAAGGCACGAAGCCGTACCATGCTAAATTCCGGATCTCTGACCATAATAGGGTTTTTGGTACCCCATTTGAGATCAGTAAATCGTTTTGTATTAATGAAATATATTTCTGCTTTAAAGGGGGAATTGAAACCATGATCCCAATGTTGGAGTGAAGTTAGAATCGGAATATTTTTAGTTTCAAGCTCATAAGTGCCCGGTCCCAGAATATCTGCGATTTCACCTTCGTTGACAAATACAGCAACCTGAGATTCTCTGACGATGAGCTTGGCACCGTATTTGATCTCGTTTCCATGGCGTTCAAAGCGATACACCATTGTGTCATGCGAATCATCTGTCCACTCGATGACATCAATAAACTGTCCGCTTATCCAATCAAAAAGCCCCATCTATTTCTCCTTCTTTTCTATCTGTTTTTTCTCTGTTTCAGGCAGTGCATCTGCCTTGACTTTGATCGTGAGCAGTGCCTCTTTGAGTTCATGCTCTGTCTTTTGAAGTTCTATTAGTGCAACATCTCTGGCTCTCTTGCCCTCGTCGGCAATCTTGAGAGAGTCATTTAGAGTGGCGATGAGCGTCGCATTGGCTTTTTTGATACTCTCGATATCGAAAATTCCCCGTTCCATCTGTTGTCGTACCTCCTGGTTGGCTTCTCTGAGTCCCTCTGCATTTTTCTCCAGCAGTTCATTGCTGAGATCGGTCGCTCCTTTGACTGCTTTGGCAGCATCATGACTTCTGAAGATCGTAACGGTCTGGGCAAGCTGATTTCTCCAGAGTGGAACTGTATTAACAAGCGTGGAAGTGATCTTGTTGATTAGTGACTTGTCATTCTCCTGTACCAGTCGGATGCTTGGCAGTGACTGCATCGCTACCTGTCGGGAGAGCCGTAGATCCTGGACTCGCCGCTCCAGGTCATCCCTGAAGCCTCTGATCTCTTTGAGGTTCTGTATTGCGATCATCTCTTTGCCTTTTGTTTTCTCCTCATACTCTGGGATCTCAACCTCTTCGATCTCTTTAAGTTTCTGTTCTCCTGCCTGGATATAGAGTTCGAGATTTCTAAAGTACTCGAGATTGGCTTCATAGAGCTTGTCCAGAGAGACGATATCTGTCATAAGTTGACTCTTGTGACGCTCAAGTTCATTGGTAGTCATATCGATCTGGTCGCGCACCTCTTCGTACCCCTGGATAAATTTCACCATCGGCTCAGTACCGCCAAAGATCTTTTTCCACCAGGCAAGTTTTTTATTTGGGTTGAGCTCGTCGAGATCAAATCCACGGATCGCTGCAACGATTTTATTGAGCGACTCTCCTGCTTTACCGAGATCTTTGTTCTGTACACCATCAATCATACGGTTGGATATCTCATCGAGTTTTTCCTGCGCACCGGATCCGAAATAGATCACCGATGTTCTATCTTTGACATTGAGTTCATTGGCAGCTTTGGTTACCATCTCCTGCTCTTCGGGCATCACCTCTGCAGGGGTTTCTATCTGCTCTATGACTGTGGTTTCGATCGCTTCTTTCATCTGTGCTTCCATAAATTTATCCTTTGTATATATTAGTGTTTGATCTGCTCTTTGAGCACATCTATATGAACATCGAGATCAAACTCGTTGTTTGCCTTGAGCCGTTTGAGCTCTTTCTGAAAACGGATTTCGACATCCTCCATCAGCTGCAGAAGCCTCTCCCGGGTCTCAGAGTCGATCTCTTTTTCATCCATTGCTGTATAGGAAGAGGTCACCTTGGCGACTCCATCGATATAGACGATGAGGAACTTTCTGGCAGTTCTGACATCTTTGGGGTCTTCGGCGATCGCATCGAGGATGGTTTTTGCCTGCTCCAGAGCCAGATCGATCTTCTCTTTGAGTGTATGATCCTGGATCTTGTCCGTATCTTTCTCTATGGCTTCTATTTTCCCGTGCGCCTCTCTGAGTGTCTTGATCACCATTTCAGCAGAGATATCCCCCAGATTTTCCAGCTTGTCCTCTCGTGGGTCGAACCCATAATAGAGCCAGTATCCAACAATAGAGAGAGCTGCAAGAAAAAGAGACTCTATCAGTGGTTGTGCTCCGGCAATATAAGCCGTATACAAAGTGGCGACACCGAGCAGATAAGCAGCAAACTCTTTGTAGTGGATCTTTGGTGCTTTCGTAAATGTCGCTTGTTGGTAGTTGATCTCCTGCGCAAATCCTTTTTTGGAAAGATAAAGTACCCCAAAGAAGAGCAAAAATGCAATGCTGTTGATGAGAAAAGGAAAAAATTTCATACTGAAAAGTGCGATGACGACACTCAAAAAGAGAGGTATCAGAAAAAGGTAAAGCAAGAAACCCTTCTTGATCATATCGGCTTTCACTTTAGGCGGATTGTAGCGTTTGGCTTGACTCATATCGATCCTTATAATAGTTTACTCAAAGGGGCAAGCACCGCTGTCCCAACACTAAAAACGAGAAAAACAAATCCAAATATTTTTTTGTATCCGGTTGACATCAATACTCCTCATAATTTAAAATTTTGATGTAATTAGAATAAGATTATAGCATAAGAGTTGTGGAAAGATTGTGCTAATATAAAATGCGTGCCAAATAGAGTCCTGAGGCGGGTGCGAGAGAGGTAGTATGTCGGTGTGTGCTGTTGATCTGTTCTTCAAGCATCTCCAGTGTGATTTGTTCAGAGGCGCAGCGCAGCGCAGCGTCTATCATCATTCTGACTTGCGCACGGAGAAATCCATTGGCTTCAAAGTAAATAGCATGATAGTCTTCAAACTGTCTGTACTGTACTCTGTAGATCGTTCTCTCTGTGGTGTGGATGTCGGAACCGGTCTTACAAAAGTATCGAAAATCATGCTTTCCCTCAAAAGCCTTCAGTGCCTTCTCCAGGCGTAGCGGATCAAAAACAGGGTAGTGTGCAATATGGTTCTCTTCAAAGATAGAGGGAGTAGTTTGTTTGAAGAGATAACGATAGATACGCCTTTTGGCTGAGAAGCGGGCATGAAATGATTCATCGACCATAGTGATGTGCTTGATGTGTATATGCTGCAGTTTGCGGTTGAGTTCCAATTGAAGCTTTTGAAGATCATTCCAAAAATCCGGAAGATCAAAATGGATTATCTGCCCGGTAGCGTGAACACCTGTATCAGTTCGTCCGCTTCCGACAATATCACTGCCTATATGCAGCGAGCGCAAAGCTGACTCCAAAGAAGTTGTGATCGTTTTTTTGGTTGTAGTTTGTTTTTGAAATCCCTGAAAAAAACTCCCGTCATAGGAGAGTACGGCTTTGACACGCATTAGAAGTATCGATTGACCTGACGATTGAAGAGCCACATACCAATCCCTAGAGAAGTAATACTAAAGGCTGCAAGCATCCATATCGTCCCATATTTATCCAAAAGAGAAGCGAGGAAATAGAAGAGCGATGCAATCACCCCGATGACGATAAAGGAGTGGTTTTTCTGGTATCGGGGATTGATGATAGAGAAGGCAGATATCATATAGAGTGATAGCAGCGGTATGATGCTGATGAAAAAATAGAAAAGCATTTTTTGTTTTCTCTGCTTGTCTGTTATGCCTTGTTTCCAGTAGGCTTCCACACCATAAAGCTGCATATTGCGATTGCCCATTGCATCATAGGTTTGCATCTTTTTGTAGGTGGTCTCCCGTATCATGTCGGACTCAAAAGTGTATCCTTTGCCATTATAGAGAATTAGAGAGAAGATACCTTCCTCGTTAAGCATCTCTCCGCTGTCTGCCGAGAGAATCTGATCAGAGTGATTGCTATCCTGATAGTAGATGACAGTATCCTGGAATTTGCCATTCACCTCATCGGTGATATAGATATAGTGGTGTCCAAATTTTTGACCAAACTCCTCCGGAATGATATTGAAGGTCATCTCAGATTTTTTACTGTGCTTGAATGCATTAAAGAGCTGATTGGTTTGCGGCATGGTGAGGAAAGAGATCACCAGAAGCAGAGAAGCAAAGAGCAGCGCAATGAAGATGAGAGGATAGATGAGTTTTCGTGCAGGCATACCCAGAGAAAAAAGTGCGATCAGCTCATTGTCAACCGAAAGTCTCTGAAATGTGGTAGCGATACTGGCGATGAAAGATATGGGCAGGGTGTGGAAGATGATCGTAGGTATGGAGTAGCCAAAGAGTTGCAGCAGCTCGGGGAGAGTCATCTGTATTTTGGCAGTAAGTATGGAGATCTTGACGAGATAAACAAGTGAGATAATAAAAAAGAACGGGATAAAAATCGTCAAAAAAGTTTTGGTAAAATTGCTGGAGAGATAGGATCTGACGCTAACCATACATGATCCAATTTAGCAATAAACCTGTTTGCTCATCAAGGAGATATATGATGAAAGTTGCCAGAGCCAAAAAGGGAACAAATGGCACCATCGTATCTTTGGCGAGAAGAGATGGGACTATCGCCAAAATTGCAGATAGAAAAAGTGCCACAAAGAAATTTGGGAAGCCCAAAAGTGCCGCCATAGTACCTGCGACGATCACATCGGCACTCCCCATTGCCTCTTTTTTAAAGGCAAAGCTGACACCCAGTCCAAGCAGATAGAGAGCCAGTGCTGCGATCGCACCGTTCATTGCCGCTGCAATAAAATCAGGCTGGATCAATGCCATCGCCAGTGCGAAAAAATTGACAGAATCCGGTACAGCAAAGTATTTGAAATCGATCATCACCAGAGCAAAGAGTGCTGCGAAGGAGGCAAAGACAAAAGGGAGATGCCATACCAGTCCCAACTTAAGAAAAAGAACAGCAAAGATCAAGCCGGTGATCAGCTCAACAAAAGGGTACTGCTTTGATATGGGCTCCTTGCAGAAGCCGCACTTTCCTCCCAGAAAAATCCAGGAGAAGATGGGGATATTGTGATACCATTTGAGTGGAGTATGACAGCTCTGGCACTGTGAAGATGGAAAAACAATACTCTCTCCCTCAGGAATGCGGTAGATTACGACATTCAGAAAAGAGCCGATCGCAGCACCAAGTACAAACATCATCACTATCAAAATTATCTCCATCTATACTCCTCCAAATCGCCTGTTTCTATTTTCAAAATTTTTGATCAACTCTTCCAGTTCTGCCGGAGTAAAGTCAGGCCAAAGTGTGGGCGTAAACATGAGTTCACTATAGCTAAGCTGCCACAGGAGATAGTTGGAGAGTCTCTGCTCTCCGCTTGTTCGAACGAGCAGGTCAATATCCCGATATGGGGTGTCGAGTGCATCCCCCAAGGTCTCTTCTGTGATCATCTCTCCTCTCTCAAGTACGAGATTGGCAGCTCTGACGATCTCATCTCGTGCACCGTAGTTAAGCGCAAGAACTTGTGTCAGTTTTGTATTGTGTCGCGTTTTTTCTTCAGTGGTTCCGATTGTCTTTTGCAGTCCCGGGGAGAACTTCGAGATATCCCCGATAGCAACAAAACGGATATTCTCTTTCTGATAGGTTTTCAGCTCATTTTTGAGGTAGCGTTCGAGCAGTTTCATCAAAAATTCTACTTCCAGTTTAGGTCGTTTCCAGTTCTCTGTACTGAAAGCATAGTGGGTAACGGATTCGATAGTGGGATGGTTGGCGCAGTAGGTTGTAATCTCGCGGACGACCTCTGCTCCTGCTTCATGACCCCTGGTGCGCTTGAGCCCCCGCTCTTCCGCCCATCGACCGTTGCCATCCATGATAATAGCTAAATTTTTGAGAATATTTTTACTCACGATGAGAGCACCTTTGCCGTTTCGATAATTCTCAAGGCAAGAGAGAGCTTATCTGCTTTTCCCAATGGCTTCTCTTGACCTTTGCTGATGAAGGTGACCTCATTATCATCTGTCCCAAAACTGTCGCTGTCTTTGAGGTAGTTGTAGCAGACGGCATCAGCACCTTTTTGATCCAGAAGTGACCTTGCGCTGCTCAGCCCCTGTTCGCTGTCCATCTCTGCTTTAAATGCCACAACTTGAATACCATCCTTGTTGAGTGAGCTGAGGATATCGTCTGTCTGCGTCAACTCAAGCGACCATGACTCTCCGAGAAGAGCCTTTTTCAATTTGCCGTCCTGCGGAAATTTTGGTCTATAGTCGGAGACGGCAGCCGCCATAAATAGGTAAGGCTCTTTTTGGATCAGATGAACAGGATCACTGCTGTTCATTGTCGCTCTGCTCATCTTCCCCTTTTTGGCTACACGGACGGCATCTACCGTATAGTTGAGCATCTCTTCGCTGTTCTCTACATCGATTACATAGACATCCGAAGGTAATCCCTCGCTCCCTGTTGTTGTGATATAGCAGACATCAGCGCCTCTGCTATGGAGGGCAAGCACCAGTGCTCTTGCCATTTTGCCACTGGAGAAGTTGGAGAGATAGCGTACCTCGTCTATCTTTTCGCGGGTTCCGCCTCCTGTGACAACTATACGGCGATCTTTCCAGAACTCGTCCTCGAAGAGTGCCGCTGTACTCCGGAGGAAAATCTCTTCCGGATCAGCCAGTGCACCGCTGCCTGTATCTCCACAGGCGAGAAGTTTCTCCTGCGGTTCGACTATGATAATATCATTGACCGCCAGCATCTTCAAGCTGCCGACAGTATAGTGATTTTTGAGCATTTGGGTATTGGCTGCGGGTGCGACTATCATTTTTCCGGCAAATGCCAATGCTGTTTCCAATAGAATATTGTCTGCGATCCCTTTGCTAAGCTTATTGACCGAGTTTGCCGTAGCAGGCGCAATGATAAAAAGATCACATTTTTTGCCTATTTCAATATGGTTGAGGTCTGAACTCCAGCTTTCGCTCTCTCGGGTAAGGACCGGGTTTCGGGTAAGAGCTTCGAATGTCAATGCCGAGACAAATCGTGCCGCACTGGGTGACATAACGACATGTACCCGGGCACCGCCTTTGACAAAAAGTCGTGCCAGATCACAAGCCTTATAGGCTGAAATACTGCCTGTAACACCAAGCAAGATAGATTTTCCTGTTAAATCAAATTGCATCTATTTAACTCCTTTTATTTGTCAAAGAATCTATCAAAAAAGCCTGAAACTTTTTTTAGAGGTGCTCGTGAAATTGCCAATTCACCTCGTGCAATATTTTTATTGACCGTTGTGCCTGCCGCGATAATCACATCATCTTCTATAGTAACAGGTGCTACCAGCTGTGTATCGCTACCGACAAAGACATTTTTGCCGATGAGTGTCTGATATTTTGCTTTACCGTCGTAGTTGCAAGTGATCACGCCGGCTCCGATATTGCTCCCCTCGTTGATAGTCGCATCTCCGATATAGGAGAGGTGACCGGCTTTGATACCTGTGAGGGTTGATTTTTTGACTTCGACAAAGTTGCCGATATGTGTATCGATGATTTTGCTTTGCGGACGTATGCGTGCCATGGGACCGATATCACTGTTTTCCAGTATCGAATCTTCCACGATAGAGTGGGTCTTGATGTGTGAATTGATGATGCGGGAAGCCCCCTGGATACTCACACCGTTTTCGACTATGCACTCTCCCTTAAACTCTGCTCTGCAGTCGATATAGATCGTATCGGGAAGCCTCATAATGATTCCTGCCATCATCAGTTTATCTTTGATTCGTCTCTGCATGATCACTTCGGCTTCGGCGAGATCGAGTTTGGAGTTGACACCTTTGAACTCCTCCTCTTTGACATAAACAGGATGAACGATTTTCCCCTCATCGACAGCCATTTTGATGATATCCGTGAGATAATACTCTGCCTGAGCATTATCATTGCTCAGAGCAGGGATGTATCGGTCAAGCAGCTCTTTTTTGACGGCATAGATACCGGCATTGACTGTTTTCACCATTTTTTGTTCCGGAGTGCAATCCTTCTCTTCGACGATCTCTTTGACATTGGATTCATCGATGATTACACGGCCGTATCCGCTGGGATCCTCCATTTCGATGACACTCATATTGATATCTGCATCACCTGCGACAAGTGCCTGAAGTGATTCGGTTGTGATCAGCGGCATATCCCCATTGAGGATCAGGACGCGCTCATGTTTGGAGACGACACCTTTCATTGCACCCCCGGTACCGGGGAACTGCTCAGCATCCTGTTTGTGAAAGAGAATATTGTCATAGGCAGCCATAATTACCTGCTCGATACGCTCTGCCTGGTGATAGAGAACGACTGTAATATCATCAGATAGTGTTTGCGATGCATCGATAGCATGAAAGAGCATCGGTTTCCCGGAAACCCCGTGAAGTACTTTGGGTGTCGAAGATTTCATTCGAGTACCTTGACCGGCAGCGAGGATGACGACAGAGAGAGACATAGTTTGCACCTTTTGATATAATTGTAGTATTATATCCAATTGAATTTAAGTGAGGTGGATTTTGAAGTGTAAACATTTTGGAACTTGCGGCTCCTGCAGCCTCTATCAAGTAGACTATATTGATCAGCTAAAAGAGAAAGAAGGGCAGGTTTCTGCACTACTAATGCCTTTTTATCAAGAGAAAATAACTGTTTTTGATTCCCCTGATCACCACTATCGTGCCAGAGCTGAGTTTCGCATCTGGCATGAGGGTGATCACTGTGACTATGCGATGGGCAATCTGGATAAAAATGGAGTTGTTCTGATCGCAGAGTGCCCCAAGGTGGATTTTGCCATCGAGAAGAGAATGTGGGTACTTCTGGAGAAGATCAATGCTTCGGTGATCTTAAAAACGAAGCTGTTTGCTATTGAATTTTTAGCGACAACCACGGATGAGTGCCTGATCACGATGCTTTATCATCGCAGACTTGAGGATGATTGGGAAGAGGAGGCTAAAAAATTGCAAACTCTGCTTGACTGCAAGATATTGGGGCGAAGCCGAAAGCAAAAAGTGATACTCTCCGATGAATATGTGACTGAAAAACTTCAGATAGATGGCAGTGAAGTGATTTATCGACACTACGAGAGCGGCTTTACGCAGCCTAATCCCAAAGTGAATATCAAGATGATAGAGTGGGCGATTGCCCAGGCAAAGAAAGTTGGCGGGGGGGATTTTTTGGAGAGTTATTGCGGTTTGGGGAATTTTACGATTCCGCTTTCGTACTATTTTGACAAAGTTTTGGCGACAGAGGTAAGCAAGCGGTCGATCTATGCCGCGCAGGAGAATTGTCTCAAAAACAGTGTGGAAAATATCACTTTTGTTCGTTTGTCTTCAGAGGAGATGACAGAGGCACTGACAAAAGTTCGTGAATTTATCCGGCTCAAAGGTGTCGATCTGGATAGTTATGATTTTTCAACAGTATTGGTGGATCCGCCCAGAGCAGGTTTAGATGAGGGGACGATAGGATTGATCTCCGGGATCGATCATATTATATATATCTCTTGCAATCCTGAGACGCTTGCCAGAGATTTAAATGTATTGACGCAGACACATCAGGTAGAAGATGCTGCGATATTTGACCAATTCCCTCATACAGAACATATAGAGAGTGGTGTTTTTTTGAAAAAGAAATAGCTTCATTTACACTTGGTTGATACTCTATGGATAGAATTTGTGAAAATTATAAAGAAGTATTTTATGAAATTGTTTATACCATTGATATTTTTATCACTCCTTTTTGCGACAACTCTGTCGGCCAAAGACTATACGAAAAAGCGTGAAGTGCGTCTGTTTATTGACCAATTGGTAAAGAGACACAAGTGCAGCAGAAGTAAACTCAATAACCTTTTCCGTAATGCCAAATACCAAAAAAAGGCTTTGTCGGCTTATGTACCATCCTTGAGGCCAAAAGTCAAACATTATAGAACGCCGACTCAAAGAAGACAGGGGTCCTGGGATCGCTATGAAGAGATTTTACTCAAAGAATCAAAAGTGACAAAAGGTATCGAGTATATGCACAAGCATCGCAAAGCACTTCAGAAAGCGTATCGAAAATATGGTGTTCAGCCTGAGTATATTACGGCAATTATTGGCATTGAGAGTCACTATGGGGCAAATACGGGAAAATATCCTGTTTTTGATACCTTGACAACACTGGCTTTTGAAAAAAATAGACGCAACCGTTTTTTCAAGTCAGAACTAAAAGAATTTCTCTTGATGACAAAAAGAGAAAAGGTCAATCCAAAGCGCGTGATGGGTTCTCGTGCCGGAGCGATCGGGTTGGGGCAGTTTATGCCCAGTAACTACAAAACTTATGTGGTTGACTTCAATAGAGATGGAAAAAAACGCATGAACAGTACGGAAGATGCAATAGGCAGTGTGGCATATTATTTCAAGCGCCATGGATGGAAGAGAGGACTGCCTGTCGCTGTGAGAGTTTCGTATCCGGGTAAACGTTATAATGGCAGACGAACCGGCTACAAACACAAGTACAGCAGGGCTTCTCT
>JAYEOH010000017.1:0-6147 GCA_034722775.1 Campylobacterota bacterium | reverse complement strand
TCACATGAGCTGGGCATAAGTCAAAGACAAATGGAACGTCTCTTCAAGGCGAACTATGGTATCACGCCAAAAAGATATCTCCTTAACCTGCGTCTGAATGCTGCACGAAAAGAACTGCTTCTGTCTCCTCCGACAAATAGCACTATTTCTGCCATTGCATTAAAATATAATTTTTTCGATCTCAACCACTTTTCCAAAGCCTATAAACTGATGTTCCATGAATTACCTTCTCAAACACTCCATAAATAACACTTAAGTTTTAAAATGTCGTTTTTTTACTCACGCTGATATATTAAACTTATGTATAATCAATAGTTAAACTAAACAATTACTTTCTATACTTAGAAATAAAGGAGATATAATTATGGAAACTTACTTTAAGTTCATACACCGGTTAGGCTTACTTGCAATAAGCATTGGTCTGAGTGCATCTATGAGTGTTGCAGAAGTAGACCGCAGTGCAATACCTATGGACCTTTCAAAGTTTGAGGGCACCATTGGGAAAACATATAAAGAGTCTAAACCCAAATGGCAAACCCCTACCAAAGCACCGGACGGTGCGCCCAATGTGATTGTCATCCTTTTGGATGACGTAGGTTTTGGTCAGACTTCAACTTTTGGTGGGCTCATTCCTACACCAAACTTAGACAAAATGGCTTCTGAAGGACTCAGATACAATCGCTTTCACACTACAGCAGTGTGTGGACCTTCACGTGCTGCATTGCTTACTGGACGAAATCACCATGATGCGGGTAGCGGATTTTTAATGGAATGGGCAACAGGATATCCAAACTACTCAACAATGATTCCCAAAGATACAGCAACCATTGCTGAAGTACTTAGAGACAATGGATATGCTACTTGGTGGTACGGAAAAAACCATAATACTCCAGACTGGGAGCAAACAGTGGCAGGACCTTTTGACCGTTGGCCCACAGGTTTAGGATTTGACTATTTCTTCGGTTTTAATTCAGGAGAAACACACCAGTTCTATCCTACACTTTTTGAAAACACTGTATCAATTGAACAAGACAAATCGCCTGAAGAGGGGTATCACTTTACTACAGATATGACAGACCGTGCCATCGCACAAATGAAATTTTCAAAATCAGTGGCGCCTAACAAACCTTTCTTTATGTATTTTGCACCTGGAGCCATGCATGCACCTCACCATGTTACTGCTGAGTGGCGAGATAAATTCAAAGGTAAATTTGACATGGGTTGGGATAAGTACCGTGAAATTGTTTATAAACAACAACTTAAAATGGGTATTGTGCCTGAAGGCACAGAACTTACACCTAGACCTGACTGGGTTCCAGCTTGGGATAGTTTAACAAAAGAACAAAAGAAAGTCTACTCGGCATTGTTTGAAAACTTTGCAGGATTCTTTGCGCATACTGACCATGAAGTTGGTCGTTTACTTGATGCGGTGAAAGAACTTCCAGATGCGGATAATACTATGGTTATCTATATTGTAGGTGACAACGGAGCCTCTTCAGAAGGTGGGCCTGATGGTACACTTAATGAGATCAAGGGACTCAACGGTATCAACACAAAGATCGAAGAGATTGCAGAGCATATAGATAAACTTGGCGGACCTGAATCAGAGCCACACTATCCGGTAGGATGGGCCTGGGCAGGAAATACACCATTTCAGTGGGTAAAACAAGTGGCTTCACACCTTGGAGGTAGCCGTAATCCCATGGTTGTTACTTGGCCGGCAAAGATCAAACATGATGATAAGCCACGTGATTCATTCCTTCACCTCATTGATGTGTTACCAACGATCCTTGAGGCAGCAAATATTCCTATGCCTGAGACAGTGAAAGGGATTAAACAAAAACCACTTGCGGGTAAATCATTTTTACCGAGTTTTACAGATCCTTATTTTAAAGGTCGTTCAGAGCAGTACTTTGAAGTTTTAAGTAACCGTTCTATCTATAAAGATGGCTGGAAAGCCAATGCACAACACACTAAACCTTGGCGACAAGATCTTGCTCCAGGAAACTGGGAGAATGACAAGTGGGAACTTTACAACCTAGACAAAGATTTCTCTGAAGCAAATGACTTGGCAAAAAAAATGCCTGAAAAACTTGCAACGATGAAAAAAGAGTTTGATGCAGCTGCAGTGAAATATAATGTCTATCCTTTAGATGATCGTGGAGCTGCGCGTCTTGCCTCACCTAAGCCGGGAGTAACTGGGGCAAAGGAAGATACAAAAGTGTATACTTATTATGAAGGAGCAACACGTATTCCTGAACCTGCGGCACCGCCAATGAAAAACAGATCTTGGACACTTAAAGCAGATTTAAAAACAGAAGGTGAAAAAACCCAAGGTGTCATTATGGCCTTTGGTGGTGTTGCTGCTGGTATAACACTCTACATGAAAAATGGTATACCAATTTTTGACTATAACTATTTTGAGGAACATACGGTACTCAAAGGAGATAAAGCTGTGAATGGTGAGATGATGATCGAGCTTAAGTTCGACTATAAAGGAGGAGACAACACTGGTGCAGGTGCTGACCTTACACTCATAGTCAACGGTAAAAAAGTTTCTGAGGGGAAAATGGAAGCCACTGTAGGCGGACGTTTTGGTATCGATACCTTTGGTGTGGGGGAAGATTCAGGACAACCTGTTACACCTGCATACAAACCACCATTTAAGTTTAATGGAAAGATCGAGAAAGTCTCTGTTGAGTTCTAAATTTTTAACACTAGGGATGCCAGGTGACATCCCTTAATATACTTTTCCTCTACAGAGTGTTTCTACTCATTTTTTCAAAACCTTATAATCTAACATATTTTATAACGCTATTCGCTGTAGCGACATTTGCAGATCATAAATATACACCCTCCCATATAAAACCTTATAAAATGTGCCATATAGAAGATTTTATAATGAAAATATTACATCATCATTGAACTTTCCCACTCCTTTTCTGGTACCTAAAAACAAGCAGATGCCCCGCAAAGCTCTGCAAACCAAAAAAGGAGGCAAAAATGCCACTAAAAACCATAGCAACTGCACTCATCACCCTTATCACCATCCTCATTGAGGCAAAAAATGATAAACGATGAAGATAGTCGAGCGTCCAATGTCCAATTGTCCAATACTGCTCCGCTGGTTACGCCATTTTAGACTAATGCTGCTGCCGCCAGCCAACAATCCAAACTATAATCCCATACATCCCACCTCCATTTAGTCACCAAGACTTTCAACCATAAGTACAAAATCATAAAGGAGACAATTATGTCCATAAATCCACTAAGCAATGAAGAACTTCTGGGGCATGCCCCAGCTCTCTTTACAGAAGAACCCCATTTTGAAGTATCAGACAAATATCACTTTATCCCAACCATCGATGTTATCAATGAGATCAAGTCTCATAACTGGTATCCAGTCTCCGTACAGGAAGCCAGTGTCAGAGATTTGGATAAAGAAGGGTATCAGAGACATCTTGTCAAATTCAGACACTTTGACGATCTTCTCAATCCTGCCGAGAATGCAGTAGAGCTGCTTTTATTCAATTCTCACGATAGAAGTACTGCTTTTAGTATATCAGCAGGTATATATAGATTTGTATGCGCTAACGGACTGGTTATCGCTGACAGTATCTTCGAGTCTTACAAGATCAAACACATTGGAGACAGAGACAATGATGTTGCAGCAGCTATCGCAAATATCACAGCATTCAAACCAAAACTGCAACAAAAGATCCAGTCTTTTGAATCTATCAATCTCTCTGTTGCTGAAAAGGAATCCTTTGCCCGATCGGCTATACCGCTTAGATTTGATAAGCATCTTGAAGTCGATCATAATGATCTGCTTGTTCCTCATAGAGCGGAAGATAAGTATGATGATCTTTACACCGTACTCAATGTAATTCAGGAGAATATGCTTAGGGGTAATATCTCAGGAGTAAACAGTGAGACAGGCAGACGCTTCACCAGCAGAGAGATCACTTCCATATCGAAAGATGTCGATGTCAACCAAGGTCTCTGGAACATCGCCGAACGCATTGCCGCTATTAAATCGCCTCATTTGGCGATGGCAGCGTAAGGAGTGATGATGTACTCCAAACAGATTCAAGACATCAACACAATCACCTGGCACAATCTTCATTTCATATTGGAGCACTACACCACAGAGGTACTCTCTGCCATAGAGAAGATCATCCAAGATGGTGAATCAGGCATAGAAGCCGAGTCTAAACTTCTGGATACAAAATCAGAAGTCATTGCCACAGTAAAAACCCTAAAGGCGATGCACACCGTTATCAAACACCACCGTGCCATCACCAATCTAACTACAGGAGGCAAAGATGCAAACCATCAAATCCACTCGTAGAAAAAGGTACAGCAGCAGGGTTGCCGAAAGCAGCTCTCGCTACCACCGTATCAAACATAACCCCGTCATCATGACAGCACAGAAAGCATACGACCATCTCGGCGACTACCACAGCAAAGAGAAAGAGTATTTTATTGCCATTACCCTCGATGGTGCCAACAGGGCGATAGATACTCATATCGTTAGTATCGGTACGCTCAATCAATCTCTGGTTCACCCAAGAGAGGTGTTCATAAACGCCATCAGGGACAAAGCTGCTGCAATCATTATCGCACACAACCATCCATCAGGACAACTTTTCCCATCCAGAGCAGACAAACAAATCACAACCAGACTCAAAGATGCAGGAAAACTGATCGGTATAGATATCGTCGACCATCTTATCCTTACTCAGGGAGGATTTTATTCATTCTCTGATGAGGGCGAATTATAGATTTGGCTATTGCCATTCAATCCAAACAAAATAAGGAGACAAGAAAAATGAAGACAACAAACTACAGGCTACAAACAGAAATAGAACATCTCGGTCCGCTGGGACAGCAGGATTGGTTCAAAAACTATCTCAAAGAGGTACTTGAATCTGATAAACCCTACTATGTGAAAAGTGACTACATCGCTCTGAGTTTTCTCGAACTCGATAACAAAATCGCTTATCTTGCAGATGAGATGAAGATGCTTGCTAATCTCAAGAAGAGACTCACCGAAGCAAAAACCCTTGGTCTTGAGATAGCAGCACAAATGCTTAAAGAGTATGGAATTGAGAAGATGGAGGGTACGGCCATAAGTTCTTTGACAATCGCACCATCGAAGATCAAAACAAAAGAGACTATACACATTAAAGATCCCAATAAGGTAATGGAGTTAGGATATGTGAATTTCATTGTTGATGAGAAGTCGGTCAAGGAGGCGCTAAAAGATCAGGAGATGTTTGATCAACTTGACCCATATATCGAAGTCAGTATCGATGAAGATACGGTGCCTGCCAGACTAAAGATCAACAAGAAACGAAACAGCTCTAATATTACTACCGAATCCGTAGAAATACTGGATAATCCCATAGAGCGGCAGGCGGCGTAGTTACTCTCAAAAATGGTGAAAATGTCAGAAAATCAAGAAAAACTGAGAAAAATGCTAAAAAAACTGGAAAAAACGAGTGAAAAACTCTAATAAACTGAGATTTTACTCTCAAACAGAAAAAAGGAGACATAAAATGTTTACAGACAAACAAAACCAACTACTAAAAATTAACTTGGATGGCAACAGGGTAAAGACCAGACAACAGGGAAATATCACACTTTCTTACCTAGAGGGATTTGATATTATAGATGCTGCCAATTTTGCTTTTGGCTATGGTAACTGGGGATATGAAGTCAAAGAACTTGCTCAGGTATCTGAAGAGATCAATGAGAAACAAAACAAAGTTATCGGATACAAGGCTATCGTTACTGTCACTGTCTTTGATGTTCACCATAAAAGCTATGTGGTCAGAGAAGATATAGGTTTTGGTACCGGCATTGCCAGAGAGTACGCCTCAGCACACGAATCAGCAGGCAAAGAGGCTGTGACTGATGGACTCAAGAGGGCGTTCAGGACTTTTGGAAATCAGTTTGGCAATGCACTCTATGACAAATCGCAAAAGAATGTCGACAGACCCAACCGACAGTCACAGCCCGTGCAGCAGCAGGCACCAAAACAAATCCAGCAACCACAATCCTCGTCAGACCCTTATGCGCCACTCTATCAACTTGGGCTTGGTGTGCAGGAGCTGAATGGTGAGATTGTCGTTACAGGGCAGA
>JAYEOH010000016.1:2464-6233 GCA_034722775.1 Campylobacterota bacterium | reverse complement strand
AAGGCTTGTTGTCCTGATTCATTCATTTAAATTTTTATTGATATTGGCTAATTTTGTGATATGATAGGGGATGAAATATAAACTTGCTTCCGAATTTATTCCTATTGTCGATGCAGTAGAGAGGCGCTTGATTGGTAAACGACAGGCGATTACCTTGACTTTGGCTGCTTATTTTGCCGGAGGCCATGTCCTGCTCGAGGATATTCCCGGTGTAGGAAAAACAACGCTTGCCAAATATTTTGCTGCTGTGATAGGGTTGGAATTTGGTCGTATTCAGTTTACCAGCGACCTTCTCCCCTCTGATATTCTTGGGGTGAGTTACTTTAGCCAAAAAGAGAGTGACTTCATCCTCAAAAAGGGACCGATATTTACACAGTTTCTCCTGGCGGATGAGATCAATCGCTCCATGCCTAAAACACAGTCAGCTTTGCTGGAAGCGATGGAGGAGCATCATGTGACGATCGATGGTACTTCACACGCTCTGCCTGAGCCCTTTTTTGTTATCGGGACACAAAATCCGCATGAAGAGGTTGGAACCTTCCCTTTGCCTCACTCCCAACTCGATCGATTCACTTGTTCTTTCGGCATAGGATATCCGGATAAAGCATCCGAGAGAAGAGTGCTCCTGGGGATCAAAAAAGAGGCTGAAGAGTATGATGCGCCCCTGTTGACACCAGAGAGAATTATTGAGTTGATGAAAAAAGCCAAAGAGGTAGAGATGAGTGATGTGATGCTGGATTACTTGCAGGATATTATTGCATTTACCCGCGAGAGCGGGATGTTTGACTATGGACTCTCTACCCGTGGTGCTATGTCACTCACAGCGATGCTCAAGTCATGGGCAATGCTCCACGGCCGCGACTATGCTACTCCGGATGATCTGCAGGCTGTTGTCTCTGCAGTCTGCTCTCACCGCCTGCGTTTTGCAGAGGGCATCACCACAGCGAAACGGATCGATGATACACTATTTTCGCACACTCGTTCAGACGCGTAAGCGTGTCAGGCAGCGGGCGACACGCTATAGTCTACTGGTAGTAGTACTGCTTTTTGGACTCTTTCTTGAAGCATATATGCACAACTTTAACCTTGTCTATATTATGCTTTTTTTCGTTTTTGCCACGGCATTCAGTGCAGGATCTTTCGGACTTTTTAACATTGGACAACTTCAAGCAGCCTTTGATCATACCGAGAGACTCTATGCAGGAGAGGATGGACGCTGCTTCTTTCGTATCTCCAATCCTGTCGAGACGCCGGCCTGGGCGATTCGGCTGCATTGTGACGATAGAGTGATGGAGGTTTCGCGTATTGATTCCTATGCTGTAGTCCAGGCACTCCTTTGGATTAAGCCTGAAAAACGAGGGAGACTGCAGTGTAAATCCTGTACTTTGCAGAGTCTTTTTCCTCTCTCTACTGTGCGATTTGTACTCTTGATGGAGTCGTGTCTTGATACTATTGTTTATCCCAAGCCTGCCGGTGAACCATTGCACTCTTTTTTAGCGCGCCAGAGAGCCCCTTTCGGAGAAGAGAATGATTTTGACGGCTTGACAGCGTATAGCGGATCTGAGAGCATTTCCCGTATCCACTGGCCCTCTGTAGCCAAAGGTGAGCCGGCAGTCAAAGTCTTTGAGCGAGAGAGGCAGACGGGGAGACTGGAGTTTGATTTTTATCGTTCCGGAAAGAGTGATGAGGCCCGCTTGTCGCAACTGTGCCTGTGGGTTCTTGAGTGTGAACGAACCGGGCAGCTTTTCACTGTCAGGATGCCGAACAGGACACTCCAATCAGACAAGGCAGGTATCGATGCGATTCTTGAATATCTCGCGCTTTACTGATGCCTCGCCATTGAGGCTGCTGGATTTTGCCTACCTGATCGTATTGATGCCGTTGATTCTGGTTGTCAAGGCACCAATGCTGCTCTATATGCTGTTTCTGTTTTTGTTACTCTTTTTTCGTAAAGAGTCCACAGCTACCACACTCATCTTGACTGCAGTTGCAGCGCTCTTTGCGATGTACTTGTCACTATATGGTGCTTTTAACTTCAGGGGTCTCTCTCGTCTCAGCCTCTTTATTGAACTGCTCATCTATCTTCTTATTGTCGCTGTTTCCCTGCAGCGCTTGACGCGGCAGATCAATTTTTATCTGATTGTTTCTCCCGTACTGCTCATGGCGCTCTCTCTCTTTTTCTTTCATTCTGTGACCATGCTGGTCTATGTGGTCATCGAGATCTTTGTACTGTTGTGGCTGATTTTGGCATATCGAATGCAAGGCAGTATTCAGGAGAGTCTGCGTATGGCTGCGATGTATTTTGCATCATCCCTGCCTTGGGTTGTGCTGCTTTTTATCTTTTTCCCTCGCATATCTTTTGAACATGCCTCCTACGGGTTTCGAGGTGATGAAGTTCGTCGTATGGGGCATGATGGTACGATGTATCTGGATAGTAATGCACTTTTGGTGCCCTCCGATCGTATCGTGATGGAAGTAGGATTTGATGGAAAGGTACCATCACCAAGCCAGCTCTATTTTCGCGGCAGTATGCTCTATATCGACAAAAAAGATCACTGGGAACCTCTCCTCAAAGTACCCGTAGAGCCAAAAAGGTCAGATTACGAATTTGTCGATGAGTTTATTGTTTACAAAGTGACACTTTATCCTACTCAAAAACGCTGGCTGTATCTCCTGGATCTTCCGTATGAGGCTCCTGATGGCGCAGCTATTGATGCTGATTTTGTCACCACGCTTGAAAAAAATATCGAAGAGACTCAACACTATGAAGCTACCTCTGCGCTGCACTATCGTTATGGGCGATCTACTCCTCCTGTGATTTTAAAGGCAGCATTGGACTTTGATGCCGACAGCAATCCTAAAAGCACTCTTCTCGCACAAAAAATCAAGGCAGACTATCCTGTAGTGCAGGAGCGTGCCGATGCGATCATTGAGCTTTTCAAAGAGCAAAATCTTACCTATAGTCTGCAGCCAAAGCCACTGGATCTGAATCACTCAACTGATAGTTTTTTATTTGAAGAGAGGGCTGGATACTGTGTCCATTTTGCTTCTTCTTTTGTGACCTTCTCCCGTATGGCAGGGATTCCTGCCCGCATTGTGACAGGATACAAGGGTGACTTGAAAAATAGTGTCGAAAATTATCTGCTTATCAAAGAGCGTGATGCCCATGCCTGGTCAGAACTGTTGATTGGTCAGGAGTGGAAGCGTGTGGAGACGACTGCTTTTGCTGCCAGGATCGATGATGGGACGCGACAGTACTTGAGTCGAGATGATTCCATAGAGGAGAGCAATAGTTTTCTCAGGCAAACCAATCTTTACCTGATGTATCTCAAATATCAAGCAGAGACATGGATCGTGGAGTATAGCCATTTTCGTCAAATGCAGCTCCTTGAAAAAGCCAAAAACACACCCGGCTTTGTACTAAAGTTTTTGGGCGCTCTGTTCGCAATAAGTATACTGAGTATCATTGCCTTGCTCTACTTCCGCCGTCCGATCTGTACCGATAGTGCACTGTGTGCTTTGCGGCCACTGCTTAAAAGACTCCAAAAAGAGGGCTATATACGAGAGGAGGGCGAAACAATGCATAGTTTCTTCTGTCGATATTTTGATCTGAATTCTCAATCTGCGGAGATAGAAATGATTGATAAGCTCTATGAACAGATGCGCTATGGGGGCGATAGATCCAAAGAGTCGGAGAGGGCGCTGCGAGAAGTGATCAGGGTATATTTGTCAAAGAAGTAAAAATATATGCTACACTTGCAAAAAAAAT
>JAYEOH010000016.1:0-2364 GCA_034722775.1 Campylobacterota bacterium | reverse complement strand
TATTCAGGTTCAAATGAGACAAAAAATCAAAAATATGGATAGAGGCATCCTTTTGATGCTTCTAGCTTCCCTGAGCTTTGCTTTTATGGGGGGATTTGCCAAGGTTCTAAGCCAGACGATTCCTCCGCTTGAGGTAACTTTTTTTCGCAATATTGCCGGAGTTATCTTGATCGGTGCGACACTTTGGAGACTTCCCCTGAAGCAGAGCGGCGGCAAGCCGTTTCTTTTGCTTTTTCGTGGGACAATGGGTTTTCTGGCACTCTTGGCATATTTTTATATTATGGCATATATCCCGCTGGGAGAAGCAGTCACATATAATAAAACTTCACCTATCTTTGTGGCGATTTTTGCCTATATTTTTCTCAATGAAAAGCTGCCAAAAACAGCACTCTTGGCGATTGCCGTAGGTTTTGCAGGGATTTTATTGGTAGCAAAGCCGGATGGCTTCTCTTTTGACAAGTATGATTTGCTGGGGATATTCTCCGGGATCGGAGCTGCACTTGCCTATACCTCTATTCGGGAGTTGAGAAAATATTATGATACGCGTGCGATTGTACTCTCTTTTATGGGGGTGGGGACAATTGGGCCTGTTCTATTGATGATGATAGCACCTTATGTTCATGCACCTGATTATGATTTTCTCTTTGCTGAATATATTATGCCAACAGGCAGGGAGTGGCTGCTTGTGCTGGGAGTGGGGTTGACTGCGACAATATCTCAACTCTTGATGACAAAGGCGTATGAGTTGACCAAAGCAGGGATAGTGGGAACGATCTCCTACTCCAACATTATTTTTGCTGTGATCATCGGCGTGATGCTGGGGGATCCTATACCGGATATTTGGACATTTTTGGGTATAATCCTTGTCATTGTTGCAGGACTTTTGGTTGCGATACCGAAAGAGACAAAAGCATAAAAGGAACCAAATGATACTCATATCAGGACCATGTGTGATCGAGAGTCGCGATACCGTCTTCAGAATTGCTGAGGCGCTGATGCCTTATCAGGAGGATTGTACAAAAGATTTTTATTTCAAAGCGAGTTTTGACAAAGCCAATCGTACCAGTCTGGATAGCTTTCGAGGTCCGGGGATGGATGAAGGTCTCAAGATGCTTGAAGAGGTCAAAGAGACTTTTGGATATAAGATCCTGACGGATATCCACCAGCCTGATCAGGCTGCACCGGTAGCGGAAGTAGCCGATGTGCTACAGATACCGGCATTTCTCTCCCGTCAGACGGATCTGTTGGTTGCCGCAGCGCATACTTCTGCTGTAGTCAATATCAAAAAAGGACAGTTTCTCGCCCCGGCGGCAATGGAACACTCCGTAGCCAAGGTACTCAAAACCAGAGGATGCGATGAGGTCAACTTTGAAAACTCCAAAAAGTTCGGTGTCTGGCTTACAGAACGCGGATCGAGCTTCGGTTATGGCAATCTAGTGGTAGATATGCGCGGATTGAGGATCATGCGGGAGTTTGCTCCGGTGATTTTCGATGCGACGCATTCGGTACAGATGCCTGCAAGCGGCGGTTCTAGCAGTGGAGGTGACAGCTCTTTTGTTCCCTATCTCTCCCGTGCAGCGGCTGCGGCAGGTGTAGATGGTTTTTTCTTTGAAACCCATTTTGACCCCGCTTGTGCTCTGAGTGACGGTCCCAATATGATACAATTGGACGATTTGAATCATTTGGTTAAAGAGATTGATGCAATACGAATGATCGTAGAGTAGTAATAGAAGTACCCTAAAATAAAAGAAGGATAAAAATGAAACTTGTAGAAGGTCATCTCAGTGTTGACAAAAGTAAAAAAGTAGCGATTATCAATGCTCGATTCAACCACTTCATCACGGATAGGTTGGTAGAGGGTGCGAAAGATGCCTATGCCAGACATGGCGGCAATGCTGAAGATTTGGATTTGATTCTGGTGCCCGGGGCATTTGAAGTTCCATTTGCACTCGATAAGGCATTGGCATCAGGGAAATATGATGCGGTTTGCTGCCTGGGCGCAGTGATTCGCGGCTCTACACCTCATTTTGACTATGTTTCGGCAGAGGCGACCAAGGGTGTGGCATCTGTGACGCTCAAGCATGGCAAGCCGGCATCTTTTGGTGTCCTCACTGTAGATAGTATTGAACAGGCGATTGAGAGAGCAGGAACCAAAGCAGGCAACAAAGGCGGCGAAGCGATGGTGAGCCTGATCGAAATGATGAATCTATATACAAGTCTGGAAGCATAAATGGCGACACGACACCAGGCCAGGTCGGCAGTGATCGGACTGCTCTATGCTTATGATCTAGGCAATGAAAACATTGCTAAATTTTCGGATGAAATCCTTGAAGAGAGCAAGATACGCAATAAGCAGCGTACTTT
>JAYEOH010000015.1:0-6245 GCA_034722775.1 Campylobacterota bacterium | reverse complement strand
TGATGACTTTCAGTCTGTATTGTTTCTACTTTTCCTGTTTTGAAATTAAAGAGAGTGAAAGCTTTGGATGGGATCACAAAGTCATGGTCGGCGATAAAAACAAACTTTTTCTCATAACTGCTGATCAACTGATTGCCCACCAGTTGACTCTCCACTTTGGCATCATCACTATAGATCGTCACACCATCAATCTCATATTTCAATCCATCAAAATCTTCCAGATTTCCTTCTCCGCTGATCTTGATCGTCAAATTAACCGGCTTGTTGGCTTTGACTTCGGTTGCATCGATCGCTTCACTCAGCTTCAAGTCTCCGATCAAATCCGTCTCTTCCGGCGAAGGTTTAACTTCTACATTCAGGCTGTTGGAGGCAATCTGACTCCAGATCGGTGTATCAAAAAAGGTACCGAAAAACTCATCCTTTCGCTGTCCGCGTTCTGCTACTTTGGCTCTTGCAGGGGTGATGGAGAAGTTTCCATCATATTTTGGTGTCAGCAGATAGCGCAGCTCATGGACAAGATATTCACCTTTTTTATAAGTCTTTTCTCCCCCTACCTCTTTGACAAAAAAATCATTTGTCTTCGGCTTCTGATACTCCACTTTCATAAGATTGATTTGCCTGGATTCATTGAAAAATACAGATAGCAGCAGCGGTTCACCCACAAAAACACTCTGCTTGTTTGCTACCATATCCAGGCTGACTTTTTTTGAGCTTCCCGGTGTAGGTGCAGCGGATTTCACAATCTTTATATCGATAGGGTCTGTCTGTATCGTTTGACCATCTACCTCAATCGAAAAAGAGGGAATCGTCATCGCTTTAATGGGGGTAAATAAAATGGTTTGTTTTTTGACACTCTCCCGCGTCACGCCGCCGTTAATCACTTTAATAGAAGACTGCGTACTGTTTGAGACCCCCTCTACAGGATAATCTCCCACTTGATGGATGGTGGGAAATTTGACATCTTCCCCTGTCGCTTCGAGTATCAGGCGTACGCTATTTCCCTCTACCACATTTGGATCATCCACAGTTGCTTTGACACTCGCTCCCAACACAAAAGAAATAACTGCCTGCAATATCAATGCTGCAATAAATACTCTCTTCATTCTATTCCGCCTTTACTATATGATTGCTCTGATCGATAAACTACCCCTTGATTCTCCACCATCAATTCCTCATCCCTCATCCCTAATTCCTCATTAAAAATCACCATGGGTTCACCTCATCGCCTCTTTTGGGTTTTTTGGCTTCTCCTGCCTGGTACATCATCGATGGCATTTTCTTTTGGTTGAGCTTCTTCAATAAACGGTTAAGTTCTTTTTGCGTCATCTGCTGCTCTTTATTCATCTTGGGCTCTTTTTGTTCTTCTCCGGGACTGCTGCCCTTCTCTTTTTTCTGATCTTTTTTCTCTTTTTGAGACTTTTGTTTATCTTTCTGTCCCTCTTTATCTTTTTGATCCTCTTTCTTTTTGTCTTTGTCACCTTTTTTTTGCTGATTTGGCTTCTTCTCTTGATCTTTTTGATCTTTCTTATTTTGGTCTTTTTGATCTTTATCTTTTTGATCTTTCTCTTTTTTCTTTTGATCTTGGTCTTTTTTCTTTTTCTCTTTATTCTCCTGATCTCTCTTTTGCTGCTCTTTTTTCTTCTGTTCTTCTTTCTGCTTTTTGGCTAATTCTAAATTGAACCTGGTCTCTTCATCCTCTTGCACCTTCAATGCTTCTTGATAAGCCTTGATCGCTTCATCCATTTTTTTCTGTTGAAAATAACTATTCCCGACATTGTGCAGCCTCTGCGACTCATCCACCCCCTTGGCTTTCCCATAAGCATCCAGTGCCTTATCATATTGTTTAGCTTTATAATAAGCATTTCCCATATCATAATCACGCTCAGGTGCATCCTTCTTCAGCTCATTCAAGAGGGCAGCACTCTTTTGATATTTCTCCTCATCATACGCCTTGTTGGCTTCCTCGATCGTTTTGAAATCCATCAATCCAGCCACTGCCATGAGAGATGAACATAGTGTCAATATTATCAATCGCTTCATCTATTTTTCCTCTCTTTTGGGCATCGAACTAAAGGCTATCAAAAGCAGCACAAGCGCTCCTCCAAGCGGATAATAGAAGAGTTCCGCGCGGTCTTTGACCTTGACTGCACCCTTTTGGGTGCTTTTGTGCTCAGAGCGAATGATCGAAACCAGTTTATCGATATCCTCTTTGCCGTTGCCTGCAACGACATAGGCTCCTCCTGTATCGAGGGCTATCTCTCCCAATGCGTCATTGCGCTGTGAAATGGCGATGGTTCCATCTTTCTGCGTGAGAGGCTTGCCCTTACCATCAAGTACCGGTGCACCCTCTTCCGTTCCTATCAAAACTACATAGAGCTCTATATCGCCCTCTTTCATCTCCTCGGCAAAACCTTTTAGTGCCTCTTTGTCGCCGCCATCGCTGAAGATGACCATTATTTTTGGACTCTTCTTGTCCAGCATTTTGGCTGCCAGTGACCCCAGAGCAGAGAAGTCAGTCGACCCCATATTGATATACTCATCATTGACGCGTTCGACGATCTGCCCCAGTGTTGCCTTATCGCTGCTAAACGGTGCAAGCACAAACGAAACATGAGCGAATGCCACAACAGCAATCTCATCGCTCGGCATCTTCTCAAAGAGTGCCAGCATCTTCTTTTTGGCAAACTCCAACCGATTGGGATAGTCATCCTTGCTGCGCATCGAGCCGGAGATATCCAGCGCCGTGAGCAGACTAAGCCCCTTGACTTCGACTATCTTGTCTGCTTTTTCGATCGCCGGTCTTGCCATCGCTACGATCATCAGAAATATAGCCATAAATATAGTGATATTGCGCAATATCATAGGCACCGCATTACTCCCCACACTCAAGCGTGCCAATACTTTCTCATCAAAGACTCTCGAAAGCCGATCTTTATTGGTCGATATCAACACCGCAAAAACCACAAAAGGGATGACCAGTCCCCAGAAGAGATAAGGATGCACAAATATAATATTATTCATCGTCTAGACTCCTCTCGAACTTCTGAAATAGACAAAAAAGAGCAGAGCCAAAATCGCTGCAAACAGGGGATAGAGGTAGAGATAGGTATGCTGTACCACTTTTTTATCGTCAAGTTTACTTGTTTCGAGCCTGTCAATCTCCTGGTAAATATCTGAAAGCATTTCACTGTTATGAGCACCATAGGCTTTTCCTTTGCCTGCATCTGCCAAAGCCTGCAGATAGCGTCCATTATAATCACGGGGATCTCCTATCCCGATCGCATAGAGCTTGACATCACTTTTGGAAATAATATTTTTGATATCATTGAACGCTACCTTGCTCATATTATCCTGACCATCTGTCAATAGAATAGCGATTTTGGATTTCGCCTTGCTCTTGCTCAGCATCCCATAGGTCTGCACCAATGCATCATTGATCGCGGTTCGTTTCCCTGCAATCCCCAGCTGCTGATAAGCTACAATATCCCGCAGAAACTCTTTTTCGAAAGTCAACGGTGATGCGATGAATGCCACATCCGCAAAAGTGACCACCCCGATCCTGTCATCAGGCCGCTTTGAGATGAAATTATCCATCACCTCTTTGACAACTTCAAATTTATTTTTACTCCTGTCGCCGGGATCAAACCCTCTTTGGCGCATCGAATCACTCGCATCAATGACCAGTACGATATCTCGCCCCTCCTTATGACTATCCTGATATTCACGTGTCAAAACGGGAGAAGCCAATGCGATGACTGCCCCGGAGATACCTATCCATTTGAGCCAAAGCAGCAGTGAACTCTTCTTTGCGCCGCTTTTGATAAGCAGTGTCTCGATATGGGGAAAATAGATCGCTCTTCCCCGCTCACGGCAAAACCTGGCACAGAGCAAAAAAAGTATGATGATCCCCAGCGCATAGGGATATTCAAAACTAAACTGATTCATCGGCTACCTGCACATAGAGGTTGAATCGCTTCAGCGTCTCTTCATCCACTGCTTCTACCTCTTTTTTATATTTATACTGCTCCAAGAGTAGTTCGAGCTGCCCAAAAAGCTCTTTTCTGCGCTCATCCGTCGCCAAAAGACGGGCATAGTGTGTCGCAGCATAGGCACTCTCTTTGGTATCTTTCCAGTTAATCGCATGGAGTCTGGCAAGATATTTTCTGGCGAGGTTCGCTTTGCGATGCTCAAGAAACTTTTTGATGGCAAAAAACAGAATTGCCGCTGCAAGCAATATCCCAAATATGATAAGTCCCCAGAATATATAGTAACTGCTATCCGGAATCTCCAAAAGTGGCTTGATGTCTTTCAGTTGTGTATTCATACTACCTCATTCGCTTCATCAATTTCAAAAAGGGATCTTCATCTGTGTAAATTTTGGCGAAACGGATCCCATTTTTCCTAAACTGCTTGTAGAGTTTTTCATCATTTTCGGCCAAAGCTTTTTTGTACTGCCCCAGTGTTCCAGTGTCGACATTACCTTCAAAACTCTTTTGGCTCTCCATATCGATCAGTCTCATATATCCCAACTCACTTGGATCTTCCTCAAAACGATCACGCACTATTACCGCAAAAACATCATGTTTTTTACTGATCAGCTTCAGGTCGATCTCTCCGATAAAATCTGAGACAACAAAGAGCAGAGATCGCTTTTTCACTCGGCTGAAAAGCGTATCTGCAAAACCTTTGAAATCTCCCTCTTTGCCAATCATATCAAATGCCATCAACGACTCGACTGCCCTGGAGACAGCAAAGATCTTTTTGCTCGGCTTGCTCTTTTCATAGAGTCTGTCCGCATAGATCAGATGAGAAAATAGATCTGAATTTTTGACCGCAGAGAACCCAAGAATGGAAACAACCTCTGCCATCACTTCGCTCTTTTGTCTGACAGTACCAAAATAGGCTGCCCCATTCATCATCGTCGCCACTACTACATTAAGCTCACGCTCTTCGTGGTAAATTTTGACAAAAGGTTTTCCCAGTTTTGCCGTCGTTTTCCAATCTATTTTACGGATGTCATCCCCATAGATATATTCACGAAGCTCAGAAAACTCAAACCCCTGCCCATGAAAGATAGAAGCATTATTTCCCAGCATATCACCAAAAATACGCTTTCTGCTTTTGAGAATAATTTTTTTAGCACTTTTTACCACTATCTACCCTCCATAAATAAAAGTATTGCGGGCAATACCATCAAATCTCTTCACTCTTCACTCTTCACTAAATTATGGGATCGGAACGGCTGACAGAATTTTTTCAATAATCTGATCCTGAGTAATCCCTTCCGCTTCCGCTTCATAGCTCAAAATAATTCTATGGCGCAAAATCTCCTTGGCGATATAGGCGATCTCAATCGGCGAAACATAATCCTGTCCTTTGAGATAAGCGATCGCCCTGGATGCTTTATACATATCGATACTTGCACGCGGAGAGGCACCAAATTCGATATAGCTCTCCAGATTCTCAAGCCCATACGCCTTGGGGTCTCTGGTCGCAAAGACCAGTTCAACGATATACGCTTCGATCTCTTTGTCGAGATGCACCTCCATCGCCTCTTTGCGGATTCGATCCAGATCCTCTATCGTCGCAACCTGTTCAATAGTCCCAAAACTGTCATTGGCAACCCGTCTGGCGATCTCCAACTCCTCCTCTTTGGTGTTGTAGCCCACCACAACTTTCATCATGAAGCGATCGAGCTGCGCCTCAGGAAGTTCGTAGACACCCTCCTGCTCTACAGGATTCTGTGTCGCCATAACCAAAAAAGGAAGATCGATCTTGAAACTCTCATCCCCGATCGTCACTTGCCGCTCCTGCATCACTTCGAGCAGTGCCGACTGCACCTTCGCCGGTGCTCTATTGATCTCATCAGCCAATAAGAGGTTCGTAAAAACCGGTCCTTTTTTGATCTTGAAAGCGTTATTGGTCGGATCGTAGATCTCCGTTCCGATGATATCAGAGGGGAGCAGATCCGGTGTAAATTGCACCCGCTTGAAATCTAACCCCAGACTCTTAGCCAAAGCATTAACCGTCGTTGTCTTAGCCAGGCCCGGAACCCCTTCGAGCAAAATATGCCCACGGCACAACAGACCGGCAAGAAGCCCTTCGACCATCTTCTCCTGACCTATAACAACTTTCTCTACTTCATTTTTGATTGCATCAATAGTTTGACTCAACTCTTTCTCCTTATCGGCGATTTTTATTGCGCTAATAGTACTCAGAGCGAGTAAATGAAAGATTAATAAGGG
>JAYEOH010000014.1:0-6394 GCA_034722775.1 Campylobacterota bacterium | reverse complement strand
TTGGGACCGGTTCCTGAATTGCCCGCTTCTCATGGGTGCGTGAGGATGAAAAATGGTTTTGCACAACGCCTGTGGAAATGGGCAAGCGTAGGTACCGAAGTAGAGATCAGCGGCTACCCTCCGGAGAGAATGGCGAATAGAGATGAAGGCTATTATGATCATTTTTTTGATGAATATTATGTGATCGATGAGTGATAGAGTGAAAGAGTCTTCTATAAGTTACTACTTGGATAGAGTGGCAAAATATGCCGGTCTGCTCGCAGCCGTACTGGTCATTCTGTTGGCACTATTGGTGACATACGATGCGATGATGCGTTATCTTTTTTCAGCTGGTTCTATCGCCCTTCAGGAGGTCGAGTGGCATCTTTATGATGTGATTTTCCTGCTGGGAATCTCTTATACTCTCAAGCATGACAAGCATGTGCGAGTTGACATCTTTTATGAGCGCTACTCCAAAGATACTCGTGCTTTGATACAAATATTTTCGATGTTATTCCTGGTGATACCTTTTTCGATGCTGATGATGAATGATGCCTGGGATATGATGATGCAAAGCTATTTTCAGCAGGAGATATCCAGTGACCCGGGCGGCCTGACACATCGCTATCTGATCAAGGGTATGATCGTCATTGCGTTTGGATTGTTGATCATTCAGGCGGTGAGCGAAGCAGTGAAGGCGCTTCACTCTCTTGACAACTATCGGTCGCTCTGGATCGGACTACTCCTTTCTGCCCTGGCTGTTTTGTTTGCGGCAGCGGGAGTCTATTACGGCTGGGTTTTTTGGATTGATCCGGTCTATCTGATGTTTATCCTCTCGCTGATACTGCTGCTCTCAGGGTTCCAGGTGGCGTTCGTCTTTGCGGGAGTGGCACTTTTCTTTGCTCTGATATCAGACGAAGTAGGCATGGTAGTCTTCGAGATGCTGCCCTATCGCATCTATGGCATCATGGGAAATATCACACTGATGGCAATCCCGCTTTTTATCCTGATGGGATTGATTCTCGAAAAATCAAAGATGGCAGAGGGACTCCTGATCTCTATGGGCAGGCTTTTTGGCCCCGTACGCGGTGGTTTGGCGATTTCAGTCGTGTTGGTCGGTGCGATCCTGGCAGCAAGTACCGGTATTGTGGGGGCATCTGTGGTGATGATGAGCCTGATCGCGCTGCCGCTGATGCTCAAACATGGCTATTCATCTTCTCTGGCGAGCGGTTCGATAGCAGCGAGCGGTACACTGGGGCAGATCATCCCGCCATCGATCGTTTTGATCGTGCTGGGAGATCAAATGCATCTGAGTGTCGGAGATCTCTTTAAAGCGGCCGTTGTACCTGGACTGCTTTTGATTATCCTCTATATTCTTTACATCTTTATCGTGGCACTGTTGAATAAGGAGGTCGCCCCTGCCATCGAAAGTGATGAGCCCTATGGCGAGACAGCCAAAGCAGCACTCAAAGCGATTATTCCTCCGCTTCTCCTGATCGCTGCGGTGTTGGGATCTATTTTTTCAGGTATTGCATCCCCTACAGAATCAGCAGCGATAGGAGTTTTGGGAGCAGCACTTTTGGCATGGGGAAATGGAAGTTTTTCTTTTTCTATGATACGCTATGCATCTGTGGAAACCGTCAAGCTGACAGCGATGATCTTTATGATTCTCATCGGAGCGACTGCCTTCTCTCTGGTTTTCAACGAACTGGGCGGCGGCGACATGGCGCTGGAGTTCTTCTCCGGGGATATTGCCAATCAATGGACTTTTATCCTGATCAGCATGCTGGTGATTTTCCTCCTGGGATTTTTTATCGATTTTATCGAGATTGCTTTTGTTGTGGTGCCGATATTGGTTCCTATCGTTCATATACTGGGAATCGATCCGGTCTGGTTCGCGATACTCATTGCGATGAATCTTCAGGCATCCTTTTTGACACCGCCCTTTGGTTTTGCGCTCTTTTATCTCAAGGGTGCCGCCGGTGACAAGGTGACAACCGGAGCGATATACAGAGGGGTGATTCCTTTTATCCTCTTGCAAATCACAGCACTCATCTCTGTGATCTTCTGGCCTGATATGATCTATCTTTTTGGAAAGTAGGTAAAACAGTGAATGAAAATATAAAAATAGAACTTAAGCAGAGTACTGTTGAAAATCTTCAACTCTTTTCAGAGATTACTAAAAAAGATATCAACTTGATGCTGGAAGAGGCACTGGATGAGTATTTTGCCGCTATACAGAAGGAGATGCTCGAGAAAAATATTGAGGATGAAAACATGCTGACCAATCTTGATTATGATGAATTTTGGGATGGGGTAGATTTATGATCAATGGAAAAAAGATAGCCAAAGAGATAGCGATAGGAGTCCTGATACTCTTCGTTGTCAGCAATGTGCTGAGTTATCTCCGAAAGCCTGCATTGCAGGACGAAGCCTTGCCGACGGATACTTTTCAAACTATTGACGGAAAACAATTTGATTTTGACTCATTTCAAGGCAAGCCGCTGCTGATCCATTTCTGGGCTACCTGGTGTCCTGCCTGCAAGATGGAGACAGCCAATATCGAACGGGTTTCAAAAAAGTATCAAGTAGTGACGGTCGCTGTCCAGTCCGGCAGCAATAGTGAGATCAAAGCATTTATGAAAGAGAAAGAAGCAAGTTTCAATGTGATAAATGATAGAGAAGGGGAACTCTCCAGGCGATTTACAGTTGAAGTTTTCCCGACGACTTTCATTTACGACAGCGAAGGAAAACTGCTCTTTTCGGAGGTAGGTTATACGACAACAGCCGGACTTTTGGCGCGGATGGCGATGGTGCCGTAATTAAGTTTTTACTCCTTCTTCAGGCTCAAAGATGCAGAGTTGATGCAGTAGCGCTCTCCTGTAGGCGCAGGACCATCAGGAAAGAGATGTCCCAGATGGGAGCCGCAGGCAGCACAGAGGACTTCTGTACGGGTCATGCCGAAGCTTTCATCTTTGATATATTTTATGGCACTTTTGCTGACGGGTTGAAAATAGCTGGGCCATCCTGTGCCGGAGTCAAATTTGGCATCAGAGCTAAAGAGCGGTGTTTTACAGCATTTGCAGAGATATGTACCTGAAGCTTTCTCATTCCAGTACTCATTTTGAAAAGAGGGCTCGGTACCATGATTGAGGCAGACATTGTATTCGAGAGGCGTTAACTCTTTTTGCAGTTTTTCCCGGTCGAGTTCGATAGTGTAGGGCATAATAATCCTTGGCGTTAATATTTAGAGAATCATAGCGGAATATTTTCAAATATTCATTATCGAATAAGTCTAAAATCTGCCTTTGCTATTCCGTTGAACTCTGTCTGCTTCACTATGGTATATCCCATCATATTTTCAAATATTATATTGTCATTTATCTCCAAAGTCTTTTCGAAATAGTAATCTCCGATAATATCACCTGCAATGCAGCTCATTCCTGAAAGCCGGTATCGGTGGTGAGTCGGATGCAGTGCAGTCTCCCTGACAGCAGGTTTTTGTTTGGTTATAGCGACGTCAAGGAGGTGTGCTTCGATCGAGGTGTCCAAGATCACGATAGGAATCTCTCCCGGGATGATATCAAGAATTGTGGTGATGAAATAGCCTGAATTCCTGACGACACTCTCGCCGGGTTCCAAGATAATTGTGAGGTTAGGGTACTGTGATGTGAAAGCATTGATGAGCGCGATAAAACCTTCATGGTCATACCCTTTATCAGTCAAGTTGTGTCCTCCGCCGAGGTTTAGCCACTTGAGCCTGGGTAAAATCTCCTGGTAGTGACGGATAATGTGTGCGAGAAGGTATTTGAGCCCACTCAGGCCCTGGGAGCAAAAGACATGAAAGTGCAAGCCTTCCAAATTTTGAAACAGATGAGGGGTATTTGCGATTGCCTGAAGAAAAGATTGATTAGTCACGCCTAGTCTCATCGCACTATTTGGGTTGCAGTATTTGGGTTGCTTGAGCGTAAGCTGTGGATTGATACGCAAACCTATGGAGCAGTCTGTTGAGGCGATAGAGGCATAACGCTTCCACTGTCTGAGGGAGTTGAAGCTCATGGTGTTGCTGCGCTGCACAAGGTCTTCGATTTCATTGGATCGGAAAGCCGGTGCATAGGTGTGAATATACTGATACTCTATTGTTTTAAGCTTGTCGAGTTCTCGCTGATTGCCTGCACTGAATCCGCTTATGGACTTGGAGATCACCTCCAGTCCTTCTCTATTGTTAAAGCACTTGAGAGTAAGAAGGATCTTGACTCCTGTCTGATCCTGGAGATAGCCCAGTTTGGCTAAGTTGCTTTCAAGTTTGGGCTGCTCCATAACAAAGCATGGGGTAGAATAACTATCGATCATACCACCGGTCCCATCCCTCATCGTAGTAATAGATGAGTTTATGTGCGCTGAGCCGGTTGCTCTCGACTTCAACTTTGGCGATGTCAAGAGGAAAGAGCCGCATCTTTTTAATGACTGCATTGTTGAGGTAGCGGAGATCTATACGGGGATCAATAGGTTTCATTTTTATAGAAATCTTTGAGCCAATGATGAAGCCCCACTCTCCGAAGCTTGGGATATAAGTATGATATGGAAGAGTTTGGAGTCCTGAACTCTTTATAGTTTTCTCGATACACCAGAAGGCTTTGTGTGAAAACATCGGTGAAGTGGATTGTGTCACCATCGCACCGGCTCGTGAGAGGTGAGAGTCAACCAATCTGTAGAAGGTTTCTGAATAGAGTCTGCCCAGCGAGAGATTATTGGGATCGGGGAGGTCGATGATGATAACATCATAGAGTTCATTGCTCTCTTCGATGAACTTCCAGGCATCACGGTTGATGACGGTGACTTTTTTACTTTCATAAGCATGATGGTTGAGTTGGCTGAGTGTATCATTTTCTTTAAACAGTTTTGTGATGGCGGGGTCGAGATCGACGAGTGTTACGGAACCGACATCATCGTATTTGAGAACTTCCCGCAGTGCCATACCGTCTCCACCGCCGATGATGAGAACTTTTTCATGGGCTTTGGCAGTGAGCATCACGGGGTGAACGAGAGATTCGTGGTAGCGGTACTCGTCGATACTGTCAAATTGTATCGCACCATTTATATAGAACTGGATGCGCCCTTTTTGGGAAGTGACAATGATTTTTTGATAGGGAGTTTGCTTACTATAAATGATATTGTGTTGATAGAGCTTGTTTTCGATGATGCTGATAAGTTTATTGGATTGAACCAGTCCTGTTATCAGGATAATACCTATAGCGACAATAGCCACGAGATATTTTTTGCCCAATATCTCACGAAAGATAACCCACGCCATCACTCCCACAAAGAGATTCAACAGTCCAAATAGAAAACTCGTCTGCATCAACCCCAGCTGCGGCACCAGGACGAGGGGGAATAGCAGGGCAGCGAACAAGGCTCCGATATAATCCAAAGTAAAGACATTGGAGATATTGGTCTTGAGGGAAAAGCTCTCTTTGAGGATGCGTATAATGAGAGGGATCTCCACGCCGAGCATTGTTCCGAGTGAGATAGTGATGAGATAGAGAAAGGCCTGGTAGTTTTGAATATAGGCAAAAGCATAAAAGAGTAACAGAGCAGAAAAGCCACCCATCATCGCAATCGCCATCTGCAACAGCACAAAGGTCCGCTCCAGCCGCTCCTCGATAAAACGAGACAACCATGCTCCGACTCCCATCGAACTCATAAAAAGCCCAATGACAAGTGAAAAGTGGTAAATGGAGTCGCCGAGCAGATAGGAGGAGATCGTCCCCTCCAGCAGTTCATATACGAGACCGCAAATTGCGATGATAAAAGTACCAAAGAGAAGGGTGATCTCTTTGGTTTTGCTTGCTTGGGACATTTGCGGGTTCCTGAGTAAAGTGTTTAGTTATGGTACTTGCGAATACCTATTATCTTTATCGCATTATTCTTTTTATCTACTTTATAAGGAATAGCATATCCCATAAAAATATAGTCTCGAATATTAACATCATCAAAGTAAATAGATTGTCTGCATTTGTAGGGCATATCATCTAAAAAATCAATATGTTTATCCAAACTGTCTTGAAACTCAAATGCACGATTAATACTATCTTTGGCAATGAAATCCATTATTTTTTGCAGAGATCTTAGATAATTATCGCCTCTAATGATCTGCATATTTTTCTTTTAGTTCGTCTTTAAATTTATCCATAATTTGATGATAAGACACTTGATCTAAAAGTTTAGTTTTACCTCTCTCTATTTCTTCTAAGCTTTTTTCGAAATAAGCTTTATCAGCTTCAAAGTCCAATGAGTTTTGATAGTCGCCTGTTTGACTTTGTCTCTTTTTGAGTAAATCATAGACGATATTTTTAAGCTCAACCTGAACATCTATACCGGACTTGACAATATCGCGATACAGGTCATCTCCAAT
>JAYEOH010000013.1:0-6409 GCA_034722775.1 Campylobacterota bacterium | reverse complement strand
GATAGAGTTCACAAAAGGAGCATCACCCGTATCCCCCATCCATCTGAATATAGTCACCCTGGGCTCTTTCTCTTTCAAGTACGCCGCCGCCTGCCAGGTAAGCTTGCTGCCTATATCTATCACGATAGAGAGTCCCATATTGGAAGTCGTGGAGTGCAGATCGATTATGAAATCCGCATTAGGCTCATCTGCCCCTTTTGGCCCCAATGTTTGATTGATCAGCTTTGCAGCAATATCTTCATAGCTGCTCTTACTGCTATCTTCCAAATCTACCTGAACAAATGCTCTATTCAAGTCATTATCTATATATCTCGTGCATTTTTCGATCGCTTTTTTATTCGTATGCATAACGATAGTTTCAAAACCCTCTCTCTTGACGATGGCAGGATCTGTTTTGAATTTATTGATCAAATAGACACCTGTCAATTCGTTACCATGGGTACCGCCTGTGATCGCGATCTTCCTGATTCCTTTATGCATAAAAACTCCTCGATATTACTACCGTAATATTACCTGAAAAATTAGCAGAAGAGATAATTGACCTTGGACACTCGAACTTGTTCGAGGCATAACCATTCAAGTTTTTGAAATACTATGACCTCGAATGAATTCGAGGGTCCAACTCTGGAAGATATTTAACGATTTAGTCCAGGAAAGCCACCACCTCCGCCACCACCGGGCATCTGAGCCATCATATCCTGCATCTGCTTCATACCGCCCTTGCCTGAGAGCTTCTTTGCCATCTTGGCGGCTCCTTTAAACTGCTTGAGGATTCGGTTGACCTGCTGCTGCTCGAGACCTGCTCCTTTGGATATCCTTCTCTTTCTGCTATTGGTTAAAAGACTCGGGTTTTCTCTCTCTTTGGGGGTCATAGAGGAGATCAGCGCTTTGATGCGATTGATCTCATCGGAGTTGTCGAAATCCATATCGCCGATCTGCTTTGCCATCGCACCCATACCGGGGATCATACCCATCAGCGACTTCATAGAGCCCAGTTTCTTCATCTGCTCCATCTGTTCGACGAAATCATTGAAGTTGAACTGTCCCTTTTTGATCTTTTGAGTCAAGCGTTTTGCCTGCTTCTCATCGATCACTGCTGCCGTCTTTTCGGCAAGTGACTCAATATCACCTGCACCCATCAAACGACTGACGATTCTATCGGGAAGAAACTGCTCAAGATCCGGCATCTTTTCACCTGCACCGATAAATCTAAGCGGTACACCCGCCTGATGCGCCAGACCCAGTGCTACACCGCCCTTGCTGTCTCCATCGAATTTACTCAGGATCACACCCGAGATACCGATCTTTTCCTTGAAAGTCTGTGCTGTCCTTACTGCGTCCTGCCCCGTCATCGCATCAGCAACATAGAAGAGCTCATCAGGATCGGCAGCCTTTTTGATCTGGGCGAGCTCATCCATCAGCTCATCATCGATAGCCAAACGGCCGGCAGTATCAATCAGGACGACATCATAGAGCTCTTTTTCTGCTTTTGCCAATGCTGTTTTGACGATCTCAACGGGTGTCGCATTCTCATCAGCAACCAGCTCCACCTCGATATGGCTAGTGATCTGTCTGAGCTGTTCGACGGCTGCCAATCTCTGTAAGTCAGCTGCGACAACCAGGACCTTCTTTTTCTTCTGCTCCTTAAGGAAATAGGCCAGCTTCCCGGTTGTTGTCGTCTTTCCTGACCCCTGTAAACCAATCATCAGTACCACTGTAGGAGGCTTGGAAGCAAATACAAAGCCCTGATTGCCCTCGACTGTCAATATCCGTGTCAACTCACTCTGAAGCGCTCTGAGAAAATTATCTTTTCCGATACCGCTCTCTTTGGTCTCCTTCTCTACAACCGTAATCAACTCTTTGACTACTTTGTGGTGGACATCTGCTTTCAGGAGTGATTTTTTGAGCTCCAAAGTCGCTTTCTTGAGTGCCTTTTCATCATCGTGAAAACGAATCTTTCCAATGGCATTTTTAAAACTGTCAGTTAAAGTATCAAACATTATTTTCTCTCTATTCTTTATAAAATATTGACTGCGATTTTACCCTATGCGGGCTTAAACCCGAATCGAGCGATAGAAGTAACGATAGAAGTAACCTATTTGTACCTCAAAATATCCCTGGGTTCAGGTGCCTCAAAGGCATAAGAAAATATTGACATCTTGGCAGAATGAAGCAGAATGCGCTTGCTCTGCGTACGGCTGCCATACTGCTCATCTCCGACGACAGGGTGTCCTATACTTGCAAGGTGCACTCGAATCTGGTGGGTTCTGCCTGTCTTGATCTCTATGGCGACTTTGCTCTTTTTCCCCTGAATCTCCAACGGCTTGACCTTGGTGTAGGCAGGTTTTCCCCTGAGTTCGTCGATACGTGAGAAGGCTTTGCCTTTTTTGATCGTCAGTATCGGAGCTTCGATCTCGATCTCTTCATATATCACACCCTCCACCCATGCTACGTACTCTTTTTTGACGCGTCGGGCTTTGAACTCTTTGATGGCATCATTGATGAAGTCCCTGTTGCGCCCCAATAAGAGCACACCACTGGTATCCCGATCAAGACGATGCAGCAGCTCAGCTCCTTCAATAGCATCTTGAATGTCATAACTGTCTACCTGAGCCGGCTTGTTGATCGCGACGATATTCTCATCTTCGTATAGTATCTTGACATCTGCTACATCCTCGACACGAAAACGGGTATCATCTGGCAACTCTGCCCTGGCGATCTTTACCTTTCGGTCTTCGACATAAACCAGACCCCGATCGATCAGTTCTTTTGCTTTATTATTGGATATCTCCTGCTGTTTTGCCAGAAGTTTATATGCTTTTTCCATATTTATTTTCCTTTTTATTGCTTCATTATTGATTTGGTATTATAAAACATCTTCGATCTCCCGAATGATCGGCGCGAGATCAGCCTCTCTTCTAATCCTGCTTTGCGAGAGAAGATTGGGGTATTGCAGTGCCTCTCCCAATGCTTCCTTCCTGACGATCGTAATACCTTCTATCCCTGCAAAGATATCTTTTTGGTTGAAGTAGTGCTCTCCTGAAATGATCTTGCAGCCAAACTGTGCTGCTTCGGCAGCATTGTGCCCTCCGATCGGCTCAAATGCTCCGCCGAGTATCACCACATCGCTGAGGGCATAAAGATTGATCAACTCTCCAAGACTATCGATAAGCGTAATATCGCTCCCCAGCCCTCTATCAAAACTATACCTTTGATATGTCCACTTCTGAAGATCTGTATAGTGAGCAATCAGTTCATTCACTTTTTCAAAGCGCTCCGGGTGTCGCGGTGCAATGATGAGTTTGGCATCAGGCTGTTTGTTTTTCAAAGCTTTGAATGCTTCAAGTATCAAAGGCTCTTCTCCCTCATGTGTGCTTCCGGCACAGACGAGGATACCTTTCGGCTTTTTCAGTACTTCTGCAGGCTTCTCAATATCAGCAAATTTAATATTACCACTGATGATCACATTGCGGGCACCTAGCTGCTCCAAACGCTCTTTGTCCTCTTGCGTCTGTGCATAGACGGCATCGATCTGAGAAAATATCCTCTGATAGACCCACTTGAGACGCAGATATTTAGGAAAAGAGCGCTCACTTATCCGTGCATTGATCAAGAGGGTTCTCGCTCCTCTGCGACGGGCAAGAAAGAATAGAAGATACCACAACTCGGCCTCCATCACCAGGAGGATCTTTTGCGGCCTAATCCAGAAAAAGAGTAAAAGTTCATAAGGTAAATATCTGCTCTCTTTTGTCTGCTTTTGGATCTCTTCAAAGCCGGTATAGGTTGTGGTTGTCAAGCGTAACAAGTGAGGAGGAATGTGCTTCAACAAGGGACGTATCGCCCGTGCCTCACCAAAACTGCAACTGTGTATCCATACCCCGTCACGCGAAAGCGGAGGATTTTTCCATAAAAAGAATCGTGCCGGTATTGACTGGGAGTATTTTTCTTTAAAAGTGTAGAGCAGCAAAAAAGGCAGTGCTGCCAAATACAATAGTGCCGCCACTATCGCATAAAAAAAGACAAAGAGGTTCAATCAGGCCTCAGCTGCTTCTCTCTCAATATAGAGGATTCTTCCGCAATGCGGACAAGTCGTAATCTCTTCACCCTTGATAACATCTGCATAGGTTTTGTCATTGAGCTTCATATAGCAGCCGTAACACGCCTGTTTTTTGACCGGTACAACAGCCGTATTGCCTGCCCAGATTCTGATCTTTTCATAAAAAGCCAATACTTTTTGGTCGATCTCTCTGCTTATCTTCTCTCTCTCGGAAAAAAGCGATACTTTACTCTTTTCAATTGCTGCCTTCTCTTTGTTGGCCTCTGCCGTTGCAGACGCGACCTCTTCACTGAATGCTTCGAGTGCAGCTTCTGCCTCTTTGCCCTCTTCTGCTTTCTTGCTATTGACCGTCTGGAGCCTTTCGATCTCTTCATTGGCAAAAGTCATCTTCTCTTTGGCAATATCCTCTTCAACAGCCAATGCTTTCATCTCTTTCTCTGTTGAAATATCTTTTGATTTTTTGACATTGCCTGCAAGCTGTTCGCCCAGAATCTTCAACTGCTCCTCATAGGAGGCAACTTTTTGCTCATTGTCAGCGATGAGAGTGTTGAGCTTGTCAACATTTCCCTCTGCTTCTGCCAGTTTTTTTTCTGCTTTGGCGATCTTTTTGTCTGCGGCATCGATCTGCGGCTGATAGCTATCTATCTTTTTGTCAGTGGAGGAGAGCTCTGCCAACTCTTGTATATGTTTGTTCAATCTTTATCCTTATTGGAGGGTACCCTTTCCATTTCGAATGGGTTTTTAGAATTTGTGATTATAGCCAAAAGAGGTAAAACTTTCAACTCTTCGAGCAAAACCTCTGCAAAAAACTGCTCACTCTCATAGTGGCCGATCTCTACAAGCATCAAATTTTGAGCCTTGGCTTTCATCGCATCATGATACTTGATATCCCCCGTCAGGAAGCAGTCACTCATCACACTATCCATCAGGGAAGCCCCCGCTCCTGTCGTGAGCGTAACACTTCGTATCTCCTCTTTGGGAGCCACAATCTTCAGCGTCGGCAAGTCCAATCGATCCTGAATATGGTGCAGCAGTTCCTCCTTTCTCCAAAACCCCTCTGCTGTACAAGAGAAAGCTTCCTGCTGTGTCATTTTAAATCCAAGAATTTTTTCAAAAACATAACGATTGAGATGTGTTTGGTCAAAATTGGTGTGCATTGCGATCAGTGACTGTTTTTTTTGGATCATTATCTCGATGAGTTTCGCCGGATATCGGGAAAAATCCAAAGCACTTAACCCACCAAATATCAAAGGGTGATGCGTGACAAAAAGCACTCCCTCATCACTCTCTTCAATCAGCGCCTTATCAATGTCCAGACTCACTACAATCTGACTGATTTCTCTGGACATTTCTCCGATCTGCAACCCGCTGTTATCCCATTTTTCCTGGAGCTCAAAAGGACTAACTTCATTTAGAAAATCATATATCTCTTGCAATATCATACATGCACCCCCTTTATCTGTAGGGTCGATTTATCGACCACAATTGAAACATAAGCCAATTTTTTGGTCGGTGAACCGACCCTACGCGACCTTATTTCGCCGCAACTCTGTGATTGCGCTCAAGCTCCTGTGCCTTATATAGCTCTGCACACCCTTTGGAGAGGTCACGGATTTTCAATATATAGTTCTGCCGCTGCGCCTGAGAAATCGCTTTGCGGGCATCAAGTACATTGAAAGTATGAGAAGCAAGCATGCATTGGTCATACGCCGGCAGAGGCAATCCTGCATCCAGGCAACTGCGGCACTCTTCACTCGCATCTTCAAAATGCGCAAAAAGTTTTTCCACATTTGCTACTTCAAAGTGGTATTTGGAAAACTCATACTCGCTCTCTTTGTGTACATCTGCATAAGTCGTCACAGTGTCACCTTGTCGATTCCAGACAAGGTCAAAGACTGATTCTACCCCCTGCAGATACATCGCCAGCCGCTCTGTCCCATAAGTGATCTCCACGGCAACTGGATCACAGGCGATCCCTCCAACCTGTTGAAAATAGGTGAACTGTGTCACTTCCATACCATCCAGCCACACTTCCCAGCCCAAGCCCCAGGCACCCAGTGTAGGAGACTCCCAGTTGTCTTCAACAAAACGAATATCATGCTCCTGGAGATTCAGCCCGAGATATTCCAAAGACTTAAGATAAAGTTCCTGGATATTATCCGGACTTGGCTTGATCACTGCCTGAAACTGATAATAGGCGCCCAAACGATTGGGATTTTCACCATAACGCCCATCTGTCGGTCTCCTGCTCGGTGCGACATAGGCTGCGCTCCACGGTTTGCTATCGAGGCTTCTCAGCAGTGTCGCCGGATGAAAAGTCCCTGCACCAGCCGGGATATCATAAGGCTGTAC
>JAYEOH010000012.1:0-25886 GCA_034722775.1 Campylobacterota bacterium | reverse complement strand
CAAATCGTTCATTGAATTCATAAGATTCATCGCGTACAGAAACATTTGGATCTTCGAGTGAGGGGATATGTGAGAGCAGTTCCCAGTAGCACTCATAATGCATCTCATGCATTCGTCCCCCACGCACTACAAAACCTTTTTCTGGATCTCCCGCACCATCCAGAGCACCACCGGCGATGTTATCCTTTTCCAGAATATGTATATTTTCACCCGGTACCCCGGCATCTTTGATCAGATAGACGGCACTGGCTAAAGAAGCGATACCGCTTCCTATGAGATAAACCTTTGACTCTTTTGGATCGATAATCTTTCTGTTTTTCATCATTGTCCCTTATTTTTGTGATATGATATATTACACTCTTATTATAAATCTATCTTGATTGCCCTGGTGAATACCATAGGTGCTTTTTGGAATGTGGTTTTCTGCCTTGTCCGGACAATCTATCATAGTATAAGCTTTAATAGCACCATAAATTTACCGCCTTGATATAACTCTTAATTATTATTAGATCGATAATATATTTAATCATAAGGGTTGGGCAATTATTCCCGAATAAGATTCAATGTCCTTGTTAGCACTAGAAGAAAATATGAAATATTTTAGGGGGCGAAAATCCAACGTATAACAATTCGATGACAATTACATGATATACTACTAAAAAATAAAATCAAAATATATCGCAAGAGATAAGTCAAAATTCACAGGTCTGTGACATGGGATTGCTTTATTGAAGAAAGAATTTTTCTAGGATTTACAAATGTTTGCCAGTAGAAGTGTGGATTTGCTATATCACAATAATGTGTTGAGATATTTTACTTTTTTATTAATGGCATTGTCGTTTTATATCCTTATTAGTTCACAGTATAAAATCAGTATACAATTCACCATTGGCTATGGTGCAGTGCTTTTTATGTTTATCATCTTTCAGTTTAAGCACCTTAATCCATATATTACGCTGTTTGCAAAAATATTAGGTATCGTTGTTGTATTGCGATATCTCTACTGGAGAACCTTTTCATCATTGACCTATGAGGGTTTTTTTGATTTTATCGGTTCACTGCTCCTCTACTCTGCTGAAGTGTTTGCAATCATAATTTATCTTATGGGCATCTTCACCTCTTTATCGCTTCTGAAACGCAAGCCGGTAGATCTCTCTGCTTATGATATAGAGGAGTACCCTACGGTAGATGTGCTTATTCCTACATATAACGAACCAGAAAAAATGATACAAGATACCGTATTAGCATCATTGGATTTTTACTATCCAGATCATAAATTTAATGTTTATGTGCTTGATGACGGTGGTACGGATCAAAAATGCAATGACAAGGATCCTGCGAAAGCCAAAGAAGCCAAAGAGAGACGAGAAAATCTGCAAGAGTTTTGTGCTGAAGTAGGCGCTACCTATCTAACTAGAGAGAGAAATGAAGATGCAAAAGCAGGCAATCTTAATTCTGCATTGGCTCACATTAGCGGGGATTTGATACTCATCCTCGACACAGACCATATCCCGGCAAGACAATTTTTGCAGCGAACTGTAGGGTGGTTCCTCAAAGACGAAAAGATGTTTTTAGTGCAGACTCCACACGCCTTTTACAACGCTGACCCCATAGAGAGAAATCTCAGAACTACAGGAATTACACTCGGTGAAAATGATATGTTTTACAAATATATTCAAAATGGACATGATTTTTGGGAGAGTGCATTTTTTTGCGGTTCAGCCGCCGTGTTGAAGCGTCAATATATTGATGAACTTGGCGGTATTGCAGGGGAGACGATCACGGAAGATGCTGAAACAGCTATCAAGCTCCATGACAGGGGATACAGAAGTGCCTATATAGATGAGCCCATGGTGCGGGGACTCCAGGCTGAAAGTTTCGATGCACTTGTTTTGCAACGAGTTCGATGGACACAGGGAATGGTTCAAATATTTTTACTCAAAAATCCTTTTCTCTCCAAAAAGCTCAAATGGTTCCAAAAAATTAGCTATACGAGTGCTAGTTTTTTTTGGTTTTTTGCCTACTCTCGTATTATATTTTTTATTGCGCCTCTCTTCTATCTATTTTTTGGTTTGAAAGTTTATAATGCAAACGGGATCGAAGTATTGGCGTATGTCGTACCCCATATGATCATGGCGATCTCCATGTCTTACTTCCTCTATGCCAAAGTTCGAAATCCATTCTTTAGTGAACTTTACGAGACAGTACTCTCCTTTTTTACGCTTCCTGCGATCATCTCTACACTTTGGAACCCTCGAAATCCAACTTTTAAAGTAACACCCAAGGGCCACAATATGACCGAAGAACATGTTTCAGAGCTAGGTGTTGTCTTTGTTGTTGTTTTTGTCTTTGTTATACTTGGTTTTGTGGCGGCAGCCTTTCGCTTGATATATTATCCGTCATCTTATGAAGTGATTCTTGCTACAGTGGTGTGGAATGTATTGAATTTAGTACTGATTGTAGCAGCGATCGGGGTTACAAGTGAAAAAAAAGAGAGCCGAAAGAATATTAGAATTCCCTTAGATAGAGAAGTGACTGTATATGCTGACGGTGTAGCATTGCCAGGGATAATTGATGATATTAGCGAGGATGGAATTGGGCTAAGACCCTTAACCGATGTGATGACAGAAGAACTGTTAAGGGGATCCTCATCTCTGGAGATAGAGATACATGATATTGAAGATAAACTTTTTAGTATCCCTTCAACATTTTTACGATCATTTGGGTGGGGGAGTGATTATATATTTGTCTTTGATAATATTGCACACAGCCTTAAAATTAGACAAAAGTTAATACATCTTATTTATGGAAATACGACAAATTGGGGAGTACATGAAGAGAAGAAGCCCGTGATGACACCGATGGAGAGTTTAAGGTATATCATAAAACAGAGTGTTAAGAATGCCAGATTCAGGGAGTCATTTCTGATGACTTTTGGCTTCTTTAAAAGAAAATTAAATTAAAAGGTTAGAAATGCAACAATATATATACAAGGTTCTACTACTGTTGAGTCTCTTTGTGACGCTCAATGCAGGCAATTTCCAAGCAGTTGAAAAATTTGATAATAGTGATGGAACACAGCGAATCAGGGTCCATTTAAACTATCTTGATACAAACAGTGTATCAAAAAGATTGAATGGTACTGATGGGAGATTGAATATTGATCTACCGATCCCAAACAACTGGGAACTTTTGGATGTTTCTGGCTATATCAAATATAGATCTTCTCTTTTGATGCTAAAAAATCACTCTTCTGGAACTATTCTTTTAAATGATATTATTATTGATCAGTTTAAGCTTTTTGATAATACCAAAGTTGGTGTCAAGTTTGAGATAGATCCACTTCTTTTTGGAGGGTATAATCAATTGACTTTTCAAGCGATACAGCATTATGCCTTACAATGTGAAGATCCAGCATCCAATCAACTATGGACTGATATAGATCTCAAAGAGAGTTATATTGATTTTTTAATTCGTCCTAAGCCTGTTCGTGAGGAGATATCATCGTTTAAAACAGCACTCTTTGATCAAAAACAGTATGCTGTAACTCCTCTAAATTTTGTCATAAGTGATACGAGTAATAAAGTACTTAAAAATTATGCACTTTTTACTGCTGTAGCATCAAAACATTTAAAATATAGAGTCGAGAGGATCAAAGCTTCTTCTGGTATTGACAAGAGTACACATAACGCTATCATAGCACCCAAAGAAAAGGCACGGAAGTTATTGAAAGAGTTGGATGACTTTTATATTTTTGACAATAAACCTGCCCTAGCACTTCACTTTAACCGAGACGATTGCAACAAGAGTGGGTATAGCGAAGAGGGGGTTACTGTTAAAAACAGTGATGATCTATCTGGAGGATATCTGCATTTTGATGGTGGACAACTTAAGCTTCCTGAATATAACTCCAAAGAACCCAAGAAAAGAACGATAGCTTTTTGGATGCGTTCTGATGAACAAGAGGGCGATAAATTTCTTTTTGGTACAGACAAATATGCATTGATCCTTGCTGATGATAGTATAGGATTTGCAAATAATGGCACTACTCGTATGCAGGCAGGTATCACCTTGAGAGATGACAAATGGCACCATATAACTGCTATCGTTTCAAATGAGAACATAGAAGACAATCAACTCTATATTGATGGAAAAAAACAACAGCTTGAGCAGGTAGGGGGTGTCAGTATCTCTTCTGAGATACAAAATGAGTTCACTATTGGAGGGCATAGTTCAGATGAGAATGAGGCTTTTCACGGTGATATAGATCAATTGTATCTTTTTGATTATAGTTTGAGTGGTGAATTCATCCAGAAGCTCTACAGAGTATCCTCTTATCATCGTGAACACCATATGAATGGTGTATTGTTTATAGATGAAAAGATTTCACATGATATCAATATCATCCAAAATCCCTATAGTGTACAAAATGCGATTGTTGTAATAGCACCTACAGATGCTGAGAAAATAGAACAGTCGATAGCAGCACTCTACAAAAGTGATTTACTTCTATATACGAGAGTAGGTTTAGATATTAACCAAACGACGGTACCCTCACCAGCACTTCCCTATACAGCTAAAAAGTTTGTCCCCTTGAATAAAAAGATCTATTTTAAGGAACTGGGTTACAAAACAAAACTTCTAAAAGGTCAGTTCCCCCCTAAAATCACCTTGGATTTCAAAGTTTATCCTGATAACTATTTTGATAGCAAGGATAAAATAAAACTTAATCTTCACTATATTTTTCCTACAGTGATACATCATGATTCTGTTGCCAATATTTATCTCAATGAAAATTTTGCAAAACAAATTGATATCAAAAGTAATGCTAAAGAGAGCGAGATTAATGTAGAAGCAAATAAACTTTTTGATTGGGATTCTCTTATTGATATGCCTGCATATTTGATAGGACAAGGATTTAATAGGTTACGGTTTGATTTTTCTCTTATTCCGGAAAAAAAGAATCATTGTGAAATATTTAACACAGAAAATCTTGTGGCAACCGTTTTGGATGACTCCTATTTTGTGATTCCTAAGGCAGAAAAATGGGTTGAGATGCCTTATATGCAGCTGATTGCAAATTCGGCTTATCCATATTCTATCTATCCAGATCTGCAACAGACTACAGTTTTACTCACAAATAAAGACTATTTAACGATTGCGGCTTCGATGAACTTCATCTTCTATCTGACTCAGCAGATCGATTCCTACCCTTACTATCTAAACATATCAGAAACATTGGATTTACAGACAAAAGCATCTCAGATTATAGCTTTTGGAACAATTAATAACAGATTGATGAGAGATATCAGTCAAGATGCTCCGGTAACACTCAATGAAGAGACTCTGACTAAACAATACCCTTTTGTTGAAAATTTTGTTGAACATAAAGGAATATTAGATGAATCAAGAAACAAAAAATATCTCTTTACTCAAAAGATAAGTGAAGATAAATCTACAGATAGTAATCTTATTTTTCAGATGGCACGATCACCTTATGACAAGAAGAAGACTATAGTAATGGCAATGGCAGAAAGCAATCATTGTCTGGATGAGGGTCTATTCTCTCTGCTTCAGCAACATAACAGAGGCAAGATCAAAGGGGATCTGCTCATATATGACTACCGTAGTGAAATTGCCAGGTCATTTGATGTCAAGGATAAATATATACTTTCAGATCTTAATTGGATCAATACAATGAGTTTAATGATCGGTAGTAATCCACTGCTCTATATGTCAGTAGCATTTTTGATTCTTTTGATGATTACCTATTTGATAAGACAATATTTATTGAGATTCAAAGAGGATCATCATAAAGATGCTGAATAAACTACTGCTGATCATGCTGTTATCTATATCTCTTTATTCAGATTGGGATGAGTACAAAAGCCGTTTTATTCAAGATGATGGTCGGGTCATTGATAAAAAAAATGGTAATATTACACACTCTGAAGCTATAGGATATACACTCTATTTTGCCTATAAATTTAACGACCATAAGACTTTCGACAAAGTATATGATTGGTATCAACATAATCTTGTCAAGAATCGTTATGGCTTGATCAGCTGGAAGTGGGGAGAGGACAGTGATAAGCGTTGGGGTATTCTAGATCACAACAATGCCACCGATGGTGATATCTGGATAGCTTATGACCTTCTGTTGATGGCTCAAAAAAGAGGAGATGATCAGCTCAAAGCAGAGGCACTTTCTCTTATGGGCGCGATCAAAGAGCATCTGATCATAAAGTACAAAGAGAAGTTGTTCCTGCTGCCTGGTAAAGAGGGTTTCAAGAAGAGAGACCATCTTATTCTAAACCCATCCTATTATCGTTTTGATATCTTTGAAGCTTTTTCGACGGTAGATTCTGCAGGACCATGGAGGAGATTGTCTAGAGATGGAGAGTGGCTTCTTCATAATGCAGTATTTAGTTCTCTAAAGCTCCACTCTGACTGGATCTCTATAGATGAAAACTTGACTGCAAAACCTGCTAAAACTATGAGCTTTGGCTATGATGCCATACGCATTCCTCTCAACATTATGCAAAGTACTATGCCTACCAAAACAGATCTATTGCAGAGCTACAAAAATTATGTCGATATGATGAGAGGGGGATTAGTGCCATTGGGCACAGTAGCACTCCAAAAAGGCTCTATCTCTCTCTATGATTTCTGCTATGGACACCTTGCTATCTATGATATGCTTTTGTCTAAACCTCTTTTTGCTAAAAAACTAAAAAATATGATACGAGAAGACAAGGATAACTATTATGCCTATACACTTTACCTTTTTACTACTCTTTAGTTTGACATCTCTGCTTTTTTCAGCAGACTCTACAGAGAAGATACACTTTACCTTTGAAGTGCTTCAAGCCAAAAATAACTACAGGAATGTTTTGGAAAAAAGAGCTGATGAGCTTGCAGAAAAAGATTTTTCATGTCATATAGCAACACTCAGAGATAGACTCTCGCTTCGTTGTAATGATATTGAAGATTTTGCAGATCTTGCCCCAACAATAGAGAAATTTAAAGATGAAAATATTACTTATAATCTTGTTAATTTAACCAATACACCTAAAAAAAATATTGTGGGAAAGCAGATGCCGCTTTATATAGGCTACCGTGCATATGAGCAGAAAAACTATAGTAAGGCTCTTGATATTTTCTATGCAAACTATAGAGAGAAAAAGAGTCTAGAGCATGCCAAAGCCTATGCTTTGGCACTCTCAAAACTGGGTAATTATCAAGAGAGCATAGAAGTATTAAAACCCTACAGCCATGATCCAAAAGTAGAGGAAATCTACCAAGATGGTATTGTTGCTTATATAGATTTACTAATCAAAAAGAGTAACTTTGTGCTAGCCAAAGAGTTCATAGCAAAAGCCGAACTCTTCCCTGCCAAGAGATCTGTGCTAAATGATAAACTCAACTATATGAATGCACTTGAACTCAATAGGCAAAAAAGGTATGATGCATCTTCCAAACTCATTCTTTCTATGAATAAACAAAATCAAAAAGAGAAGGAGCTGTTGATCGGCAATCTATTGGCACTCTCTGCCTATGCACTGGAATCCAAGGATTATGCAGAGGCACTCAATATTTTGAAGCCATACAGGAGTGAATCGGAAGATATAGAGAAGTTTTCACAAAAAATCATATATTATCGTGCTCTTGAACTTGGATGGAAGAGTTTAGATAATGATCCGCAAAAGGCTTTGAACTATTTCAAGAAATGTTATGAATCAGAAAGCTCTGATGCCTGCATAGAGGGTCAAATGTATAGCTATGATAGATTGCACAACAGTGCTAAATCTATAGTATTGGCTAAAGAACTTTATGCTAAAGAGCCAAAAGACAAGTACCTAAAAATTCTGATCTCAAACTATATGAAAGAGAAAAACAGTAGCAAAGCTATGAAGTACTATGCTCTCCTTAAAGATAGGCAGGGAGTGCAAAGCCCTAAAGGAGATCAAGGCAAAGTTGCATACTCTCACTCAGCGCAAAAAAAACAACATAATGATATAGCTCGGTTGATTGACTACAGCAAGAATAAGGCCTATTCAAGGTGCTACACCTATGCCAAAAAATTGAGTAATATCTATAAGGATATAAATATCAATCGTATAGGTGGCTGGTGTGCCTATCATGATAACAAATATGAGACAGCAGAAGAGTTTTTTGAGTATGTTGTTAAACAAAATATGAAAAGCAAGGTAGATGACATCTATGCTTTGGCACTCAGTGCCCATAAGGCAAACAATGATGAGCGAGCAGATGAAGTGCTGAGAGATATTACAGACTATGGTGAGTATGCAGAGCAGATATCCTTATTGTATAGAGACATGGGAGAATCTCGCAAGGCAAAAGATATTTTAGTGGAGAGGGGAAACTCTTCAGAGTATGAAACCCAGATAAGATCTATCAATAAAAGTACAAAATATCCAAGCTCTACAACACAGACTGCAGGGGGTCTATCTTATTATCGCAACAAAGGTACAGAGGGCAAAGAGTATCTTGAAGTTACTTCATTACCTCTAGATATAGATTATCTCTCTCCTGATGGTTATTATCTGTATGGAGACTTTGATCTTCTGCGCCTATCCAATGGGATATTGGGAAGTGCAAATTATAAGGCATTTGGTTTTGGTCAAATAGCCGAACCTTACCATATCAGTCAAGCAGATAGTTTTGAAGGAGTTGTGGGTTTCAAGAGTAGATCTATCGAAGCTGAAATAGGATTTACTCCTATTGGTTTTAATCTTTCGCCGCAGTTGACAGGCAAGCTATATACTCACTACCGTTGGGAAAAATGGGATCTGCATGCTGCACTGGAACAGCAAGGGATAAAACAATCATTTCTATCATATGCAGGGCAATCGACAGATTTGGATGGCAAGAGATATGATTGGGGACGCGTACTCAAGCAGGGGGTTACTATGGGATTGAGTCTGGATGGAGATACTACCTATACGCTAGATCTTTTTTATTATCCCAAAATATATGGTGAAAACATTATTGAAAACAGTGAAAAAAAGGCTGTTGCAACAGCAACCTATCATACAGCAACAGCTCAATATGCTTTTTTGGACTTTGGTGCAGTAGTAGTCTATGACTCTTTTGATACCAATAGTAATCTTTTTACTTATGGACATGGAGGATATTTCTCTCCACAGAACTTTTGGCTTGGTTCGATGGTAGTAGATGTTGGTAACTATATTGGTGAGAATGGTTATTATCGATTTCAGGGGGCATTGGGATATCAAGCATTTACAGTAGATGATACAGAGCAGTTTCCTATCGCACCAAATCCTCTCTATTCATCTATACAAGAGGGTTATGATGAGAGGGGTGTAACGATCAAAGCAAGTTTGCAGCTAGGCTATGCCATTAATGATCATCTTAATCTTTCAGCCGGAGTGAGTTGGGAGAAATTATACGGATATGATTTGCTAAGGACTGGAGTCTCCATCTCTTACCACTTTGGTTCTCAAAAGAGAGCCTCTCTAAAACGCTTGAGAGATGCCAGTAAAATCAATCAAATTATTCCCTGATAGCAGTAACTATGACAAAAAAGAAATACAAAAATCTATTTACTGTTTACGAGAATGCTATCAAAAAAGACTTAATGGTAAATTTAAAAGAATTTAAATGATTGAATTGAGGATTATAAAAAAGTGGCGCGGTGGACGAGACTCGAACTCGCGACCCCCTGCGTGACAGGCAGGTATTCTAACCAACTGAACTACCACCGCACCTGAGACTACAAAGATTGTAGTTGAAATGTAATTATACAACTTTTTGCTTTGAAGGCAATGAGTTGAAATGGTGGTCGCTACAAGACTCGAACTTGTGACATCTACCTTGTAAGGGTAGCGCTCTACCAACTGAGCTAAGCGACCATAAAATCTTCTACTGACGAAACAAGTTTCGTGAGCCGTCTGCTAAAGACGATTTGGTATAAAATTTGGCGACCCTTAGAGGATTTGAACCTCTGTGTCTGCGTTGAAAACGCAACATCCTTGGCCACTAGATGAAAGGGTCATCTAGTCCAAACAGTCATGATTATTTTATAGTGGTGACCCGTCTAGGATTCGAACCTAGGGCCCATTCCTTAAAAGGGAATTGCTCTACCAACTGAGCTAACAGGTCACATCTCTTAAGGCATATCTGCTTTAAGTGGGCAGAATTATAGCGGAGAAATTCTTGTTTGTCAAGCATTTCTGAAAAATTCTTCAAAATTCTTTTTTTCGAGCAATATCATTTGCCTGATCGAGTGCATCACAGCCTGATGTTGGATGTAGTTTCTGTCGCCTTTGAGCAGTAGATGTTTGACTCTCGTCTCTTTGCTGTTGGATGCCGCGATGTAGACTGTCCCGACAGGCTTAAGGAGAGTGCCTCCTGTCGGGCCTGCAATACCGCTCGTTGCCAGGGCAATATCACTTTTGGCCAGCCTCCTTGCACCTTTCGCCATCTCAGAGACACACTCCTGACTGACTGCTCCGTGATTTTCCAGTATGTCATTATCGACATTGAGCCATTGATGCTTGATCCCATTGGCATAAGAGACGACAGAACCCATAAGTATAGTTGATGAACCGGATCTGGCAGTAAATGATGATGCGATCAGTCCACCCGTACAGCTCTCAGCAAATGTAATCGTTTTTCCTTTATACTCCAAAACCTTAATACATGTATCAAATATGTTCTTTGACGGGAAGAGGATCAGATCACTGTCAGGAGAGATGGTTAGAAACTTCTCCATCGGATAAGTGGCCTGTGTGCAGATCTCATACCAGTCATCGATTACCTGGAAATATTCAAAGTGATACTGGCTGTCGCGTGCGTGCTGCCGGAGCGCATGCAGGTAGTCTCTGTTTCCAAAGAGTTGCCAGGTTGTAAACTCTTCCCCCGTTTCGAGAAGTACCTCAGGGAGCTTATCATCACTCCTTAAAAGAAGTACGTTGCAGATAGTATCGTTGAGACGGAGAAGGTAGCTGTTGTTTTCTACCCGTATTGCACTGGCCGGATGGAGGGTGCTGCCTGTAGCAATCAAGTCATCACCGCTGAGCGTAGCAACTATTCTGCTGACAAGAGGATAGGCTTCTGCAGAGGCTGCGATACAAAATTCCCGGGTTTTGTTGGAGATGCTTTGGGGGACACTTTGGAGGATATTCTGTAAAGAATTTATCAGTGTTGCATCATTATATTTCAGGTAGTGTATCGCTTTGAGAGATTTATTCTTTGCTTCAAGCTTGCGTTGCAAGGCAAGCGTGAGAGCACTGTTTTGATAGAGGGAGTGATCGATATAAACAAGGGCTATGGACATAGATAAACTCCTATTTTGTAGAGCAGCAATAAGTATTATAACGAAATACTAATAGATTTTTGGCTATAATCGCTACCATTTTAATAACTGATACAGGGACTATATCGATGGATTTCAAAGAGACACTACTACTTCCAAAAACTGATTTTCCGATGCGGGGAAATCTGCCGCAGAATGAACCAAAACGCTATAAAGAGTGGTTTGATGAGGGGATCTATGAGCAGATGAAAGAGAAGCGAAAGAGCGCAGAACTCTTCACGCTTCATGATGGGCCTCCTTATGCCAATGGCGATATTCATATCGGTCATGCACTTAACAAAATTCTCAAGGATATTATCCTTAAATATAACTATTTTCAGGGAAAAGCCGTACGCATGACTCCGGGCTGGGATTGCCATGGGCTTCCTATCGAGCAGAAGGTAGAAGAGAAGCTGGGCAAAAGCAAAAAAGAGGCGATGCCTACAGCGCAGTTTAGGGAGTTGTGTCGCCGGCATGCGGCAAAATTTGTTGATATCCAAAAGGGGGGCTTCAAGTCTCTGGGGGTTATCGCAGACTGGGATCACCCCTATGTTACGATGGATTTCAGGTTTGAAGCCAATATCTATCGTACACTCTGTGAGGTAGCAAAAAAAGGGCTGCTTGTCGAGCGGCACAAACCGATCTTTTGGTCTTGGGCTGCCAGAACTGCTTTGGCTGATGCAGAGGTAGAGTATGAGGATAAAGAAGATTACTCTCTCTATGTCAACTTCGAGCTCAGTGATCTTGCAAAAGAGAGGCTGGGTATCGAGGGCAATGCAGGGGTAGTGATCTGGACGACGACACCCTGGACACTCCCTGCCAATACAGGTATCTCTCTCAATCCCGAAGAGATGTATGTTCTCACAGATGATGGACATATCGTCGCAGAGGCTCGTTATGATGCGATGATAGAAGAGGGTGTCGTAAGCGGTCATGCTTCACGCAAGATCGCAGCGACAGAGATGGAAAATCTCCTTGCGATCAACCCTCTCAATGGGCGAAGTTCTACCCTTGTATTGGGCGAACATGTATTGATGGATGGCGGTACAGGATGCGTCCATACCGCTCCAGGCCACGGTGAAGATGATTATCGTGTTGGTCTCAAATATGGTCTTGAAGTAGTGATGCCGGTTGATGAGAGAGGGTGTTTTGATGAGTCTGTTGCGGGACTCAACCTTTTGCCGACACCTGAGGAGTTTGTAGGGATGCATATCTTCAAAGCCAATGAGCCTATTCTTGAGCTTTTGGGTGACAATCTTCTCAAAGTCGGCAAATTTATTCACTCCTATCCACACTGCTGGAGAACAAAAAAGCCTTTGATCTACCGTGCGACAAATCAGTGGTTTATCTCGATTGATGATGCACCTGAAGGTTCCAAAAAGAGTCTGAGAAATATCGCATTGGATGCTATCGAAGAGGTAGATTTCTATCCTGAAAGTTCCAAAAACCGCCTCAAGCCGATGATCGAGGGGCGGCCGGACTGGTGTATCTCCCGTCAGCGAAGCTGGGGTGTGCCTATTGCATTTTTTAGAGTCAAGAGTACCAAGAAGGTGGTTTTTGATGAAAAGGTACTGAACTTTGTGGCGATGATCTTTGATCAGTTTGGAGCAGATGCCTGGTATGATATGGAGATTTCACAGCTGCTCTATCCCGGTTCCGGCTACAAAGCAGAAGAGTTGGAGAAGATTGATGATATTCTTGATGTCTGGTTCGATTCCGGGTCGACTTGGAACTCTGTGCTCAAAAGCCGTAATTATGATGCAGGTGCCTATCCGGCATCACTCTATATCGAGGGAAGCGACCAGCATAGAGGGTGGTTCCAGTCTTCGCTGCTGCTAAGCTCGGCGATCAATCAAATCTCTCCTTATCAATCACTCATCACCCATGGATTTACCGTCGATGACAAAGGTGAGAAGATGAGTAAATCCAAAGGGAATGTCATCGCTCCGGATAAGGTAATCAAGCAGTATGGCTCTGAGATACTTCGTCTCTGGGTGGCGTTGAGTGATTATCAGAGTGATTTGAAGATCTCTGACGGGATTCTCAAGCAGACCGCAGAGCAGTACCGAAAGATCAGAAATACTTTCAGGTTCCTGCTTGCCAATGTGGATGATCTCGATGCTGTCGTCGCTCCTGATGTGTATGGCGAATTGGATAGGTGGATATTGCGTAAAGCTTCAAAGGTATTTGCTTCAGCCAAAGAGAGTTTTGATGAGAATGATTTTCTGCGTGCTTTTTCGACACTCAATCATTTCATAACCAACGAACTCTCAGGTATCTATATGGATATCTGTAAAGACAGGCTCTATTGTGATGCCGTCGATAGTCAGAGCAGGAGATCGGCTCAGTCTGCTATGGCAGTGATCTCAAAAAGTATGCTGGGATTGATAGCACCTGTATTGACCTATACGGCTGATGAAATACTTGACTATGCTCCTGCGATCTTCAAGGGGGATATGGAGAGTGTATTTGACTTGGTCTACGAAGCAGTTCCTGAAGTCTCTGAGGGGTTCGACGATAGCTTTTTGACAACGGCGAGAGAAGCCTTCTATGAAGAGGTAGACAAGCTCAAAAAAGAGAAAGTCATTAAATCCACGCTGGAGCTGGAGATAGCCGGAGCAGTGGAGGAGTTTACCCTTTCTGGCAGCAAGGACCTGGAAGACTGGTTCGTGGTCTCTGCGGTTAAGCCTGCATCGGACGGCGAAGAGCTTGCCAGCTTTGAGGCAGATGGAAAAAACTTCAGTGTGCATAAAGCTACTGCGTATAAGTGTCCTAGGTGCTGGCGATTTACCGCAGAGGCAGAAGATCAGCTCTGTGATCGATGCGCTGAGGTAGTCGATGTTTGATATGTCACAGCCTGTCGGGATGGAGGTGATTATCGGGTCGATAGTAGTAATCTTCGGACTGGTTGGGGCAGGGTTATTGGTAGTAGCGTATTATAAAAAGAAGCAAAAAAGAGTCAAGCCGCATTGAGTTGATAGTTTCGGATATCGACTTTTGCGCCACTTTTGATAATCTCAGCAGCTTGATACAAAAGTTCCCTTGTGATTTCTGCCTCTACATACGCTTCGCCGCAATTATCACAAACCATTGCCGGCACTTCCCGAAAAACAATGGTAGAGTCATTCTTCTCTAGAGTGATGGTGGTTGTACCTTGCCGGGTATCACCATGTTTACAAATCATACATTTCATCTATACTCTCCTCGTTTTCATATCTTTTTCCCACTTTTCAGGGCTTGGTTCATAGGCTGTAATAATGATAATATCGCTATTTTCATCTTTTGCATAGACGATATGTATCGCCCTGTCACGATGAAATCCTAATGCCAAAAAAGAGGGATAGGGTTTGTCGTTCTCGTAGGATTCTATCACTTTGCCTTTTACGACAATTTGCTCAACCGCTTCTTCGCTGATCTCTCTTTGGAACATTCTTTCAATGGCATGTACTCTATAGATAAAATTCATCAATCATCCTCGCTGACTTATAATTATAGCACAAACTTATCTTCTCCTCAAAAATTTAAACCTGAAACAGAAGCCTTGAATTTTAACCCCATTCATATTTCTCCTCCATAATACTCCCCAAACCTACTTTTGGATATAATCGCAACATTTAACCCGAAATATGCATTAGAAATCACGAATCTAGCATTCATCATTGCACCCAGGGTATTTGCGAGAAAATCATCGATTAACCTTTGGGTTAACCTCAAATTTTTCACAAATACCCTAGGCACAAGCATAAACGCTATTTTCAGTAATCCTATTGCATAATTCGGGTTTAACCCGAAATATGTGTGAGGAAACGATAAGTGATTACATTAAAAGAAGCATTGACTAAAAGCAAAGATGAGTTGACAGCTTTGAGGGCTGAGCTCGAAGAGAAGGCTAAGGCGAGTAAGCTCAATGCCTATATCGGCTATGAGCAGTCAGGCGAGGGTGTGCCGATCTTGATCAAAGACAATATTCAGGTAAACGGCTGGAGTGTGACCAGCGGTTCGAAAATACTGCAGGGGTATATTGCGCCCTATGATGCGACGGCGATAAAAAATATGAAAGCCAAAGGGATGATGGCATTTGGACGATCCAATATGGATGAGTTTGCGATGGGGTCGACGACAGAGAGCAGTTATTATGGTCCGACACTCAATCCCTGCAACACCTCCTGTGTTCCCGGTGGATCGTCAGGCGGTTCTGCGGCTGCTGTTGCCGGCGGGTTGGCTATAGCGGCACTGGGTTCGGATACGGGCGGATCGATTCGTCAGCCTGCTGCCTATTGCGGATGTGTCGGATTCAAGCCGACTTATGGACGGGTAAGCCGTTTTGGGCTGGCTGCCTACGCTTCTTCGCTCGACCAGATTGGTCCCATCACACAAAATGTCGAAGATGCGGCGATCCTATACGATGCGATTGCAGGACACGATCCCAAAGATTCTACCAGTGCTGACTATGAGAGGGTGAGTATCGCTGAAAATCTAGATCCCTCCAGAAAACTGACGATCGCTGTGATCGATAACTATATCTTCGAGGCAGATGAAGATATCCAGGATGCTTACGCAAAAACAGTTGCGGCACTGGAAAAGGCAGGGCACACAATCGTCCATAAGAATATGTCCAATACCAAGTACGATATAGCTACCTACTACATCGTAGCGACAGCTGAAGCAGCGACTAATCTGGCGAGATTTGACGGTGTGCGTTATGGACGCAGGGTAGAGTCTAAAAATCTTGAAGAGCTTTATTATAATACGCGAAGTGAAGGGTTTGGAGAGGAGGTAAAGCGAAGAATTTTATTGGGAAATTTTGTTCTTTCATCAGGATACTATGATGCCTATTATCTCAAGGCGCAAAAGGTCAGGCACCTGATTCGTGATGAGTTTACAAAGATTTTCGATGAGGTAGACTTGATCCTCTCTCCGGTAGCGCCTGGCGTAGCGCCGGAGATCGGAAGTATGCATGATCCGCTGGAGATGTACAAGAGTGATATGTATACTATTGCTATCAATTTGGCAGGATTGCCCGCTTTGAGCCTTCCTGTCGGAGAGAATGAAACTGGGATGCCGATAGGATTGCAGCTGATCGGCAAAGCCTTTGATGAGCAGACTGTGTTTGACGGATCACTCAGCCTGGAACAAGCGCTCAAGCAGACTAAATAAGAAGGATCACTATTGAAAATTAAAAAAAGAGCATTAACCTTTGAAGATGTACTATTGGTTCCTCAGCACTCTGAAGTTTTGCCAAAAGAGGTTAATATCCAGACAAAATTGACCAGAAGAGTCGGGCTGAATATTCCTATCGTCTCTGCAGCGATGGATACTGTGACAGAGTACAAGGCTGCTATCGCCATGGCGCGACTGGGCGGCATTGGTGTTATCCATAAAAATATGGATATAGAAGCACAGGCTAACCAGATCAAAAAAGTTAAGAAGTCTGAGAGCGGTATCATCATCGATCCTATCTTCATCGGTCCGGATGCTACAGTAGGCGCAGCGGATGCACTGATGGGGGAGTACCATATCTCAGGAGTACCTGTGATAGAAAATGGGCGACATCTTATCGGTATTATTACAAACCGTGATATGCGTTTTATCACCGATATGTCACTCAAGGTCAGTGATGTTATGACACATGCGCCTCTCATCACCGCAAAAGAAGGTACCACACTGGAAGAGGCGGCAAAAGTACTTCAAAAACATAAAATAGAGAAGCTTCCTATCGTAGACGATGATAATAATCTTATGGGGCTCATTACGATCAAAGATATCGAGAAAAAGATACAGTTTCCCAATGCAAACAAGGATGAATTCGGCCGGTTGCGTGTCGCTGCTGCTATCGGTGCAGGTCAACTTGATAGAGCTGCCGCACTGGTGAAGGCCGGGGCAGATGTTGTTGTGCTTGACTCAGCTCATGGTCATTCGCAGGGGATCATTGATACAGTCAAGCGCATCAAGAAAGAGTTGGATATTGATGTGGTTGCAGGTAATATCGCTTCTGCTGATGCCGCACAGGATCTCATCGATGCCGGTGCAGACGGCGTAAAGGTAGGAATAGGACCGGGATCTATCTGTACGACGCGTATCGTAGCAGGTGTTGGTGTACCCCAGATAACTGCCATCGATGAGGTAGCACAGATAGCCAACAGGGCAGGTGTGCCGGTCATCGCTGATGGGGGCATAAGGTATTCCGGTGATGTCGCAAAAGCTTTGGCAGTAGGGGGGAGTTGTGTGATGCTCGGTTCCGCTCTTGCCGGAACTTATGAGGCTCCGGGTGAAATGATCATCTACAATGGCCGACAGTTCAAAGAGTACAGAGGCATGGGAAGTATCGGTGCGATGAACAAGGGAAGCACTGATCGTTATTTTCAGGAGGGAACTGCAGCAGATAAACTGGTTCCGGAAGGGATCGAAGGCAGGGTGCCTTATCGCGGCAAGATCTCAGATGTGGTTCATCAAATGATCGGCGGACTGAGGAGTTCTATGGGGTATTGCGGTTCCGAATCCATCCCTATGTTTTGGGAGAAAGCAGAATTTGTCGAGATCACTTCGGCAGGCTTGAGAGAGAGTCATGTCCATGATGTGACGATCACCAAAGAGTCGCCAAATTATCACTCTTAGAAGAGAGGAGGGTATTGTGAAGAATATTTTATGGATTCTGATACTATTGCTGCTGACAGGATGCGGCATGGAGAGGAGAGCTGATATTGCAACACCCGAAGAGATTAGCGATAAGACATTGATGTTTATACTTCCCTCTATTCCCGAGCAGTTTTGCTATGCTGATCACATGACAGAGGCTTTGAATGAAGTGTCAGATGATCTGAATGGCACAAATCCGCAAGTGCTTTCTGTGTCGGAAAATCTTGACTGCAGCGATTATGGATTTACCAATTGTATCTATATTGATATGGGCATAGGAGAGAACAATAAGCCTCAGTCACTAGTAGAGTGCATCTCTGATGATGAAGAGCATATTTGCCTCTTTCTTTTGGGCAATGAATACAAAGATGTCGATGGTAACACCTTTGACGAGACTTGTATATTGGGTGTTGATAAAACGGTGCAATAGAACTATAGAAAAGGAAAAAAGATGAAAGATCAGACCTTGGCGATACACGCAGGATACGACAAAGATACACAGGGGACCATGGCAGTTCCTATCTATCAGACAACGGCTTATGAGTTCAGGGATGCCGACCATGCGGCAAATCTTTTTGCCCTTAAAGAGTTGGGAAATATCTATACCAGGCTGATGAATCCGACAACAGATGTCTTCGAGAAACGATTTGCGGCACTTGAGGGTGGCGCAGCAGGAGTAGGCACGGCAAGTGGAATGGCAGCGATTTTTTATGCGATCGCCAATGTGGCAGAGGCAGGGGACAATATAATAGTTGCCAAACAAGTATATGGCGGCACGACGACATTGACAGGACATACGATCAAGCGGTTTGGGATAGAGACTCGCTATTTTGATGTCAATAATCCCTCTGAACTTGAAGCTTTGATAGATGATAAGAGCAAGCTTATCCTTTTTGAAAGTATTACCAATCCCAGTATAGATGTTCCTGATTTTGAAGCGATCGTAACGATTGCCAATAGTCATGAGATTTTGACCTGTGTGGATAACACTGTAGCGACACCGATACTATGCAAGCCTTTTGATCTTGGCTGTGATATCGTCGTACACTCTGCGAGCAAATATACCACGGGTCAGGGTTTGGCGATCGGCGGTATTATTGTCGAGCGGGAAAATCTGGTTGAAAAGATCAAAGGAAATGCAAGATATGCCCACTTCAATGAGCCGGATGAGAGTTATCATGGGCTGGTTTATTCTGATCTTCCTCTCCCGCTCTTCACATTGAGGGTGAGGTTAGCACTTTTGCGTGATTTGGGTGCGGCACCGAGTCCCTTTAACTCCTGGCTCTATATCCAGGGATTGGAGACGCTGCCACTGAGAATGCGACAGCACTCCTCTTCTGCTTTGGCGATCGCAGAGTACCTGGAAAATCATCCAAAGGTTAAAAAAGTGAACTATCCCGGATTGCCCGGTGACAAAAACTACCATTTGGCACAGAAATATTTAAGAGACGGCAATAGCGGCTTGCTCAGTTTTGAAGTCAAAGATATAGAGAGTGCCAGGGGGATCGCCAATGGAACGGAGATATTCAAACTGGTTGTCAATATCGGTGACAGCAAATCTATCATCACGCATCCTGCCAGCACGACGCATCAACAGCTCAGTGCCCAGGAGCTGATCGATGCAGGTGTACCGGCAGGATTGATCAGGCTCAGTGTGGGACTTGAAGATGCAGGCGACTTGATCGCAGACCTGAGACAGGCCCTGGGGCAATAAAACACCAAAAAGTATTTAATGAAAATAGAAACAAAGACCCGGCATTTTAGCAGCCCTCTCTATTTGGAGAGTGGTCGTATCCTCGAACCGTATGAGATTATCTATGAAACCTACGGTGAGATCAATGAAGAGAAAAGCAATGTTGTTCTGATATGCCATGCGCTCAGCGGCTCGCACCATGCAGCGGGATTCTATGAGGGTGACGGAAAACCGGGTTGGTGGGATGGTTTGATTGGTGACGGAAAAGCTATCGATACAAGCAAATATTTTGTTGTCTCTACCAATGCGATTGGAAGCTGCTTCGGAACAACAGGGCCTATGAGCGCAGACTATCCATCAGAGGCACCTTATCGTTTGAAATTTCCTGTTGTGACGATCAAAGATATAATACGGGCACAGATGCACCTGCTTTCAGATTTGGGGATTTATCATCTGAGGGCGATTGTCGGCGGATCGATGGGCGGGATGCAAGCGCTTCAGTTTGCAGTAGATTATCCTAACCTTGCTGACGATATTGTAGTGCTTGCCGCCACCTATGCGACAAGACCATGGACTATAGCCTTTAACAAGGTAGCGGTTGAGGCAATACGCAGAGATCCGCGTTTTGACAATGGAAATTACCCCAAAGATGCCTTCAGAGAAGAGGGGCTTGATGGGTTGGCAATCGGGCGTATTGCGGGCCATATTTCTTATTTGAACCCTCACTCTATGGATGACAAATTTGGTAGAAATTATGTGAGCAATGATGGTCTCTTTGAACTCTTTGGCCGCTATGAAGTTGAACGATATATGGAGTACAATACCAATAACTTCAGTCAAAATTTTGATCCTTTGAGCTATCTTTATATTGTCAAAGCGATCAATACTTTCAACCTGGCGCGAGGGTATGACTCTCTGTATGAGGCTGTACTGCGTATTAAAGCCACGATGCATCTGATCAGTTTTTCAGGTGACTACCTCTTCTTTCCTGACGAGATGGAGCATATATACAATATGATGCATAGAAATAAACAAGAGTGCCACTATACAGAAGTGGAGAGCAGTTATGGTCATGATGCTTTTTTGGTAGAGTTGGATAAATTTGACACATTGATTCGGGATGTGTTGGAGAAATAGTGATAAGGATTGGGAATGAAAACAAAAACTTTTGAAGAGAAACTGGCATACTCCAAAGAGCTTCTGGAGAAGTTGATGGATCAGGATATTACACTTGAAGAGAGTGTCAAGCTCTATGAAGATGGATTGAAAAATATCAAAGAGGCGCAGAAACTGATCGAAGAGGCAAAAATTAAGATCGAAGTGATCGAAAAGAACGCTATCGGTTTGGGTGAATGATGAAACGCCAAAAGGAACTTGTTGTTGGTGCACTGCAGCTCCCGACACTGGGGATGAATGCTACCAGGCTGGAGTTTTACCTCAAAAATGCTCATGAGAGAGGCGTGCGGGTGATGCTTTTGGGTGAGTATGTGGTAAATCACTTCTTTAAAGAGCTGATCACGATGCCGCCAAGTATGGTCAAGGAGCAGAGTGCCAAACATATCGAGCTTTTGAAGTCATTAGCGGCCAAATATAGTGTTGTTTTTATCGTACCTGTTGTGCAGGTCAAAAAAAAGGAGTTCTATAAGGCTATTGCCAAAGTGACGGCAAAGAGTGTCAGCTACTATCGGCAGCAGATCCTGCTTCCCTATCCTCACTGGAATGAGAAGGAATTTTTTTTCAACCCGATTGAAGCGCTAAAGTCCCCTTTGACTTTCACAGTGGATGGTTTCAAGGTGATGGTGATGGCTGGGTTTGAGCTTCATTTTGATGCATTTTGGCAGATGGTAACAGAGAAAAAAGTTGATATTGTACTGCTTCCGACTGCTTCGACTTTCGGTTCCCATAATCGCTGGAGGGAGATCATCAAAACCAAAGCATTTTTGCATGGTTGTTATATTCTCCGTGCCAATCGCCTGGGTGAATATCGTGATGATGAGGTGAAATGGAAGTTCTATGGCGACACAATGCTGGTCAATCCGGAGGGTGAAGTAGAGATGGTCCTGGAAGACAAAGAGTCTATGCTGATAGAGACGATCAGCAAAAAGGAAATTTTGGATCATCGTAAAAGCTGGGGCTTTGAGCGGGAATTGAAGATCAGAGAGTAAGAAATTTCAGTTTGACATATTTTACTGTATAATCTTATTTTAATGCCATAATAGCTACAAATAATAAAGAAAGGGTGTAAATGGAACTTATAAAAGCATTAGGATTTACCCCTAAAGAAAATAGAACAAATATTTATGAAAAAAAGTATCCAAGTCATAATAGCTATACTATAGAGATTGATATAGAAAAGAAAATTATAAATTTTGGTAATAAGATATTTTTTAATGATAGCGATAAAACTACTCAAAATATAACGAAAGATGAAGACGAAGTAGTATTGGAGTGTGTTGATAGACTCCTTATCAAGGGTTATAGTCCACAAAATATTATTTTAGAAAAGGTTTGGGATGCAGGGCATGGGCATAGTGGCAGATTAGATATATTGGTCACTCGTGACGACAAGAGTGCCTATATGATGATAGAGTGCAAGACTTGGGGCAAAGAGTTTGATAAGGCATTAATAAAGCTCAACAAAGACGGAGGACAGCTTTTTACCTATTTTAGATTTGATACTAAAGCCGATATATTGGTATTGTACGCTTCAAGGTTAGATAATAATAGTATAGGGTATATCAATCAAATTGTTAAAATAGAAGATGAATATAGGGAGACGAGCAACCTCAAAGATTTTTATGATAGATGGAATAAAATATCCAAGAACAATGGAGTGTTTGATAGCTGGACAACACCCTATAGCTACAAAAGTCAAGCACTAACACCTGTAAATCTTATTGAAATCAAACAAGAAGATAGTAGTTTCATCTTCAATCGCTTTATGGAGATACTTAGACATAATGTCGTATCAGACAAACCCAATGCTTTCAGTAAAATATTTACACTTTTTTTGTGTAAAATTATGGATGAGAAGATAACAAAACCAAATGAAGAGCTGGGATTTCAATGGCTTGAGGGGATAGACACGCATATTACTTTTCAAAAAAGACTCACTGATCTCTATCAAAAAGGGATGAAAGAGTTCCTGGATAAAGAGGTCACGGATTTAAGTGATGATGAGTTTGAAGAGAAATTTGGCACACTGGATAGTAGCTTAAAACAGCAGCTGCTAGATGAGTTTACAAAGATTAGACTACAAAAAAATAACGAATTTGCTATCAAGGATGTATTTGATCAAGATACTTTTGAAGAGAATGCAATAGTTGTTAAAGAGGTAGTAGAACTACTGCAAAATTATCAAATTAGATATACTAAGAAACAACAGTTTTTAAGTGACTTTTTTGAACTACTTCTAACGACTGGACTCAAACAGGAAGTAGGACAGTTTTTTACTCCTGTGCCTATTGCAAAGTTTATTATTAGAAGTATTCCTCTTGATAAAATCATGCAAGAGAAACTATCTAAGGGTGTAAAAGATGAACTTTTGCCCAATGTGATAGATTATGCCGTAGGAAGTGGACACTTTATCACTGAAGCTATGGATGAGATACAAAAGTATATCAATAGTTCTAATCCTGATGAATTTATATCTGATACTTCAAGAAAACTCAAAAGTTGGAAAGAGGATCATTTTGATTGGGCTTATGACTATGTTTATGGTATAGAAAAAGATTATAGACTTGTAAAAACTGCTAAAGTTGGATGTTATCTACACGGTGATGGACTTGCAAAGGTTATCCATGGGGATGGATTATCAAACTTCACGAATACCAAAGAGTTTAAAGGCAAACTAGTCCATAGCGACAAAAACTATCCACAAGATAATAAAAAATTTGATATTGTCATCTCAAATCCACCATATTCTGTGAGTGCTTTTAAGAACATAAGTAAAAAGTTCAATAGTGATGATTTTGAACTCTACAATAGACTCACAGACCAAAGCAGTGAGATAGAGGCTCTTTTCATAGAACGAACCAAACAACTACTCAAAGATGGTGGTATAGCAGGTATAATCCTGCCTAGCAGCATACTTAGCAATGGTGGTATCTATAGTAAAGTCAGAGAGATTATCTTTAAGTATTTTGATATTATCAGCATTGCTAAATTGGGTTCCAATACCTTTATGGCTACAGGAACCAATACAGTCGTACTCTTTTTGAGAAGAAAAAATAATATGGAGTATAAAAATATAGAAGCTTCTGTTAGTAAACTTTTTGAAACAAAGCAGGACATAACGATTAATGGTATAGAAAATCCACTAACAAAATATATCAATTATGTATGGGAAGATATTGATTTGGAGGATTATATAACACTACTGCAAAACAATCCAAATGAAAAGATAAAATCAAGCGAACTCTACATAGACCATATCAAGAAAATGCAAAAAATCGAAGATATTTTAAATTTGGAAAAAGAGAAGCTTGCATACTTTATTTATGCCTATAAACAAAAAGTCACCATAGTCAAAACAGGTGAGAAAAAAGAAGAGAAAAGATTTTTGGGCTATGAGTTTAGCAGTCGTAGAGGAAACGAGGGGATACACCCTATCCAGCGAGGCAAGAGTATAGATGAGTCTACTTCACTCTATGATGATAGCTCTTACACCAATAGCCTAAAAGCCAATAGTTATATCTGTAGTGCTTTTGGAGGTGAGTACCAAGAGATAGATGAGAGTTTAAAAGATAATATCTCTTATATTGATTTGGTTGATATGATGATTTTTGATAGAGTTGATTTTGATAAATCTATCTCTTTGAATGTTAAGAAAAAGGTGAAGATTGACTTTATCGAAAAATTAAATCGGTATAAACAAGAAAAAATTTCATCATTTTCGATTATTAATCCATCAAAAAAAGAAATATCAAGTATGAATGAAAATACCATTGTCTCTTTTATAGAAATGGCTTCAGTTAGTAATAATGGATTTATAGAAACAAAAGTAGATAAATCATTAAAAGAGTTAAAAAAAGGAAGTTTTACTTATTTTAAAGATAATGACATTATTATTGCAAAAATCACACCATCGATGGAAAATGGAAAATGTGCAATTGCAGAAAAGTTGACAAATAATATTGCTTTAGGAAGTTCTGAATTTCATGTAATAAGAGTTAATAAAAATATAAAAAGTAAATATCTATTTACATTTCTTAATACAAGTAGTGTAAGAATTGAAGCTGAAAAACAAATGACGGGAGCAAGTGGACATAGGAGAGTTCCTGTTCGATTTTATGAAAATATCAAAATCCCTCTCCCTCCAAAAGATATTCAAGAAAAGATCGTGGAAGAAAATGAAGTACTAGAAATAATTGAAAATAATAATAACAAAAAAATAAAAGAACTAAAAGCTGAAATAGATAAGATACTATTAGTACAGGGTGTAGGGAAGCCGTTAGGTGAAATATGCGAAATGAAAGCAGGTACTTTTGTCTCTGCTTCAAACATAAGTGATGAAAAGAGTTTAGAAAATTATCCATGTTATGGTGGTAATGGCTTAAGAGGATATACTAAAACATTTACGCATAATGGTACTTACTCATTAGTGGGAAGACAAGGAGCATTATGTGGTAATATACATACTGTAAGTGGTAAGTTTCACGCTACAGAACATGCGTTGGTAGTAACTCCACTAAGCAATACTAATGCAACTTGGCTAGAATACAAATTAAGAGAAATAAATTTAAATCAATATGCTACAGGTACGGCTCAACCTGGACTTTCCGTAAAAAATTTAATTAATATACCTATTTCTCTCCCCTCATTAAAACAACAAAAAGAGATAGTATCCAAAATTGAAGTGATAGAAAAAGAGATAGCAATAAAAGAGAAAGAGTTAGAGTCTATCCCAAAACAAAAAGAAGAGATATTAAAAAAGTATCTTTGAAGCAAGGAGCCAAATGAGACAAGATGCATACTTTACCAGACAGATACAATTGTGGGGTACTAAAACTCAGAAAGAGCTAGAAAAAAAGAAGATAGCCATCATTGGAAGCGGTGGCTTGGGTAGCACACTGGCACTTGCCCTAGGCACGAGCGGCATTGGAGAGATTCATATCGTTGATTTTGACAGGGTTTCACTGCACAATATCCATAGGCAGATCGCTTTTACGCTGGAAGATGAAGGCCGGAGTAAATCCAAAGTGGCAGCTGCTCTGG
>JAYEOH010000011.1:0-6444 GCA_034722775.1 Campylobacterota bacterium | reverse complement strand
GAGATCCGTCCTTCATCAATATTACCCATCTTGCTATGGAAAATGGTTTTATGGAAATAGGATATTTTGGACGCGAGTATAAAAAGACTTTTGGAGAGACACCCTCAGAAACACTTAAGGGGACCTCCAATGCATTAAGTTAAGAGTAAATTTTTTTTTGGAGTAGGGATTTCAATCCCGTCTTTACGGGACTAAAGTCCCTGCTCCTATGTGGAAATAGTTCTTAACTTAATGGTATTGAAGCCTCCTTTAGATTAATTATTTGATCTATGCATCAATTCTTCAAGTTGCTTAAGTGCACCTTGTGCTTTAATCGCACTATAACCAATCCAAAATTTAAATCTATGCCCATGCTTTGGATCATACGACTTCCATCACACACCTTAAACGAACCGAGTCAGCCCTGCTGGCAAAAAAAATATACCATTATATACACGATAATGCCGATGAACCGATTCAAATGATACATTTGACTGAGTTGATAGGAAAAAGTGAGCGGACTGTTGAGCGCATTTTCAAAAAATATTTCAATCTCTCTCCCTATACTTACCTCAAGATCCATCGTCTCAATCGCATACGCAATTATCTCATCCAGGCGAATAACCCTTCTACTGTGAATATTACACATACTGCTATGGCAAATGGTTTTATGCACATGGGGTATTTCGCGTCTGAATACAAAAAAACTTTTGGAGAGAGACCCTCTGACACACTTCAGCGAGTATCTTGATTACCCCACCAACTAAATACCATTGTCTTTTGCAGTATACTTAAGGGTACCTCCAATAATAGGTGATACTCACAACAGTTCCAGCTTTTGTCTAGGCTAGGCACTCTTTTGAAAACCTAGCCGTAGCTAAGTTGAAAAAGAGTAACGACGCATAGGCGAAAGCTGGAACTGCCCGAAGGGTGGGCTTTGCAAACGCAATTTTGCACAAGATACTTACTTCATCTTAGCTATGGCTAGGATTTGAAAGTCTCTTGCACAACCTTACATTTGCAAAGCCCATTGTGAGCATTACCTATTATTAGAGGTGCCCTTAAGCCAAAAGAACCCAAACAGGCCAGCAAACAGTGAAGCTGCCAAAATCCCGACTTTGGCTTGAAAAATAAGCGCATCGCTGCCTGCAAAAGCCAGATCCGCTACAAAAATGGACATAGTAAAACCAATACCTCCAAGAAATGCAACACCAAAGATTTGACTCATAGTACTTCCCTGCGGAAGTGTTGCGATCTTCAACTTTATCGCCAGCCAGGAAACCCCGAATATTCCAAGGACTTTTCCTATGATAAGACCTGCAATAATCCCCAATGAAACTGGCTCCATAATTGTCGCGCCAATAGAGCTGAAATCTATCGCTATGCCGGCATTGGCAAGGGCAAAAAGAGGGATGATGATCAATGCAACAGGGAGATGCAGGTCATGTTCCAGTCGGGCTGCCGGGCTGCTAATGGAATCTATCCGATCTTCTATATTGATAAGAATAGCTTTTTGCCTCTCGTGCATCATATGGTCTGTGGCGACAGGATAACTGTCATACTCATCGAGTAGATTTTTTGTATGCCTGGTGAAGTCAACAGGGGCGCGTCTTGGTTTTGATGGTATAGCCATAGCGGCGATTACTCCGGCGATCGTCGCATGGACGCCGGACTCAAGCATAAAAAACCACATAAATGACGCAACGATAAAGTATGGCAGAATCATATGGATACCAAAACGATTGAATGCCACCATGATCAGGAAAGAGACCCCCGCCAGCATCAGCGGCACCATATGAATCTGCTCAGTGTAAAAGAGTGCGATGACCAAAACAGCACCAAGGTCATCAACGATCGCGAGCGCAACCAAAAATGTCACAAGTGTAGTAGGCACCCTGTTGCCCAAAAGCACCAAAGCACTAATCGCAAATGCGATATCTGTCGCCATGGGTATTCCCCAGCCGGCAGCACCCTCTCCGCCTGAATTGATACCATAATAGATCAATGCAGGGAAAACCATACCGCCAATAGCCGCCAATATAGGCAAGATGGCAACTTTGAAATTTGAAAGCTCGCCTACCGTGATCTCCCTTTTGATCTCAAGTCCGATAATAAAGAAAAATATAGCCATGAGACCATCGTTGATCCAGTGGTGGATCGAATGTGATAAATTCCAGGACCCTACATTAAAATCGATTTTTGTATGGAAAAAGTGGCTATATGCCTCTGCCAGTGGAGTATTGGCCAAAATAAGAGCCAACACAGTCATAAACATCAAGATAAAGCCTGTAGTTGTTTGGGCATGAAGAAAATGCTCAAATGGCGTTGCAATTTTATTAAAGGTCTTTTCCCATGGAGCGTAAAGTTTCATATAATTATTTCCTCTTTTTTTAATTTATTTGTCAGTCCGGAACTTGATTGCACTATTTAAGTTCATCCAGCAATTTTTTACCTTTTTTGATCTGCAGGGAGATGATCTCCTGCTCCTCTTTCAGCTCTTTCAACTCCTTTTTGTTCAGCTTTTTCTTTGACACACTGCCGAGTATCTCTTTTCTGGATTCCAACTTTTCCAAAAGAGACTTTAGAGATTTCTTTTTCCCTTTTTTCTCAATCTTCTCTATACTCAGAGACTCTTTGACACTCTCTATAAATTTTTTGATACTCACAAATGATCCTTTTTATGCACAATGGCTTCAACCTCTTCGTCACTGATCCCCATATCTTCGTGCAGCTTCTTCAAATCACTGCCTATATCTATAAATAGTGTCTCTGCCATAGCGATAAGATTTTTACTGATACTATGCGCATAGTCACTATCATTCATCAAAGAAGTTGCCATTTGATTAGTGATAAGTCCTTTCCTGATCAATCGATCAAGTATACCATTCGTAATGATATCATATCTTTCTGCATGAATCTTGGCCTTGGAGAGCAATAGCATGATCACATCCTCCTCGTCGGTTGTCGCAACTGTATTGATACTCCTGAGCAGTTCCGCCAAACCCTTTCTAATATCATTGTATTGCTCTTTGATATATTCATTTCTGCTGGAGGTATATTTGAGTAGATTTTTTTGCAAATGTTTCGTTCCCTTGATCGCCTCCACGATGTCCCTATTGGCAAGTTTGAGTTTATAGAGCTCTTCTATATATTCCGAAGGCATATTCACCTGTGCCTTGGTAGAAAAGTCAATGATTTTGCCATAAAGATCCTTTATCCAGTAGTTGTAAAAATCATCTATATCAATGGAGCTGGAGCTGTACAAATCCTCGACTACATCATCCAAATCCATAGAAGATAGAATATTCTTCTTTTTCAGATTCAACCCGCGCGTGATGATATCAAAGGCATTCTCATAGAGATGCTTTGTCTCCATCATAATGGCCGAAAATGCAGTTGACGGGAGTGGCAGGACAGAGTCATCCAAATATTTTGGCTTGCCTTTATTTAATCCTTTTGGTATAAACAGGGTATTGAGAAACTTTACTAAAATAGCGGTAAAGGGAGAAACCGCCAAAACACCTATCACATTAAAAATCGTATGAAACAGAGCAAGCTTCAATGTATAATCTTCGGCACCTATACCAACAATCGCGGCCGTATAGTCCACAAGGTCAGCCAACTGATAGATAAAGACGATAGCAATAATTCCGGTAGTAATGTTAAAAATGAAATGAGCGACAGCCAATCGTTTGCCATTTTCATTGGATTTTAAAGCTGCAAGCACAGCAGTTACGGTAGTACCCACATTGGCACCAATAGTCAAGGCAAGCGCATTGGCATAATCGATCTGACCCGTAGCCAATGCAGTGATGATGATCGCCATAGTGGCAGAGCTGGACTGTATCACTACAGTAGCAACAGCACCGACCAGTACATAGACGAAGATACCTGCATACCCCGCCATGGCATATTGGGCAAGGTCGATCCCCTCTTTCAGGGTTTCGAACCCCTCTTTCATATATCCTATACCAAGAAAAATAATACCCAAGCCTATCAGGATGGAAGCGATACCTCTCCAATTGCTTTCTTTGAGGAGCATCGGTATAAATATCCCAATGACGAGCATGGGCATAGCATAGACTGATATCTTTATCTTCAAGCCAAATGCAGAAACCAGCCAGGCAGTTGTTGTGGTGCCGATATTTGACCCAAAGACTACCCCGACAGCAGAAGTCAGGGAGATCAGCTCTGCAGACAAAAAGGATATCACGATAATAGAGATCAGACTTGAGCTCTGGACAATAGCTGTCGTAAAAAAACCGGTACCAATTGCTTTGGGAGTTGTATTGGTGAAATGCTCCAAAACCTTTTCAAGCAGACTGCCGCTGAATGCTTTGAATCCGCTCTCCATATACTCCATGCCTATAAGAAAGAGTGCGATGCCCCCCAGTATCGTGCTGATATCAGGGTAGAGACCCAGGAGAAACATGGACCCCAATAGTAATATGATAATGATCGGAGCAAAGAAGCTTTTGTAGAGGTTATGTATGAGCATTTAAAATATAATACCTCCGCTTTTTACTTATTGTCCCAGCAACTAAATACCCAAACTTTTGGCACCTTAAAGAAGAATACCCCTAATCATAAAATAGATCGCTGCAGACAAGACGGCAGCCGCAGGAACGGTTATAACCCAGGCAGCGATGATCTTCTTCACTGCATCTCTTTTGACATACTGGACTTTTTGAGCACTTTTTAACTGCTTTTTAGACTCTTTCAGCTGCTGCTCTTCATCATCTATCATCTTATAGAGATCTACGATTCTCTCATAGTCCGCCTTGATCTTCTCCTCTTTATTTTCGAGGGTTTCGAGTTCTGCATGCAGTGCTTTGAGCTGCTTTTTTTCATCAACGATATGCTCTTTTTCAACGGCTATACTATCTTTGATATTATCAGAGGAGTCGAGATACTCTCTCAAAAAACCTACCCCAAAGATACCGCCCACCGCAATATGTGTAGAACTGACAGGCAAGCCTAATTGTGATGCGATGATCACCGTAATAGAAGCTGCCATCGCAACTGAAAATGCCCTCATCTGATCGAGCTCTGTGATCTCGGACCCCACTGTTCTGATAAGTTTCGGCCCATAGAGGGCAAGACCCACGGCAATACCGATAGCACCAACAGCCATCACCCATAACGGAATCCCTGCTTTGGATGAAATACCGCCGGTCATCACCGCATCATTGATGGCCGCGAGTGGCCCGATGGCATTTGCAACATCATTGGCACCGTGGGCAAAGCTCAAGAGTGCTGCTGCAAAAACAAGAGGTACTGTAAAGAGCATATTGATACCTGCTCGGCTGTTTTCTATACCGGAAGCTTTTTTGTTGACATTTGCTCTCACCAAAAAGTAAACAATTGCCGCTATCATCAATCCAAAGATCGCCGCTACGATAAAGCCCGGTTTTTTTGTATCAGGCAAAAAGACCAAAATGTCAACAATATGAGGCCAAACCTTTTTGAGGCCTTTGAGTGTCAGATAGGTCACAAACGCCCAGGACATGATCGCCACAAAAACAGGGACCCATTTGACTGCTGCTTCTATTTTGTTATCCTTGAAGACCATTGTCTTCTTGATCGCAAAGAGAAATGCCGCTGCGATGATACCGCCAAGCACCGGAGAGATCACCCAGGAAGCTGCGATCTTCCCCATCGTCCCCCAGGCAACGATACCAAATCCGGCTGCCGCGATACCTGCACCCATCACACCACCGACAATAGAGTGAGTCGTAGATACAGGTGCTTTTGCCATCGTTGCAAAGTTCAGCCACAATGCTGCAGCCAAAAGTGCTGCCATCATCGCCCAGATAAACGAATCCGTATTGCCCCCGAACGCAGAGATATCGATAATCCCTTTTTTGATGGTTTTGACGACATCACCACCCGCTATCAATGCACCCGCTGCTTCAAATATCGCCGCAATGACAATAGCGCCCCCCATCGTAAGTGCTTTGGATCCAACAGCAGGTCCTACATTGTTGGCAACATCATTGGCACCGATATTCATCGCCATATAGGCACCAAAGAGTGCCGCAATCGCCAGGAAGACATTGTTGGGCACACCACCTGTACTCATAAAGCTATAGGTTAAAACAGCCACCATAAAAAAGAGCGCTACACCAAGCCTCATAAAGTCAAAACTACTGCCCTTGAGCGCCTCTTTTTCCATCTTTTTGATCGTATGAATTTCCATTCCTATTCTACTTTAGATATGATTTATTGTACTAGACAACTTTGGACATAAAACCAAACACCTTTTTACATTAGCATTCAAATTTATGGCTAGGATTAGTATATCCTTATTTTACTTGACAGTATTTTTGATAACAATAAGTTAAGTAAATATTTAGAAAAGGAGAGCAGGTACGGAACGGTTTACATTTTTCCAGGGGAGGATTCCGTGCCCGAAGGGTTGACAATAAAAGCACAATCTTTCACAAGATGCTTACTTCATCTTAG
>JAYEOH010000010.1:15422-26041 GCA_034722775.1 Campylobacterota bacterium | reverse complement strand
ATCACACACAAACTCTACGATGGCAATGAACGCACCAGGGTGGCTCAGGAGATTGTACTGGGCATCGGCGGCACCAGAGTACTTGAAGCGATCAATCATAAAGTTGACCTCTACCACATGAATGAGGGGCATGCACTGCCGTTGGTGTATGAACTATATGGCAAGCACTATCAAAATCTGAAAGAACTTCAAAAACATGTTGTCTTTACGACGCATACACCTGAAGCAGCCGGAAATGAAGTGCACAATATCCATTTCCTCCATGAAATGGGCTTCTTCAATGGGCATTCAATAGAGACAGTAAGAGAGTTAAGCGGCTATACAAATGATGACAACTTCAGCTTGACTGTCGGTGCACTTCGTGCTGCCAAGATAGCCAATGCTGTCTCAAAAATTCATGGTGTTGTTGCAAATGATATGTGGAAAGATATCGAAGATCGTTGTGATATTATCTCCATCACCAATGCGCAAAACAAGAAATACTGGACAGACAAAACACTGGTTCGCGCACTCGATGAACACGAAGATTATGAGCTTCTTGCCAGAAAAAAACATCTCAAGAAGATTCTTTTTGAAGTAGTAGCCGACCAAACAGGAAAGATGTTTGATCCCGAAGTATTGACGATCGTCTGGGCACGACGCTTTGCAGAGTATAAGCGTCCCGGACTTCTCAAATATGATTTTGAAAGATTTATCAGCTTGATCAGAAATAGTGAAATGCCGGTCCAGATCATCTGGGCAGGTAAACCCTACCCTACAGATCATGGCTCTGTTGAAATCTTCAATGAATTAATCAATATTAGTCATCACTACAGCAATATCGCTGTTTTGGTAGGATATGAACTGACTCTCTCCCGCCTGCTCAAGCATGGTAGTGATATCTGGCTCAATACACCTAGAATCACACGAGAAGCCAGCGGTACCAGCGGTATGACAGCAGCTATGAACGGCTCTATCCACTTCTCTATCGATGATGGATGGCATCCGGAGTTTGCAAAAGATGGCAAAAACTCCTTTACCATCCCCGCACTTGACCATACACTGCCTATCGAAGAGCAGGATAGACTGGACAACAAGAATATGATGGATATTCTTGAGGATCAGATACTGCCTCTCTACTACAAAGAACCGGCTAAATGGGTAGAGATCATGAAGAGTGCTATGTCAGATGTAGAGATCGATTTCGATTCCGCTCGAATGGCAGCTGAATATTATGAGCGTATGTTTACGAAATAAGGAGAGTAGATCATGACTTCCAATCTTGCTACTATGCGAAATGTCAAAAGTCTCCGAGACATCGATGTCACCGGAAAGCGTGTTCTGATCCGTGTGGACTTCAATGTCCCGGTTGATTCACACAATAATATCACGGATGATCGTCGTATTCGCTCAGCGCTTCCAACGATCAACTACTGTATCGATCACAACGCCTGCTCCATTACTCTGGTATCGCACTTCGGACGACCAAAGGGAAAGTATGATGAAAAATACAGTCTCAAACACATTATAAAACGACTCGAAAGACTCCTTCAAAAAAAAGTAGAGTTCATTGACCATTTTGAAGAGCATAAAGATGAGATTGCTACATGTTCGCTCGAACGCGTCTTTTTGCTGGAAAACATTCGATTTCACGAAGGTGAAAAGCAGAATGATCCGGAGCTCTCCAGGCAACTTGCCTCCATCTGCGATGTCTATGTCAATGATGCTTTTGGTACCTCTCATCGCGAACATGCCTCCACCTACGGAGTTACAGAGTTTGTCGACACAAAGGTAGCCGGCTTTTTGATGATGCGTGAGATCGAGGCTTTTTCCAAAGCATTGGAAAATCCTGTCCGCCCTATCGCACTGGTAATAGGCGGGGCAAAGATATCATCCAAAATCACCCTGCTCGAAGCAGTAATGAAGAAAGTAGATAAGCTGATTATTGGCGGTGCCATGAGCAATACTTTCCTTGCAGCGATGGGTTATGATATGCAAAAATCGCTCTATGAAGAGGAGTATATGGAGACAGCCGGAGTCGTACTGCAGCATGCACGGGAGAACAAAGTAAAGGTATATCTCCCCGTAGACCTCGTCATTACTGACTCAATCGAATCTCCGATAGATGTCAAAGTCGTACCGGCTCAAGATGTGCTTGAAAATTTCAGCGCAGTGGATATCGGACCTGCAACTGTCAAGCTCTTTAGTGAAGCGATAGAGCTCTCCAATACGATCATTTGGAATGGACCGATGGGAATTTATGAAATTGATAAATTTTCTAAAGGTACATTCAAACTGGCAAGCACTATTGCTGACTCTTATGCCTACACGATAGTAGGCGGCGGAGATACAGCTGATGCAGTGGACAGAGCGGGTGAAGCAGATAACTTCAGTTTCATATCTACCGGCGGCGGAGCAAGTCTCGAACTCCTTGAGGGTAAGATATTGCCGGGCTTCAGCAACCTTGATCACAAAGAGGCAGCAGAGTAATGGCTTTAGCAATCATGTCTTCGGGCGGCGATGCCCCCGGAATGAACCCTGCGATCAAGAAATTTGTTGATTATGTCTACAAGAAAGGAGAGGAGACCTTTCTGATCTATGATGGACTTGAAGGGTTGATCGACAACAAGATCAAGAAGGCGACTCACCAGGATGTTGCCGGGATTTTGCACCGTGGCGGTACGATCATCCGCTCCTCTCGATCCAAGCGTTTTTTCGAGTATGAGAATCGAAAAAAAGCCTACGAGAACCTCGAAGCCCAAGGAATCACAGGACTTGTGGTGCTGGGCGGTGACGGCTCCTTTCGCGCTATGGAGAAATTCAGCTCAGAGTTTGATCTACATTTTGTAGGGATTCCTTCTACAATCGACAATGATATCTATGGCACAGACTATTGTCTGGGTGTTGATACAGCGCTCAATGTCATCCGTGATGCTCTGGATAAAATTCGTGATACAGCCTCCTCTTTCAACCGTGCATTTCTGATCGAAGTTATGGGAAGAGACTGCGGGTATCTCGCGATTGTATCGGCGATGGTCAGCGGTGCAGAGGTCTGCGTCGTTCCCGAAGTAAAATTTGACTATGAAAAAGTAGGTAAGCGTCTGCAGCAAGAGGTTAAAGAGGGGCGTAATTATGCCCTTGCGATTGTCTCAGAAGGAACCAAGCAGACCGGTGAAGTACATCAATGGCTTCAGGATACGATCGGGCTGGAAACGCGTGTCAGTATCCTGGGGCATATTCAGCGCGGCGGAAATCCGACAGTGCGTGATCGGCTTATGGCATTTGCTTTTACGATTGCTGCTGTAGATCACCTGCTGTCACACAGCAATTCAAACAAAGTTGTTGTTTTTAAAAATGGTGATTTCAAACTGATTGAAATTGACGAGGTCGTTTCGGGCACCTATCAATTGCCTCAAAAATATCTCGATGCAGTTAAACTGCTCGATTAATTCATAAAAAAAGGAGTATACAATGGTAAAAATTACAGAAAAAGGCGATAAGGCCTGGGTTACATTTTCCATCATGGCGGAAGATGCAGACACGGTAGAAATATCAGGTGCATGGAACGAGTGGAAAAGTGAACCGATGAAAAGAAAAAAAAGTGGTGAATTTACTATCAGAAGACTTTTGAATAAAGGCCAATCTTATGAGTTCGGCTATACAGTCAATGGTCAAGAGTGGCACTGTGATGAAGAGTTGGGATGTGTAGCTTCTCCCTATGGTTCCGATAATTCACTTTTGGTACTCTAATTTTAGTTACTCTTTAAAGAGTTCGCACTACAATAAAGGCAATAAACAAGCAAGGATGGTATTGAGAGTTCCATCTTAAAAGTTTATATTTAAAAATATCATAAGGAGCCGCAGACTATGAAAGCAGTTGTCATGGCAGGAGGATTCGGATCACGAATCCAACCACTCACAAATTCAAGACCTAAACCAATGTTGCCGGTTATCAACCGACCGATGATGGAGAACACAATGATCACCATGAGAGATCTTGGTATTAAAGATTTTATTGTTCTTCTCTACTTCAAGCCGGAGGTAATCCAGGACTATTTTGGTGATGGCAGCAAATTTGGTATGAATATAACTTATGTTATTCCTGATGATGATTATGGTACGGCGGGTGCTGTCAAACTGGCACAGGATCTTATCGGTGATGATAACTTCATTATTATCAGCGGTGACCTGGTGACTGATTTTGATTTTCAAAAGATTTTTGACTACCACGCTCAGAAAAAATCCAAACTTACAATTACACTGACATCTGTCGAGAATCCTTTGGAGTTTGGCGTAGTCATCGCCAATGATGAGGGTCGGATCGAGAAATTCCTAGAGAAACCAAGCTGGGGAGAAGTCTTCAGTGATACCATCAATACCGGCATCTATATCATAGAACCGGAGATCCTCGACTATATCCCAAAAGGAGAGGATTTTGACTTTGCCAAAGATCTCTTCCCTCTGCTTATGGAAGAAGGTGTTGAGCTGATCGCCGGCAATTCCCGGGGATACTGGAGAGATGTCGGAAATCCGGACAGCTACAGAGAAGTTCACGAAGATATTATGAGCGGACGGGTTGACTTCAGGATGCCCGGAGATATGGTCAGATATCCGGATGGTGAACTCTATAGCAGTGAGCCTTATGAACTTGACGAAAGTGTAGAGATCATAGGAAAAGTTGTTCTGGGTCAAAATGTCACGATCGGCAAAAGAACAAAACTCAAAAATGTCGTCATTTCAGACAATGGTACTATAGGTGAAGATGCCAAAATCAGCAACACTGTTATTTGGGAAAATGTCTCTATCGGCAAAGGCACAAAGATCGATAATGGCGTAATCTGTAACAATAATATCATCGATAAAAATACCAAAATGACAGCAGGCATCATCCTGGCAGAGGGTTGCGAAATCGGCGAACTCGTCACGGTAGAAAAAGATGTGACTATCTGGCCGGACAAGAAGATCGAATCTGCCTCTATCGTCAGCAGCAATGTGATCCTGGGGAGTAAATACAAAAACTCTATCTTTGAAAATGGTATGGTCATAGGAAAATCCAATGTTGAACTTTCCTGTGAAATGTCCAGCAAACTAGCAGAAGCCTTTGGCGTACAGCTTCCGGTAGGCAGCACTGTTCTCGTAGGCAGAGATCACCATAAAAGTTCACGAATGCTCAAGCGGGCTTTCGTGGGAGGTATGCTCGCAGCAGGAATCAATGTCGTTGACCTCAAAAGCATCCCCTCTTCTGTGATGCGATTTGATCTGGCTCGACATCCAAACTATATCGCAGGGGTATTCTTCAAGCAAGTCAGAGATGATACGACCAGTACTGTAGTAACTTTCTATAACGATGAAGCACTTCGCATCAACAATGATCTCGCCAAGAAGATTGAAAAAGCTTTCTTCAAGGAGACATTCAGAAGGGTAGATTTCAGTGATATCGGAAGAGTCACAGAATCTCATCGCATCGAAGAGTGCGGTGACTACAAAAAAAGCATGGAAGAGAGTTTCCAAAAGAGACTTTTCTCCTGTGTTGACTGTCGTATTGCAGTGGATATGATGCACGGTGCTGCAAGTGAAGTTTTCCCTCATGTGCTCAATGATCTGAAGATTGAAAATATCATCTTCAACGGTTTCTATGATGCGCATCGCCTTGCCAATTTCAAATCTATGCATAAGCACTCCGTTGACGATATGCAAAAGATCGTTAAAAGCCTGGAACTTGATGCAGGATTCCTTCTCTATCCTTTCGGGCAGCGCTTGGAAATTATTTGCGACAATGGTGCTTTGCTCTCAAAACAGGATTCACTGCTGGTTGTTTTGGCACTGATGGATCTAGATGCTGCTGCCGAAGGAGTTACAAAGCGTATTTTCCTTCCTACCTGGGCTCCGGATATGGTCACTTTTGACCATCTTGATGTGGAGTATGGCAAATATGCAGACTTTACTGCAGAGCAGCTGAAACAGTATGATCTGATCGCTACAGCTGACGGCAACTTCGCATTTACCGAATTTGCTCTCTATAGAGACTCTATGTATGCGGCACTCAAGATTTTGGAAATGGTAGTCAAATATGAAGTTAAGCTCTCCGATCTGGTCAGCAAAACAGAAAACTTCTATCATACTCACGCATCAATAGAGTGTGCACAGGCACTCAAAGGAAAAATGATGCGTAAATTCCTGGAAGACGCCAGAGATAAGCGCTCCTCTTCTGCCGACGGCGTTAAGATCTGGTTGACAGATCACAATTGGATATTGATGATCCCTGATCAATACAGCGATCACCTCAACCTATATATTCAGGCAGAGAATGAAGCAGCCGGTCAAGCGATCTATGATGAGTACAAAGAGAAGATAGATGGATGGGCAAACGCATAATATGAGTCAGCCCTTAGAACTTGCGTTTGTCTGGCATATGCACCAGCCTGACTATCGAAATGCGTCAGGCATAATGCAGATGCCGTGGGTTTTTCTCCATGCGATCAAAGATTACTATGATATGCCATGGATGCTTGCGAGACACCCCGGCCTCAAGGCAACATTCAACATCACCCCTCCTCTCATCGAACAGATCCTTCTCTATACGGAGAGTATCGAAAAGAGTGATCGTTTCTTTTCACTCTGGGTTAAAAACCCTGCCGAACTTAACGAAACTGATCGTCAATGGATGATCAAAATGTGCAAAAGTGCCCCCTATGAAACCATGATTGAACCGATCGAACCCTACCGCTATCTCTACCATCTGGACCGCTACAGTGATGATGAGCTTTGCGATATGGAAGTCTGGTTTATTCTGGCATGGTGTGGTGTCTATCTACGCACACACAATGAAACCGTCAAGGAGCTGCTAAACACAAAGGATGGATTTCATTGTGAGCAAAAGCTTGAGCTGCTGCAGACACTTGGTGATTTTATGTCTACCATTTTTCCCTACTATAAAGAGTTACAGAAAGAAGGGACGATCTCACTCTCCACTACCCCGCTCAATCACCCTATCCTCCCTCTATTGATCGATATGCGCAATGCCGATATCGCTCACCCCGGAACCAATCTTCCGGAACATTATCTATCACTGGAAGAGGATGCCAAGCTTCAAATCAGCAGAGCGCAAGATCTCTTCAAAGATACATTCGATCACGATGCCGTTGGCTTTTGGCCTGCCGAAGGTGCGGTGGATGAGCGCACAGCAGAACTTTATCGTGATGCAGGGCTCAAGTGGATCGCCACAGATGAAGCCATATTGTTCAAATCACTAGGCTCCGATCAGCGTGATGCGCTCTATCATCCCTATCAGCACAAGGGTCTCACTATGGGGTTCAGGGATCATGGCTTGAGTGATCTCGTCGGTTTCACCTACCGTTTCTGGGATGCCGATCGTGCTGCAGATCATTTCATCTCCTCCTTGCATCCCATTATTCGTGAGGGAGAGAACCGCACGGTTTTTGTTATTTTGGATGGTGAAAATGCCTGGGAATTTTACCCAAATAACGCCTTTGATTTCTTCGATGCACTCTATACAAAACTCTCCAACACAGAGTGGTGCAGCACAGTTGGAATGGATGAAATAGCTCAAAAAGAGCACAAAGAGCTCTCCCATCTTGCTCCGGGAAGCTGGATACACGGTGAATTCAACACTTGGGTGGGTCATCCGGAAAAAACCCGCGGATGGGAACTGATCTATATGGCCCGACGAGACTATGAGCGTCACCAGGCAAATATTGAAAGCGAAATACAGACGAAGATACAAGATCATTTTTTGGCTGCTGAATGTTCTGACTGGTTTTGGTGGTATGGGGATGACCATATAACTGATTTTGGTGCTGAGTTTGATGAACTTTTTCGCTCGCATCTGATAGAGATCTACCTTCTAATGAAGATATCACCGCCAAATGACCTCTACACCCCTATTATATCTGACCGAAGCGGAGAAAATTTCCTGCTTCAGCCAAAAGCTCCTATCCAACCCAGTATCGATGGTAGTCAAAATACCTTTTTCGAGTGGGTTGGCAGCGGTATTGTGGATGAAACCAAGCTCTTTTCCACGATGGATAGAGTGCGAGGCCCCATCGAAACCATACGATATGGGCATAGTAAGAAACAAATATATTGTGCTTTTGATGGAAATATGCCGAAAATGCGTAAATGTGACATGCTCCATGTCATCATCGAACCCTTCAATGCACGATTTGAGATTGAGCTGTCAAACCTGTGCAAGACCAAACATTCTTTGACAGAATCCAAACAGATCAAAGTCGAAATAGCCTGTGAAACCTGGCTGGAACTCAGTATTGATTTTACTGCTATAGATGCAGGAGAAATACAGTTGCGTTTTGAAATAGAGCGCGATGGCATCATCATCCAAACCCTTCCCGGTTACGGAGAACTTGAGATCAATCTCGAAACAAACTATGCGGAAAACTGGTTTGTCTAATGCTTAAAAGAGGAATGAACTATGTCTGATATACGAAGAGACAGATTGCATGATCACTATGTCCTGATCGCCCCTGAACGTATGCGCAGACCTGATACGCTTGCCAATATACCTACAACTACCTCAACAGAAACCTGTCCTTTTTGCGAAGGTCATGAAGAGATGACGCCTCCGGAGATCTATGCGAGCAGAAACAATGAGCCCAATACCGGAAACTGGAGCGTACGCGTCATACCCAATCTCTACAAAGCGGTTCAAATCGAACTGGAGGATCACTCCAGCATTGATGGTATGTTCGAGTCAAGACCCGGTGTCGGAGCCCATGAAATTGTCATAGATACGCCGCGTCACGACTGCCGATTGTCAACAATGGAAATTCTTCAAATCTCAGATTGGCTTAAAGCCATTTCTGCACGAGTCTCCGACCTCAAGGAGGATAAACGCCTTATCTATGCCAGTGTGTTCAAAAACCATGGAGAGAGTGCAGGGGCTACACAAACACACCCCCATACCCAAATCATAGCTTTGCCCATAATGCCGCATGATACACGGAAACTCCTCGATAGAGGATTTCAGTACTATAGAAGGCATGGGAGAGGCAAAGTCGAAGACTTGCTCGTCAATGAACAGAGTGCTAAAGTCAGGATCGTTTCCAAAAAAGGAGATTTTACTGCTTTTTGCCCTTTCGCCTCAGGCTATCCTTTTGAAGTAATGATTGCACCACAAAGAACATTGACTACTCTTGATGAGCTCAATCGTGACGATATCGGACATTTGGCACGCCTCATCAAGGATGTTTTTCAGCGCCTTGAGTCAGAATTGGGTAACTTCAATTATAATCTGGCTTTCAATATGGCACCGCTCAATAGCAATTTTGAAAATGAGCCCTACTTTCCACATCTCAAAAAATACTATCGAATGACTATTCGCATCATGCCGCGCATCTACCGCCTGGGAGGCTTTGAACTCTCTACCGGTATGCTGATCAATCCCGTAACACCGGAAGAGGCAGCCAAGCTGCTTCGAGAGACCAAAATCTAAATGAAACTGCTCTTTGCTTCAGCAGAGATTTACCCCTATGCCAAAACCGGGGGTCTCGCCGATGTAGTGCAGGCACTTCCCAGGGCTCTCTCTGAGAAAATTGAAGTCTGCTCCGTGATGCCGCTCTATGATTTTATCGATCGTGAAGTATTTAATATCTCTCCTTTAGATGAGTCATTTCGAATCACACTGGGTGATACAATCCACCAAATTACTCTCTATTATGGCTTCAATCAGGGTGTTGAAACACTCTTTGTCTATGAGCCGATGCTATGCGGCAAATCCTCGCCATACGGAGACGATAGTGGTGACTACCCGGATAATGATCTTCGGTTTGGGCTCTTCTCCAAAGCACTGGTAATCGTGGCTCGACTATATGCTGTAGATATTTTACATCTCAATGATTGGCATACAGCTCTGGCTGCACTCTGGGCACGAGAGATGCTCCCGGATCTTCGTACCGTTTTTACGATCCACAATCTTGCCTTTCAGGGTATTTTTTCCAGAGAAAGTATGCAGAGGCTTGGATTGGATCATAGCTATTTCAAATCTGAAAGTATCGAGTTTTGGGAACAAGTGAACTATATGAAAGCGGGTATCGCCTATAGTGACATAGTTACTACAGTCAGTCCTCGTTATGCACAGGAGATTCTGCAGCCGGACTTTGGGTTTGGGCTTGATGGCTTTCTGCAAGCCCACAGTCACAAACTCTTCGGCATACTCAATGGGATCGATACGCTTTTTTTTGACCCGGAAAATGATCCTGCCCTCCCTCACAATTACAATAGTTCATCGCTGCAAACCAAAAAACTGAATAAAGATATCTTGTGTGAGATGCGAGGCTTCGAACAGAGCAGTCATCCGCTTTTTATCTTTATCGGTCGCTTTACACATCAAAAGGGACTTGATATCATCGCCAAAGCACTTCCCGACCTATTGAAAATGAAACTTAACCTTGCCATCATAGGCGAGGGTGATCGCAAAATAGCGACTGAGCTGCAAAGTGCGGCGCAGCATCACAAGAATTTTTCAGTCTATTTTGGTTACGATGAAACACTGTCGCACCAGATGTATGCTGCTGCCGATTTTCTCCTGATGCCCTCCTCTTTCGAACCCTGCGGACTCAATCAGTTGATCGCCATGCGCTACGGTACACTGCCTGTCGTACATC
>JAYEOH010000010.1:11758-15322 GCA_034722775.1 Campylobacterota bacterium | reverse complement strand
TCGACCGCCGGGTTGCTGCATATAATGTGTATCTCAGGAGGGTATAAAATGAAGAGCGTTAAATTAGTGTTGCTGATGATTCTGTTTTCAGGTTTTTTATGGGGCTCAGAGGCAGATACCAAAGGTAAAGATCTATCTGCAAAGAGCATGCCTGCGATTGTTTCCGTTGATTGGCTAAAAAAGAATATCGATAATCCTAAAGTCGTGATCATAGACTTGCAGCCTAAAGAGAAGTACTTAAAAGGCCACATAAAAGGTGCAGTGAGTATGCCTGGTCAGCCTCCTGCCCAAATTCTTTTTGATCCAAAACTATTGATGCCGAAGCTTAGCATCATGACGGATCGCCTGAGCAGTGCAGGAGTTGACAAAGATAGCTTAGTTGTAGTGTATGATAGCGGAGTTTTCGCCTGGGCTGCAAGATTGTATTGGATCTTGGAATTTTTAGGACATGAAAATGTAGGGATCCTGCAAGTTGGTTATGGAGGCTGGGAAAAAGGTGAGCTGCCTGTCTCAACAGCAGTTTTTGAGCCAAAGAGAAAAGAGTTTGTACCGAGAATTGATAATGCAAAAATAAAAACAAAACTTGATACTCTTTTGGCAATAGACAAAAAAACAATTATAGACGGAAGGAAAAAATCACACTGGAAAGGGAACGAATCTTTGGCAAAAAGGTTTGGGCACATTCCATCAGCAATAAATTATGCCTGTACCCAAAACTATGAAGTGACTGCATCAGGCAATCGCATGAGAGACTTGAAAGAGTTAAAAGGACTCTATAAAGATATACCGAAAGATAAAGAGATCATCCTCTACTGTGATGGCGGCGCAGAAGCAGCACTCAACTATATTGTTTTGCAAGAGTTAGGATATAAGGCCTCAATTTATGACGGTTCCTGGCTAGAGTGGGGGAATGATTCAGAAGTACCCGTTTCCAATCCATCCAAGAAGAAGTAAAGAAAGTATTTAAAGTGACCGGCTTTAAATACAAAGGCTCCATAAGGAGAAGGCTTACGGGGATTATTATGCTGGTATCACTACTTACGGTCACTATAGGCTATGGAAGTTTTATCTATTGGTATATGAATGACCAACAGAGCCGATCTTTGAATTTGGCAAAAACAGCAGGAGTTGTTTTAGGACAGGATATTGCGAAATTAGTTCTACTGAATAAAGTATCGGCAGCGGCAGATATCACCTCAAAACTTAAATCATTTTCTGACTTAAATACCATGGTATTGTACAACCTTGACGATGAAGCAATTTTTCAATATAGTAAAAAAAATAGAAGCTTTACTGTATCATCATTGCCCATAAAGTCCCAAAGAGATCCTGAAGTAATCGGTAACAACTTAAAGTTATATATAGATACTGCATATCAAGATACACACCTGGGTACTGTTGAGTTAAATATGAAAATTGATACGATTTTGGATATTATCAAACAAAATATAAACATGATTATGATCATCCTGTTCTTTATGTTTATTCTCTCTTATCTGCTGGCAATTATTTTTTCAAAACGATTTACACAACCTATTTTAAATCTTGTAGCATTTTTAGAAAAAATAGACTTGATCGAGTCCCTGAAGCAACGGATACACACAAAAGAGTTGAATGAGTTTGGCAAACTCTATGCAGAAGTAAATACCATGCTCGAGAGAATGGAATCATCCCAAAAAGCACAAAAAATTGCAGCAACTGCCTTTGAAACACAAAGCGGAATGAGCATTACAGATATTGACCAAAAGATTTTACAAGTCAATAAAGCTTTTACGGATATAACCGGATATACACCTGAAGATGCTATTGGAAAAACTCCATCTATACTCAATTCCGGTCATCACGATGATATATTTTATAAAAATATGTACGACTCACTGAAAAAATATCATTACTGGAGCGGCGAAATATATAATCGTCATAAAAATGGTACCGTATTCCCTGAACAGCTCACTATTCAGGCTGTCCTTGATGAGAATGACAATACTATTTATTATGTAGCATCATTTTTGGATTTGACTTTCCAGAAAGAGGCAGAGGCCAAGCTGCAATATCTTAAACAGTATGATACTTTAACCGGTCTCGTCAATAGAGGGTTGCTTATAGAAAGCATTCAGCAGCACCTTGATAGAAATAGACAGAGAGGCTGGGGTGCTTTAATCTGTTTTGACCTGCAAGATTTTAAAATGATAAATGATGCCTATGGGCATACCAGCGGTGACATGCTGCTGCAGGAAATTTCAAAAAGATTAAAGGCAAGCTTTAAAAATAGTGACTTGATAGGAAGAATTGGCGGTGATGAGTTTGCTATGTGGTTTGACTTTTTAGACAGAGACAAAGAGAGTGCTTCAGTGCAAATTGAAACATTAGCCCAGTATCTCATAACTACACTTACTCAATCTTTTTACCTGGATAATATAATAATTCACCCTATTCCGTATGCAGGTATAGCTCTATACAATAAAAGCAGCAAAGATGCAAATGCATTGTTGAAACAGGCTAATGGAGCTTTGCATTTAGCCAAGCAAAAGCAAGATGGAAACTTGGCATTTTTCGACAAAGAAGCAGAGAAAATGCTACTCACCCACCTTGATATGCATGCACAACTTTTACTTGCCAATCAAGAGAACCAATTTGAACTGTTTTATCAACTGCAATATGATCAAAATGGTGAAGTGCTCGGTGCTGAAGCCCTGATAAGATGGAATCATCCCGAGAAAGGCATTATCTCTCCTCTCGAATTTATACCCATAGCGGAAAGAACAGGATTGATCCTGCCTATTGGTCTATGGGTCATTCAAACAGCATGTAAACAACTGGCTCTTTGGCAAAAAAATCCTATAACGGCCCACTGGACACTTGCTGTAAACATAAGTGTCAAACAATTTATTCAAGAAGAGTTTGTGAGGCAGACAAAAGAGGCTATAGAAAAAAGTGGCGCTAAAGCCAACAGACTAAAACTAGAACTCACTGAGTCTATTTTGGTAGACAATATCAGCATTGTCGCACAAAAGATGGAGTTATTGCAAAAACTTGGTATACAAATATCATTAGATGATTTTGGTACCGGGTATTCATCGCTGCAGTACTTAAGGAATTTGCCGCTTGATCAAGTCAAGATAGATAAATCTTTTATCAGGGATATGCTGTCGAGTGAAAAAGACAAAGCAATAATCAAAAGTATTTTACTGATAGGTGAAGCTTTTGATCTTGAAGTGGTTGCAGAAGGAGTTGAGAGCAAGGAGGATTATGAACTTTTAAAACAACTTGGCTGTAAAATTTTTCAGGGATACTATTTTGCCCGTCCGGAAAAAATCAGCAATATTGCTACACCACCAAGTAAATAATTACATTATGCACTACCTTTAAAGCGATATCCTGTTATACTTTTTAAGCTATAGCAGTAGTGCAAAATGAGCATATATCTGTTCTATATTATCTACTTCTGTAACAATCCAAAAATATCTGGAGAAACTAAATGAAAAAATCACTCAATATCCTCTTTGCAGCCTCTGAAGCTGTGCCGTTTGCCAAGACTGGAGGGCTTGCAGATGTCGCCGGTGT
>JAYEOH010000010.1:3798-11658 GCA_034722775.1 Campylobacterota bacterium | reverse complement strand
CATGAGCTGCAGACTGCGGAGTTTGCCTTTGGGATGCAAGATCACATGTGGGCACACCGCGACAAGACTTTCGGTATCCTCAATGGTGTCGATTATGATGAGTGGAGCCCGGCAGTCGATCCCCTGATCCCGTTCAAGTTTGACAGTGATGATATGGAGGGAAAACAGAAGTGTAAAAATGATCTGCGCAAAAAGTTCGGCTTGCCTGAATGGGAAGTGCCGCTGATAGGATTTGTCGGACGCTTTGCCGAACAAAAAGGGATAGAGCTGATCGCGGAAGCGATTTGGGGAATGCTTCATCTTGATGCACAATTCGTCTTTTTGGGAACCGGTGAGAAATGGGCCGAAGGCTTCTTCAGTGATATTGCAGCACGCTACCCTGACAAGTTTGCCGTCTATGTGGGGTATGACAACACTCTGGCACACCAGATCGAAGCAGGCAGCGATCTCTTCCTGATGCCGTCTCTTTTCGAACCATGCGGTCTCAACCAGATCTATAGCCTTCGGTATGGTACGCTGCCTATCGTTCGTGCAACAGGCGGGCTTGATGATACTATCGAAAACTATAACCCGGCTCACAACAGTGGTACCGGTTTCAAATTTGAATGGGCAACACACGATGCACTCTACCATACCGTTCGCTGGGCAGTCGATGTCTGGCACAATGAGAAAGAGGCATTTGAAGAGATGCAAAAACGGGCAATGGAAGCCCGATACAGCTGGGAAACAGCAGCCAAAGGCTATGAAGCAGTCTATTACTGGATACTTGCCAATCGCGAAATCACACAGTACCGTTAAGGAGGAACTATGTCTTATTCTATGCACCATGATGTCACCCGCTTTGGAGAAACCGATATTTATTTTTTCAAAGAGGGAACGCACACTAAACTTTATAACCATTTCGGAGCTCATGCTATGCAGCGTGACGGAGTGGACGGCTACTACTTCTCTGTCTGGGCACCCAATGCCTCCTCCGTAAGTGTTCGGGGCGATTTCAATGATTATGATACTGCATCTCACCCCCTCCAAATCCGTATGGATGATTCCGGGATATGGGAAGGCTTTATCGACAATGTCACCAAAGGCATGACATACAAATTTCATATCCATTCTCACAATCAGGGAATGGTGCAGGACAAATCAGACCCTTATGCCTACTACACAGAACGGGCACCAAATTCAGCTTCACGCACCTGGAACCTGGAGGGGTATGAGTGGGAAGACAGGGAGTGGATGCAGACACGAATTCAGCGCAACAACCATCAGTCCCCTATCGCAACCTATGAACTTCATCTCGGCTCCTGGCGTCGCAAAGGAGAATTTGGGGAAGATTATCTGACTTACATTGAAGCTGCGGAAGCACTGGCGATCTATCTCAATGAGATGAACTATACCCATGTTGAGCTTATGCCGGTCACAGAGTTCCCCTTCAAAGGCTCTTGGGGTTATCAGGTCACCGGCTACTTTGCCCCTACTTCACGCTTCGGTACACCTCAGGAGTTTATGGCGCTGGTCGACATACTGCACCGCCACGATATCGGTGTCATCCTCGACTGGGTACCGTCACACTTTGTTACTGACGGCCATGGACTGATGAACTTTGACGGCACTTGTCTCTTTGAACACGAAGACCCGCGACTGGGCTATCATCCCGAATGGGGAAGTGCTATCTTCAACTATGAGCGTAACGAAGTGCGTGCTTTCCTCATCAGCTCTGCCATGTTCTGGTATGATATGTATCATATTGATGGTATCCGTGTCGATGCTGTCGCTTCGATGCTCCATCTCGACTATGCCAGGGAAGAGGGAGAGTGGATACCCAACAAGGACGGCGGCAATAAAAATCTCGGTGCCATTGCGTTCCTCCGGCAGCTCAACGAGACACTCTATGGTGAATACCCTGATACAATGACCATAGCCGAAGAGTCTACTGCTTTCCCTATGGTGAGCCGGCCTGTCAGCGAAGGAGGATTGGGATTTGGATTTAAATGGAATATGGGGTGGATGCATGACAACCTCAAATATTTCAAAAAAGACCCCATACACCGCCAACACCACCACAATACACTGAGCTTCAGCTTTGTCTATATGTTCAATGAAAACTATGTACTCCCGCTCAGCCATGACGAAGTCGTCCACATGAAAGGTTCCCTGATCAACAAGATGCCGGGGGATGATAACCAGAAATTTGCCCAACTTCGTGCACTCTATGCCTTTATGACAGCACACCCCGGAAAGAAACTCCTCTTTATGGGCGGTGAATTTGCCCAGTATGCAGAGTGGAATTTTGATCAGAGTCTGGATTGGCATCTTCTTGAGCATGCCAATCACAAAGGTATTCAGAGAGAAGTTTCCGAGCTCAATGCACTCTATATCAAGGAAGAGGCACTTCATGTCTATGACTGTGAACCAATGGGTTTTGAGTGGATAGATGAAACAGATTATCATCACAATAATATTGCCTTTGTCAGAAAGAGTCATGATGACGCAATCCTTATTGTTTGTCACCTTGCCGATGATGTACAGGAGCAGTATCGTATGGGTGTTCCAAGGGCCGGAAGCTATGAAGTGATATTTGATTCGCAATCTCCTGAATATGAAGGATGGACCGGTGCTGTCGGCACTGTACTGCATAGCGAAGCTGTCGAGTGTCATGGGAGAGAGAACTCCATCGTATTTGACCTGCAGCCTATAAGCGTCCTCTACCTCAAAGAGGTTTAGCAGATGACGAGTGAACGACGCAGCGGTATTCTGCTGCACCCTACTTCCCTCCCCTCACCCTACGGGATTGGTGATTTCGGTCCATCGGCTTACGCATTCATTGATTTTCTCAAAGCTTCCGGACAGAGCATATGGCAGATACTGCCGCTCGGACAGACGGGTTACGGAAATTCGCCGTATCAGACACTCTCGGCCTTTGGCGGAAATCCTCTGTTGATCAGTCCTCAACTTTTGATCGATGAGGGATTGCTCGAACCTATCGAGATCCCCCGCGAGACATTCGATACATCGTATGTGGAGTATGACCGGCTTGATCCCTATAAAACAAAACTCTTGAGAAGGGCCTATTTTCATTACAAACTGCACCCCAAGCATCCTCTTGATAAACAATTTAAGTCTTTTTGTGAAAAAGAGGCCTATTGGCTTGAAGATTATGTCCTCTTCTTTGCGTTAAAAGCGCACCATGACGATAAACCATGGAATCTGTGGCCATCCAGGTTCAGGGACAGGGACCCCGAAGCTCTGGATGAGTATAGAAAAAAACTCAAGGGTGAATTGCACTGGTATCGTTTTGTCCAGTTTCTCTTTTTTAGACAATTTGAGAAACTGAAAGCCTATGCCGGGGAAAACGGTATCAAAATCGTAGGAGATCTCCCGATCTTTGTTGCACACGACTCCAGCGATGTCTGGAGCCGTCCAGAACTCTTCTATCTCAAGCCGGACAGAAGCCCCCGTGTCGTAGCGGGTGTTCCGCCCGATTACTTCAGCGCTACCGGACAACGCTGGGGAAATCCGCTCTACGACTGGAAAGAACACAGAAGAGAAAAATACGCATTTTGGACCGATCGGATACGTCATTCGATCAAACTGTTCGATCTCATACGGCTGGATCACTTCAGGGGCTTTGCCGATTATTGGGAGATACCGGCAGACGAAGAGACCGCCGTCAAAGGAAAGTGGCGCAAAGGACCCGGTATTCATTTTTTCAGAGCATTGGAAAAAGCATTGGAAAGGGAGCTGCCGATCATAGCCGAAGATCTGGGGATCATCACGGATGATGTCGTAGCCCTGCTCAATAAACTGGGCTATCCGGGGATGGCAATCTTGCAGTTTGGCTACGAATCAAGGGCCAGCAGCGATCCTTCTTCGTTCCTTCCCCACAACCTGACGAAGAACCAGGTCGTCTATACCGGTACACATGACAATGATACAGTCGTGGGTTGGTGGAATACACAGCCCGAAGAGGTCAAAGATTTCACACGCCGCTATCTCAATACTGATGGAAACCTGATCCACAGAGACATGATACGTGCAGCCTTCTCTACCGTCTGTCATACGGCTATTTTTCCTATGCAGGATCTTCTGGGACTGGGCAGCGAAGCCAAGATGAACCGTCCCGGAACTACGGAAGGAAACTGGCAGTGGAGGATGGCACCCGATGTACTCAGCACTGCACTGGAAGAGGATCTTTTGATGCTTACACAACTGTATGGAAGATAGAGATTGCATAAGAAAAAGAGTATAATTTAGGAGTTGAAATGGAAAAATATACAATTGATGATTTAATAATAGACGAAACAACACAAAAGGTAGAAAAAAATAAACGAAAGCCAAAAAGAAAATATGTCACTATTGCCCTGGTTGCACTTATTTTGTTGGCAGGTGTATATCTGGCCAAAACAGTAACAGGTTCATCTGCCGATATCAATGCGACAGAAGAGGCAAAGATAGCATCTGTTGATACCGAGAAGGAGTCGGAACCAAAACATGAAATGCAAAAGGTCTCAGACGAGTTGTCACTTGCAATCACCGAACTCGATAGCCTTGAGCCGCCCACGGCAGAACCGATAAATAATGAGATAGCAGCTTCCAATACAGAGGAGCTGATAGAACAAAAAGAGGAAACTATACTGCCCACAGAACAAGAGGTGCAAAAATTTGCTGATGAGCTCTCATCTGCAGCAACCAAATCAAATATTGATGAGGCACCGGTAGTTAAAACAGAAGAACTTTCGGAAACAAATCAAAAAACAGTCGTACCCGAAGCAGAGGAGACACAAAAAACAGCCGATGGATTGTCTACCGCAACTACTGAAATAAATAATACGGAACCATCGGCAGCAGAACCAAATATCGACGAGATAATTGCTGCCAGGATCAAAGATCTGCCGGGGCAAGAAGAAGAGATGACAGCACCTGTCAAAACTGAAGAATCTATAGTTCATAAAGAGGAAATCGCCGAGCCCGCAGAACAGGAGGCACAAAAAGCAGATGATACACCGATGCCTACAGTCTCTGAAACAAAAAAAGAGGATAGTGCAGAGCAGAAGAAAAAGCCAAAAGATGAAGTGAAAAAAGCCGAGCAGCCAAAACAGGAAACTAAAAGCAGTGTCACTAATATACCGGATAAAAAAATAGAAAAGAGTGCATCCGCAAAAGATAAGAAAAAAGATACTGCCAACAATAAAGTAAAATCGGAACCTAAGCCAAAATCTAAGCAAGATAGTCTTTTCAATCTAAACCCAAACAAGGGTAAATATTATATCCTGGTTGGCTCAAATCCATCATCAAGATTCCTGTCAAAACTAAAAAATGCAAAACTTCGCTATGTGATTAGAATGAGCAATGGAAAAAGAAGTGTATTTATAGGTCCATACAGTTCATCAAATAGTGCCAGACGTTCTATTGGCAAAGTCAAAAAAGTCACTGGAGTCAAAGGAGTTGTGGTAAAAGCGAAATAATTTGTACTATAATATCATCAGCACCATCCCAAAGGAGAAAAAATGAGTTTTGGAAACATTATACTATTGATTGCAGCTGCTATCGCGGGCTACCTTGTCATCATCTACAACAAGTTTGTATCACTGAGAGCCGGCATGGATGCATCGTGGTCCGATATCGATGTACAGCTCAAACGCCGATATGATCTCATCCCGGCTCTTGTAGACACAGTCAAAGGGTACAAGGACTATGAAGCCTCCACACTGGAAAATGTCATAAAGGCACGCCAGCAGGGACTCGATGCGACTACAGTGACTGATAAAGCAGCAGCTGAAAATATGATTAGCGGTGCATTGGGGAAACTCTTCGCACTTGCCGAAGCCTATCCTGATCTCAAAGCCAATACAACCTTTCTCAATCTTCAAAGTGAGCTCTCTGCTATTGAAGATGCGATCCAAAATGCCAGACGATACTACAATGCGATCGTCAGAGACTATAATGCCAAAACAGAATCATTCCCTGATATCTTTGTTGCACAAAAATTTAACTTTACAGCCCGCGACTACTTTGAACTTGATGAGAGTGAAGCGGAAGCTGCCCAAAAGATGCCAAAAATAGATCTATGAAAAAGCTTCTTATTCTATTCCTCTTTGCAGGATGGAGTACCGCCCTCTTCGCTGAATATATTTCCAGATACGAAGTCAACCTTACGGTGCAGCAGAGCGGAGAGCTTCATATTGTCGAAACGATCCACTATGACTTTGACGGAGCCTCAAAGCACGGAATCTTCAGAGATATACCCTCTACAGTAAAGGGATCCGGGAGAGCAAAATCTATCGGACTTTATGACTTTTCCATCCAAATGGATGGTGCCAAAGCAGAGTGGAAAAAGAGCAAGATAAACAGTTCAGATGCAGGAGAGCTGATCCGCCTCAAGATAGGCTCCCCTTCCAGGCTCATCACAGACAAGCATATCTATACAATTACCTACAAGGTCAAAAATGGCGTTCTGCCCTCTTCCGGAAACACTTCACAGGATGCGATACGCTGGAACCTTATCGGTACGGGTTGGCCGGTACTGATCCTGAAGAGTGTTTCTACTATCAATCTGCCGGTATCTGTCCCTCAGTCAGAAACGACTGTAGATACTTTCGCAGGTCCGCACGGCTCAATACAGAAAGGTCCAATACCTCTGTGGATTGATTCACAACATCTACAGATCCAAACATCCCTCTTTGAGCCGCACAACGGCTTGACGGTAGAGATCAGTTATCCTATAGGTCTGTTGGATCAAACCGGTGCCCAACTGATGGCGGAAACACCTGCTGAGAGGATACTGGGCAACTGGCACTGGCCGGTATTTATCGGGTTTATCCTCTATCTCTTTCATTTTCTCTCAAATCATCGCGGTTTTATCGATGAGCGCTCCATAGCACCGCGCTACAATGCGCCTGAAGGAATCTCCGTATTGCAATCAGGACTCATCTATGATAAATTTACGGACAATGAAGATTATGCTGCAGCAGTATTGGAACTGGCTCAGCAGGGGTATCTCGAAATTTATCACGAAGAGGATGATGACGAACCTTTCCTGAAGAGGACAGGCAAAAAGACAGAAGATCTCTCAGAGGATATGAGATATCTAATGAACCGTGTGCTATTTGCAGGAAAAAGAACCCATCTTCTAAAGAAAAATTCGGCGAGTGAAGCCAGTCACTTAAAGAGCGGCTTTAAAACGATCAACACCCTACTCTACAACTGGTCTGTTACTGAGGGATATATGAGAGAAAATCCTCAGAAGATACGAAAAAAGTTTCTCATCAGAGCAGCCCTCTTGATAGTGCCGATCATCACATTGACACTATATACGCTTTTTGTACTCTATGGTATAGAGTACATGATGATATTTCTTTTCAATATGATATTTATCGTTGTTGGAGTCACGATTATGATGAGCAATAGAGCTATTGGGCAAAAGATTATGGGTTCTATTTTTGCACTCTTCGGAGTGGTACCTCTCCTGGTTACACTAGGCAGCAGCTTTTCCCTCACCTCCCTGATCACATCACCTATTGCGGCTGTAGCTCTGATGGGAATTGCCACCTACTACATCTATCGCAGAGTTGGAGCCTATACCAAAAAAGGTGCCTATACCCACAAGCAGCTTCTGGGACTCAAAGAGTTCATGAGCCGAGTCAAAGAGGATGAGATCAAAAGGCGACTCAAAGAAGACCCGCTCTATCTGGATAAAGCAATTCCTTATGCTGTGCTTTTCGGCATCACAAAGCACTGGCTCAAACTCTACGAAACAGTCGGTGCCGCCTACCCGCTCTGGTATCACGGATCTTATCATAATCTGGGCAACTTCTCATCAGGTATGAATAGTGCCGCCACAGCACCATCCTCATCAAGCAGCGG
>JAYEOH010000010.1:1562-3698 GCA_034722775.1 Campylobacterota bacterium | reverse complement strand
AAAAGCTTGATATTCACAGTATAGCCTTGTTTGATTTTTACGATTTAGACAATTTGAACTACTTGTAAATATCGCCTCTACTATCAACTTTTAATATTTGTATCTCTTCTTCATTCATATGAAATAGTATTCTATATTTTGATATTCTAATTCTATAAATTGGAGGTATGTCATTACCTGTTAATCTTTTAACGTCACCATCTGGTAAGTTTTGAATAGCATTGAATATTTTTTCTTGAAGTTTTCTATCATATTTGGAAAACTTCTTTTCAAAAGTTTTAGAATATGATATTTTCATAAGTTAAATTTACTTTTAAAATCATTATTTGAAGTAAATTCTTCATTTGCCAATATTGATAAAATTTCTTTTTCATCATCTGCATCTAATATTAAATCAGCTTGTTGTTTAGTTTTTGAATTCTTTGCAATATATTCACTAAGACTTTCTCTAATCATTTGTGAAATTGATTTTTTTTCTATAAAACTTACTGCTCTAGCTTGCTCATATAGCGTTTCATCTATTGTTAAATTTAATCTATGCATAAATACTCCTTTATGTAGTGATGTATAAGTGTATTATATCATAAGGAACCTCCAAAGTTTATCAATGAGTGCAAATTAGTATTAAAATAGTTAATGAATTTTTTACTCTACCTGGAGTTTTTCACCTGTTTTATTGACACACCTGCCCAAGAATCACTTTTTTATGGTATGATAGTATATTGAAGAAAAGGATTGAATGATGAAACGGTGGGTTATCTCTACACTTCTTGTCAGTAGCGCGGTGATGGCAAAAAGCACTCATCAGCCGCTAAAATCAATGCTGCTAAACAATGAGAAGACTATCAGCGTCAATCTCAATCAATCAGGAAATACCTTTTATACTATCAGAGAGGGCGACACGATCGCATCGGTTGCAAGCGATCACCATATCACCGCTAAAAAACTCAGGAGAACCAATACACTCTCTGCAAAACAGTCACTGACTACAGGAAAGAAGCTCAAAATACCTGACCAATCCATACCGCTCAGCCAGATACTGGCACTCGTCAACAGTGCGGGTCCTACTCTCAAAGAAGCCAAAAAACATCTTGGCAAAAAATATGTTTGGGCTGCCAATGGACCCAGGACCTTTGACTGTTCCGGATTTACCTGCTATGTCTCCAAAAAAAACGGTGTTCAGCTGCCCCGTACCTCTATCAGACAGGCTGAAGTTGGTGAGAAGGTTACCAGAGCACAACTCAAGCCGGGAGACCTCATCTTCTTTGATACCTCCAAGGAGAGGAAGGGATTTGTCAACCATGTCGGTATCTATATAGGAGGTGACAATTTTATTCATGCCAGTTCCGGAGCCAATAAAGTCGTTATCTCCAGCCTCAATCAAAGCTTCTACAAGCAGCGATTTATGTGGGGACGCAGGATTGCAAAAAATGAAAAACCATTTCGATACTCCCTACAAAACCATTAACTGCCCGCAGTGCGGTGCTCCGCTGCCGCTATACTTTGCCCATGCGAAACTGGCGCAGTGCAGCTCCTGCGGCTCCTCTATCTTCCTGGATGATGAAGCAGCCAGGCTGGCAGGGTTCTCCTCAGTGCTGGCTCCGGAGCCTTCACTCCTCTCACTCAATAAACCTTTTAGCTATGCAGGGAAAAGCTATTTTCCTATGGGAATGATTCGCTACTCATATGGGCGAGGGTTTTGGGAAGAGTGGTGGATCAAGGATAGCACAGAACACGAATACTGGCTGAGTGTCGACGAGGGAGATATGGTACTCGAGCGCCTGATAGAGAACGAAGACGACCCACAGCACTTTAAATCACCATCTATCGGTCAGAGCGTAGGGTCAGAGTGGATCATCACAGAGATCGGTATAGGAGTCTGCGAAGGCTTTTCCGGTTCACTTCCGAGAACTATTACCAAGGGGCAGCAGCACCAATATATCCACCTCTCCGGCTATCATGCACGGCTCAAAACCATCGAAATAGACCCTTCTGGAATACGGACCTATATGGGCAAATGGATCAATCCGTTTGATATCAAGGGGGCCTCTTGAGCACCAAAGATACCAAAGCTTCTTCAGTTTTTTCGATCAAGTGCACCAACTGTGCCGCCCCGCTCAAGATTCGGGGCGGAGG
>JAYEOH010000010.1:0-1462 GCA_034722775.1 Campylobacterota bacterium | reverse complement strand
TGGATGCCTGCCGCCTCACACTCTACAAATCAGACAAGAAAGTATTGTCCATTGACAAGAATGAGATATTTCCGCACAATTCCTATTTCGGATTTACCTGGACAAAAGGCGATGATGAGATCATCATCTACATCAAGCTTGATGAGGGGCTCTATCGTGCCTCACTTGAGCACCTTGCACCTGTAGTACTGAGAAGCGACAAAAAGATAGTCGTCAGCATCAAAGAGAAAGTCATGCGCTTCGTCTATATACTCCCTGTTTTCGTGATATTGCTCCTGATGCTGCTTCCTGCCCTCAAGCAGAACCTCATACCTGAAAAACAGAAAAAATTCTTCTGGTGGGGTCTGGCTGCTATCATAGGGTTTTCACTGTTTGGATTTGGAATGGTGGTCTTTATCGCCGCCTTTTACTTCTTTGTGCAGCCTATGATTGACAATATGTCGAAGGAGAAGAACAGATGAGTAAAATTATTTTGGTACTCTTTTCGCTCTTGACCATAGGGAGTCTGGTTTTGACATACAAAGGTACAGGCTTGCAGGGTCTAAAGACACACTCGACGGTCAAGCAAGTCCGCTCCAGTCGTGCAGGTGCCTGGATCGGGGGCAGCAGCAGTGGCGGATATAGTTCAGGCAAATAGTAACAAATTAAATTTCAGGAGAAGAAGATGAATGAAGTAACACTTTTAGGACAAGTAGTATCAACACTTTTATTTGCATTGATAGGGACAGTAGTTTTTGTCGCCGTCATGTTTTTGATAGAGGGTTTTACTAAGTTTTCTATTCAAAAACAGGTTGTCGAAGAGGGTAATATTGCAGTGGCTATAGTATTGGCAGCGGTTATCGCATCACTGGGGATGATCGTCTCGGCAGCTATTAGTTAGCACCGGTTTTATACTGGATTGCGGTAATGATATTGTATCTTAAAATGCCTGCTTGTTGGGGGGGCTTCATTGCCATCAAGCTAAGGATTATCAGGAACCTCAAACTTGTTTGAGGTAAAGGCTCAAACCCACTAATTACAGCATTAACTCGAACAAGTTGCCCATCGGAAATGCCCTTGGGATGCGAGTGTCCTAAAAGCTTAGCTTAATGACATTGGGGGCTTGTAGATATATTTCAATAGAAGTTTCAATAGATGATAATAATTGAATTTATAATAATTTTTACAATAATCGGATTCATTATTGGTATCGTAATTAAGGATGATAGCACTGCAATGGGACCTTGGGCAATAGCAACTTTTATAGAATTGTTATTGGGACAGTTTAGCAAGAAAGACTTCATAAATTATACACACAATTTATAAGTTTTTATGCTAAAATATATGATGAGGGTAATTTTTATTATAAAGATTTTGACCCATCATATTTTGATAAAGATGAAATAAATAGAAGGTTAAAATAGATGTATATGAGTATAGAAGAATTTGAAAAAATGACACCAGAAGAGATTTGGAGCAATAA
>JAYEOH010000009.1:0-6539 GCA_034722775.1 Campylobacterota bacterium | reverse complement strand
GTACTTACTGGGAATTTGAAGCTGAACACAGAGTAGAAGGTTGGATCAGTTGGGTGATTGTTTCCATACCGCTATAAATAATTAGGCTGCTGCCCTGTTCCTTATGAGTAAATTAAGGGTGTAGCGCCTGCTTAAAAATGTAAATCCCGCCTTGGGGTAGCCTTAATACCAATTTTTACAAAAATTTCGTATACAGGATAGACAAGATTAAATTGCTTGGCTATAATTGTAGCAAATAAATATACGAAGGAAAAATATGAAAAAAGTAGTGTTATTTGCAGTGATCGGTATGTTGTTTATAAGTTTATTGCAAGCAGGTCATCCGACCAGTAGAGTTTTCCCACTCAGTAAAACTAAATTTGCAGTCAATGAAAAAGGTGCTGATGGGGAAAAGATTGTAGATTTAACGGGGCAGAATTTTATTGTGGCATCAGTGCGTGAAAAAGGTGCAGATGGTATCGCCTATGCAGTCGATAGCGATGGTGTTGTCTGGTGGGCTGCGGTGATCTCCTCTGGAGCCAAAGGACACGAAACACCATCGGGTATCTTTGATATCTTCAGAAAAGAACGCTTTCATATGTCTGGTCAGCATCCTGACCCCAAAGGTATCAACAATATGGACTTCTCTTTATGGTTTACCCAGCAAGGTCACGCGATCCATATGGGAAATGATGATGCAATGTCACACGGATGCATCCATGTAGGTGCAAAAGGAGCTGCTTCTATGTTCAACTGGGCAACGATCGGAGGGACAAAAATCGTAGTAACCAGAGAACACTACCTGCCTTTTGTCTATTATGATTTGAAAAAAGCGGGATACAAGGAGGGTTCTCATACACCGGCACACATCAAAGCTTACCTCAAAACAATGGTACCGATCAAGCCTCGCATGCCAGACACTGCACCCAAAGCCAAATAGGTTTTCAAGACTATAAAAAAGGAAAAACAAAACAATGAAAAAACAAATCATAAGCACAGGCCTAATCACCGCTGTACTGCTGCTCACCGCCTGCTCAGGCTCCAAGAGTCCAGCCCCAAAAGCAAAAGTTGACTACTCAAATAAAAGTGCCAGCTTCAAAACAGGGATGTCAGACGGATGCCAGACAGCCAGTGGAAGCTATACTAAAAACAGTGCTTCTTTTAATGCAGATAAAGATTATCATGATGGATGGTTTGCGGGTCGAAAAAATTGTCATAAACTTGCTACATAAATATTTACTGCTTTAAAGACCTTATATTTTACAAGGTCTTTATTTCTCAATTAGCTTATTCTCAAAAAAAGCATCTCCCAATAACTTCTATAAGAGTAGTAATTTGATATAATATCTTTGTAAATAAAGAGAGGGAAATAAGTTGACCGAAAAGAATATCTGTTTTGTCACTGGTGGTGCCGGCTTTATCGGATCGCATCTTTGCGAAGCACTATTGAGAGATAATCGCATCGTTATCACTATCGATAATTTTGATCCCTTTTATGATCCGGCAATCAAACAGCGCAATATTGACTCTATCCAAAAAATGATGATAGATGAAAAAATTGAATCCTCTAATTTTCGACTGATTGAAGGTGATATTCGTGATTTTGGACTTCTTGAAAAAATATTTTCAGAACTTAAACAGTATGACAGAGATATTACCATTCTCCATATCGCAGCAAAAGCCGGCGTGAGACCCTCTATCGAAAATGCCCCGCTCTACACAGATGTCAACATCATAGGAACACAAAATATCTTTGAAGTTGCGAAATCCTTTGGCGTGAAGAAAATCATCTATGCTTCCAGCTCATCGGTTTACGGTGAAAACAAAAAAGTACCATTCAGTGAAGAAGACAGTGTAGACAACCCCATCTCACCCTATGCTATGACGAAAAAATCCAACGAATTGCTTGCACATACTTACCATCATCTCTACGCTATCGACACCATAGGACTTCGCTTCTTTACAGTCTACGGACCTCGTCAGCGTCCCGATCTGGCGATCAATAAATTCACCGGAATGATCGACTCCTCAGAAGCAATCCCATTTTACGGTGACGGCACTACGCGTCGTGACTACACTTACATCGATGATATTATAGATGGAGTATTGAAGTCTATTCACTATATCGAATCGCACGATAATATATATGAAATATTCAACCTTGGAGAGTCGCAGACTACTACTTTGCGCGAGTTGGTTTCACTCATAGAGAATGCTTTGGGAAAAAAGGCTAAGCTCAACAAACTGCCCCTGCAACCGGGCGATGTATCACAGACTTATGCTGATATTTCCAAAGCCAAACGCATCATCGGATACCACCCCACTACACTGATTACCGAGGGTATCAACAAGTTTGCAGCCTGGCACAAAGCTCAGGAGCATCAGGCTTGAGTGCTTCGATATACGGGGTAAAGATACGCAAAGGCTGGTATCTGTCAATGCTCTTGATTGCAGCATTCTCTATAGTAAGCTATATGACTTTGGATCTCCCACTCTTTGAATATTTTTATCGCTACAGAGAAGAACCCCTCCATCATGCTTTTACCCTCTTGACAGACTTGGGAAAATCAACCTGGTACATCATCCTCTCACTCATGACCTATCTCATCTGGAGAATAAACAGACCATTGCTGGCACGAGCGGGACTCTTTATTTTTTCGACAACGATACTCTCCGGAGTTCTCATCAATATCATCAAAGTCATTTTTGGACGCGCCAGACCCGGACTCTATATCGATGAAAACCTTTATGGATTTTTCTGGTTCAAACTTGATGTGCTCTACCGATCTTTCCCTTCAGGCCATGCGACAACGGCGATGGCGGTTTGGCTGGCTTTTGCCCTCCTCTTCCCCAAGTATCGTTTTGCACTGATCACGGTTGGAGTTTTTATCGCTTTTAGCCGAGTAATCATCGGCGAGCACTATCTGAGTGATATTCTGATCGGAGGATGGATCGGTGCGATGACGACACTGATCCTCTATGAAATTATCTATCCAAAGGAGTCGATAGTTGGAAAATAATACACTGCTGTCATCAAAATACTCTGCTCTTCTCCTCATCGCTGCGCTCTTCTTTGGCTTCTATTTCAATCTCGGAGGCGTGCCTCTCTTCGATCTCGACGAGGGTGCTTTCAGTGAAGCGACACGCGAAATGCTTGCGAGCGGCAACTATCTGACGACTTATCTCAATGGTGAACTACGCTTTGATAAACCTATTTTGATCTATTGGCTTCAGGCGTTGAGTGTCACAGGTTTTGGACTCAATGAGTTTGCACTGCGCCTCCCCTCCGCAATTGCTGCTACGATTTGGGTTATACTGCTTTACTATTTTACTAAACATTTTTACACTCGCCAAACTGCCCTGATGGCAGCCTTTATGATGGCGACTGCGCTGCAGATCACGATCATCGCCAAAGCAGCGATCGCAGATTCACTTCTCAATCTCCTGATCGCTTCGAGTATGTTTTTGATCTATCTCTATACTGTCGATCGAAAGCAATCCACACTTTACGGTATCTTTATCCTGATAGGACTTGGCGCCCTGACCAAAGGACCGGTAGCTATCCTCGTGCCTCTGTCAGTCAGTTTTCTCTTTCTGGCATCCAAAAAAGAGTTGGGGCTGTGGGTGAAAATGGTCTTCAATCCTATAGGCATCCTGCTGTTTCTTCTTGTAGCGGCACCATGGTATATACTGGAGTATCTCGATCAGGGACAAGCCTTTATCGATGGCTTCTTCTTCAAACACAATCTCAACCGTTTCAACACCTCCTTTGAGGGGCATAGCGGAAGCCTCTTTTATTATATTCCTGTGCTGCTGGTGGGATTACTGCCCTACACTACTCTCCTGTTGCGATCATTCAGAGATCTCCGCTCCTGGTTCGATGATGATCTGTTGCGATTTTTGGCGATCTGGTTTTTGTTTGTCTTTCTCTTCTTCTCTTTTTCGGGTACCAAACTGCCTCACTATGTCATCTATGGCTATACGCCTCTTTTTATCCTGATGGCGATCACTATTTCCAAGATCAAATCAGACAAACTGCTTTTTCTGCCGCCTCTGATGCTATTTGTCATACTATTTTTCCTGCCGATGATCGCAACTCTGGCGGCACCACAGGTGAAGCATCCTTTTACCCGTATTATGCTGGAGAGTGCCCCTTCTGAATTTGGATGGGAATGGTATCTCTTTTTTGCATTTATCATCACAATTACATTCTGGCTGATGGTGACAAAAAAAATGGGTCGCAATGCCAAGCTTGTCACGATCGGCATTGTTACCGTCTTCACACTCAGTTGGCGTGTTATCCCTACTTACGCCGCTGTCGCACAAGTACCGATAAAGGAGGCTGCGCTTCTGGCAAAAGCAGAGGGTTATGATGCACACCTCTGGAAATTTAATATGCCGAGCTTCATAGTCTATCGTGAAGAGATCGTCAAAAGAACCAAACCCAAGGCAGGAGAAGTCGTCCTGACAAGAAAAAATCATCTTGATGCTTTTGAATCCTATACTATCCTGTATGAAAAACATGGTATCATCCTTGCAAAAATAGAACATTAGAGATTTGAGAAAAATAAAAAAGGAAAGAGCTTGAAATTATCCGTTGTCATACCTATTATGAATGAAGAGGAGAGTATCAAACCTCTATTGAATGCTGTATATTCTGCTCTTGATGATAAGTTTGAGTATGAGCTTATTTTGGTTGATGACGGCTCCACTGATAATACTGTTTCAGAGGTCAAAAAGTACGCGAGTGAAAATACAAGGGTTCTTGTCTTTAACCGTAATTACGGTCAGACAACGGCGATGGCAGCGGGTATTGATGCAGCCCATGGAGAGTTGATCGCAACACTTGATGGTGATCTGCAGAATGATCCTCAAGATATCCCTATGATGATAGATAAGCTTGAGTCAGAGGGCTGGGATGTCGTGGCAGGACGGCGAATGAAGCGTCAGGATGGAATGATGCTGCGTAAAATACCCAGCAAAATCGCCAACTGGATCATACGCCGTTCAACAGGTGTCCATATCAGTGACTATGGCTGCACGCTCAAGGTTTTTACCAATGATGTCGCCAAAAATCTGGAACTCTATGGTGAACTGCACCGCTTTATCCCTGTACTGGCAAAAATATACGGAGCCAAAATTACAGAGGTGGATGTCCGGCACCATGCACGGATACATGGCGAGTCCAAGTATGGATTGGGGCGCACAACGCGTGTGATGAGTGACTTGCTGTTGATGATTTTTTTACAAAAATACCGCCTCAATCCGATGCATCTTTTTGGCACATTGGGGATCGTATCATTGTTATCAGGTGTACTGATCAATTTCTATCTCCTTATCCTCAAAATAATGGGTTATGATATTGGGGATCGCCCGCTTCTGACTCTGGGGATCGTACTTGTGATTACAGGAATACAATTGATCACTACAGGCTTTATCGCTGAATTGATCATGCGAATCTATTATGAGTCGCAGCACAAGAAACCCTACTCTATCAAAGAGGTTATTGTTGGAAGCGCAACAGACAGGAAAGTCTAAAAAACTCCTCAAGACTACTCTTAAATTCCTAGTCACCCTCTGGGCAGTTTGGTATGTCCTGCAGCATATCGATATCGACGCACTGTTGGGTATCCTCAAGACAGCTGATCCAAAGTGGCTCCTCCTGGCATTTCTCGCCTACAATGCTTCCAAGATCGTCAGTTCGGTACGCCTGAACCGTTATTTCAGAGCGATCGGTGTTTTTCTCAGTGAACTTAATGCACTTAGGCTCTACTATTTTGGAATGTTTTACAATCTTTTCCTCCCCGGCGGCATCAGCGGTGACGGATATAAGATCTATATCCTTGGAAAACGCCACAACAACAGCTACAAAAAGCTTTTCCAGGCAACACTCCTCGATCGCATCAGCGGTCTCTCTGCCTTGCTTTTTCTTGCAGGAATACTCTTTGCTTTGAGCTCTTTCGGAGACTTGTCCGCACCTCTGAGATATCTGGCGATGATCAGTGTCGTTTTGAGTATCCCGGTCAACTATCTGATGACCAAAAAGTTATTCCCTGACTTTTTGAATGTTTTTACGCCAACAACACTCTATGCCTTTGCCGTTCAACTACTGCAGCTTCTCTCAGCCGTTCTGATCATTTGGGCACTACCCGAAACAAACGCTTCAACGATCGACTACCTGACGCTTTTCCTCATCTCTTCTGTGGTTGCGGTGCTGCCCATCAGCATCGGAGGTATCGGAGTGAGAGAGCTTACTTTTCTTTATGGATTTGGCTTGATCGGCGGCGATACGACGACGGCAGTAACTTTTTCGCTGATCTTTTTTCTCATTACGGCACTCTCTTCACTATTGGGAGCTTTTGTCAGGAATGACTTTTAGGAGTGACATATAAGTGGTGCCCTGCAACACCATTAAGCCAAGCAGAACAGAAAGAGGTGATGCTAATGCTATCTATTATGTCCTCTTAATAATCCTCTGCACAGTTGCCTGGTTTAATCCCAATACTTTAGCAATCATATGCTGCGAATAGCCCTGTAAGTATGCTTTGGCAATCGTCTCA
>JAYEOH010000008.1:0-6544 GCA_034722775.1 Campylobacterota bacterium | reverse complement strand
AATTAACCAGTTAGTCCTACAGCTTTTTTTACTCACATCTTACCTCCTCTCGTTCTTTCAAAAGTTTGGGTATTTAGTTGGTGGGGTAATATATCCAAAACTCCCCATCTGTGATACCTTTGACCCTCTTTTTTGCCACCATAGCTGCTTTCATTGTTTTATTTCCCTGTGGGTCACTGTCCCAATATTCACGAAGGTGCAAAATCTCGTACTCATGATCAAAAACTATCTCAAGCTCCCCTTCATTGAGTAAAAAAGCAGGATTTGAGGGTGCTTTTTCATTCTCCGGATGATAGAGAAAAGTTTCAAAGAGAAAGATCCCGCCATCGACCAGTGCTTCCGTGATCTGCGCAAAAAGTTCCCGCTTGAGAAAATAGGTACAGATGATCAAGTCATAACTGTTTTTGGGCAATACAAAATGATCGAAATCAACTTCTTTGGGGTGGATATGCGGAGTCTCCTGTAGTGCTTCGATCGCTACGGAGCTGATATCCAGCGCATCTACTTCAAAGCCGATCGAAGCGAGATATTTACTGTTTCTTCCCATACCGCAAGCGATATCGAGTGCCTGTCTGCCTGTGGCAAGTTTGGCATACTCTGTGATCAAAGCAACAGGGCGCTCGGGAATGGGATTGTTTTGATATTTTTCATTCCACCGTTTTTTCTCTTCCTTTGCCACTCTTAGCCTTTTTGGATATGATTCTATCCAAATTTTATTTGTCGTGATAAAATTGATCCGGATCTTTATTAATATTTTTGTATATCTGCTACTATTCTGTCCTCAAAATAATCCTCTAAAAGCAGATATAGTTCCTCTAGCTCTATAGGTTTTGAGAGGTATCCATCCATACCTGCACCTAGATATTTCTCTTTGTCGCCGGAGACCGCATTTGCTGTTAATGCAACAATAGGAGTGTGCGTTTTATTGTGCGCCCTCTCATAACTTAAGATATTTCCGGTTGCCTCCATACCGCCCATGACAGGCATTTGAATATCCATAAATATCATATCATACTCATTTTCCACACAATGCTCAAAAGCCTCTTTGCCATTATTTGCAATGCTTACCGTTACACCCAGCCTATTTAAAACATTAAGTATCAGTTTTTGGTTAATGAGATTATCTTCCGCAACCAATATATGCAGATTGTCAAAAGTAATTTTTTGTCTGCTCTCCGAAGGATCCTCTTTATCACCAAGAACCATAAGTGTTTTTGTAAAGTTTATGGGTTTGTAGAGTATCCTGTCTATTTGCGAACTGTATCGTTTGAGATCTCTTTTTTGATCTATTGTCGTCATGACTACTATTTTTGTATCGAAGTCAAGGAATTGCTTGATTTCATCTCCTCTGTGACGAAATTTATGGTCGAGGAAAAGGATATCCGGAAGTTGAGAGCCGCCTTTCAGTGCCAACAGTGATTCGTCTGTATAGCGCTCTATTTTTGCACCTGTATAAGTGATATATGATTCAAGATTCTTATTGATACTGTACTCTTCACCTATGTGCGAACTGAGAATGCCGACAGTGCAGGAGTTCATATCCACCACTCCTCTTCCTTCGGCTTCTTCAGGCTTGGCAAGTCTCAAAGTAAAATAAAAAGAGGAGCCTTCATTTTTGGCACTCCAGATGTTCAGTTTTCCGCCCATAAGATTGACAAATTTGCCTGAAATAGAGAGCCCGAGACCTGTGCCGCCATATTTCCTGCTGGTGCTGACATCTGCCTGGGAGAAGGCTTCAAATATACTCTTTTTTTGCTCCCTGGTGATACCTATTCCTGTATCAGAAACTTCAAACTTAACTTCCACGCTCTCTTTATTTTCAGAAAACTTCTCAATAGTTACATTAACCTCGCCATTTTTGGAAGTAAATTTAATTGCATTACTCAAAAGATTAACAAGTATTTGAGAAATTTTTGTAGGGTCACCCATCAGTAGTGTGGGTAGTTCAGGGTCCACAAAAATATTAAAGTCTATATCCTCTTCCGCAGCCTTGGCAGCATAAGACTCAATAGAAGATTCAAAGCTGTCTATGGGGTCAAATTCTATACTCTCAAGCTCTATCTTCTCTGCTTTTATCTTGGAGAGATCAAGAATATCATTTACTATTGCCAAAAGATTTGCGGAACTCTTCTCTATAACAGAGATGAATTCTGCCTGCTCCTCTTTGTCGTCAGTCTCCTTTAACAGGCTTGTGAACCCGACAATGCCATTAAGGGGAGTACGAATCTCATGAGACATACTTGCAAGGAAAAGGTCTTTTGTCTGATTGGCGTTTTTGATGGCTTGGATCAAAAACTTATAGATGTGATCAATATTCCCATTTTCGATCAATCTGGTGATCTCTTTTTGTTGATTTTGATTGAAGACCATCTCTATATCTTTCAATGTGTCCCTGGATATCTCTTTGGCTTTATGTATCTTGCCATATAATGAAAAAAGTTTTATCAGGAGGAGAAGCAGCAGCAGCGCAGTTGCTCCAAACGCAATCATGACCATTTTATTTGGAAAAAGATACTCCTGCTCTTCAAGTTTTTCTATTTCGTTAAGCAGCAGCGACTGTGCCTGAGAAAAGTAATTTATTTTTTTATTGATCATATGCTGCCATCTATCGGCAGAAACAGAGTACTTTCCTCTTTCTGCTTCACTCAGAATCATATTTCTCTTTTCTAAAATGATAGAGTTGAACTCTTCTTCGGAAAGCAGCTCTTGAAGTTTTATATAGACTGTATTGTCCTCCAGTGCACTCAGTCGCGGTAGGAGATCTTTAGCCATAATTTGCTTCCAAAATGCAATATCTGCACTACTCATTTTTTTTGATTTGGATAAAATAGAGTAGATGCCTATATTCTCCAGAAGGCTGTTTTCTTTGAGCTCTGCGTACTTTCTGTACAGTGATAGGTAACTTTTCATTACTTCTGATTTTTGAGTGATGGAGATATCTTTTAATATAAGTGATAATGTCTCAAAGATCTTACTGTGGTAATCATCAACAAAGATATTCTTATCATTGCTACCCGGGCTATCTGTATCTACTCTTGCATGCTTTAGTCCCATGGCGATCAATTGTATCTGCTGACTGTAAACTAAATATTTTTCATCCCCTCTTGCAAATTTATCCAACTCATTCAGGGCAAGGTCAGCAGAGACTATTGCCTCTTCAAGTTCGATAAGGTCACTCTCTCTTTTTGTTATCAGGTAATGAGCGCTATTTATTCTCTCGGATTCTATCGCATAGAGCAGAGAGTCAATTTTGTCTAAAGCAAAAAAGAGTTTTGTATTGTTTTGCGCAGCGGTATACTTTTGATAGAAAAGGTATGAGCTGTATAGTACAATACCCAATAGCACTACAACGACAACAGTGAGAAGCTTAAGTATATTTTGATTTTTAAATATTTTCATATCAACTCTTTCATTTGATCTTGCTGCTGCAAGTACTTGAACGCTTTATGTGGGTAGGTTCAATGCCATTAAGCTAAGACATTATGCAGCAAGGAAATGCGACTTCAGTCGCATCCAGCGACTAAAGTCGCTGCTCCAAGAGCGTGTGGGTAGGTTCTTAGTTTAATGGCGTTGTTGGAGCGTTCAGCATAAAAAGTGACAGAATAGTCCATGGGCAGTAGATAAATATTCTATTGTGCAGTCTGGCGATCTTTGCCACTATAGCAGTTATACCAAATCAAAAGACCCATGACTTTCTGTCCTTGCTTCGCAGCAAGTTTAGCTTTTTAACATTTGTTACCCAATAATCATTATACTAGGATAAAACTTAGAAAGAATTTTCCCTCACTCTCCAGTATAATGAAACTCATCCAGACCATCCAGAAAAGCCATCAAAAGTTCATCTGAACATGCTTTGAAATTTTTGTGTCCTTCTTTGCGAAAGAGGGAAGCGAGTTGTTGCTTGCTCAGTTTTGCTTCGCCGAGGCCGAAGATGATCTCTGTTTCGGGCTCTTTGAGCTCGAGAGCTATGCGGAGTTTTTTGAGGATGAGATTATTGGTTAGTTCAATGACTTCGGTATCGTTGGATTTTTTGGGACTTGGGCCTCTTTTTAGCAGAATAAGTCCATCGAGAAACAGGCCCAACTCTTCATAGTTGCAAAGTTCAAAGCCACTCTCCTGACGACGCTTCAGCAGTTGAGCCAGGCGTTCTGGTTCCATCTCGTATCCGGCGAGTGAATATGCTTTGGTCACTGTTTCATTGTCAAGACTCAGCGCAGTTTTGATCTTAAAGAGAATGTCGTTTGTATTCAAAACTCTGCCTACTTTTTGATTTCAACATTGCAAAGTTCCGCCTTGATCGTCGTGTTGAAGCCGATCGCAACATCTTGCCAGGTTTTTCCGCTATGGAGGTCATAGCAGCTCTTGTTGATCGAGGCGAGGGCAGGGAGTGCATCGAAATCACCGAGATCGATCGTCCCCTCTGCTTTAAAAAGCTCTTTTTCATAGTGATATTTCATAGGAATGATCAGGGACTTTTTGTTCATTGTGATCATTACGGAGAGCGTACCGGTTCTTGGTTTGCCCTTGATGCGTTCATCTGCTTTGATCTCATTGATGGTCGCATCGATTTTTTCTCCGGATATCTTATTGAAGAAAAATGTGACCAGCGTTTGATCTCTTTCCGGATTGCCTGTATCTATTTTAGCTGTATCGATTGCAACCTTAGAGCCGACAAGCAGCTCTCTGAAGTTTTTGCCTTCCAGTGCAGCAGGTGTATAGTTTACAGATGTAAACTCTCCTCCGACACCGATTTTCCCCAGTGTTTTATAGGCTTTCCAGTCCACAGAGATCTCTTTGGGCTGTGTCAGGATGCAGCCGCCTGCATTTCCCATCGTGTAGAGCAGGGCAAATGCCATAATTACTCTTCTCATTTAGACTCCTTCATTTGTGATGTGTTTGATTCGGTATCTTGAGGAGCTGTCATATTGGATTCGACCGCCTGCGCGGATGCATTCTTGTCTTCCAGTTCGTCTGCAAGTGTCTGAAGCGCAATACTGGCTTTGGTGATGACAGATAAACAGTTTTTATCTTTGATATTGTGCTTGAGACTGTAGTATTCAGGATTGGTATAGGAGATCCAGTGATTGCCGTCATAATCACCATAGAAGAGCATCTTGAGAGGAAGATCCATTCCCATCGTAGGGTTGCACTGCATCAGCACAGTTCCCATCTTGGGGTTGCCGAATATGACGACTGTGTTGGGGAGCAGTTTCATATCGGAATGTTTTGCATTTTGAGCATGGTCAATGACATAAAAAACAGAGAGACCCTTCTCTTCTAAAATCTTTTCAAATTTTGACACCCCCTCACTGGTAGGGTATTTACTCTTTACTGTATTAATAAAAATACCTTTTTTGTTATCGCATCCGACAAATATCAGTGCAAATGCAACAAGTATCATAACTTTTTTCATAAATTTATTCCTCGTATTTAATATAGTTTAGACATTGAACCTAAAGTGCATCACATCGCCATCCTGGACGATATACTCCTTGCCTTCGAGTCTGTTTTTCCCTGCGTCTTTGGCGCCTGATTCGCCACCGCAAGCGATAAAGTCATCATAAGATATTACCTCTGCACGAATAAATCCTTTTTCAAAATCATTGTGAATGACTGCAGCGGCTTTGGGTGCAGTGGTATCTTTATGAATAGTCCAGGCGCGTACCTCTTTGACACCCGCTGTGAAATAACTCATCAGTCCGAGTTTGTCAAATCCTTTGTGGATGATTTGCTCAAGTCCTGATTCTGCTACACCAAGATCGGCAAGCATCTCATCTCTCTCTTCATCATCAAAATCCACCATATCCTCTTCGACTTTGGCGCAAAGCTTGATCACTTCGTAGTTTCTCTCGCCGGCGTATGCTTTGAGTTTCTCTACAAACTCACTGTCTTCTTCGAGTCCCTCTTCATCTACATTGGCGCCATAGATGATCTCCTTGCTCGTAAGAAGACGAAGATCTTTGTTCATCGCTTTGAAGCCATCACTCTCGACATCCGCAAAGGTAGAGACAGGATGCCCCTCTTCGATGTGTGCCAGCAGTGCTTCAGCTGCTTCGAGCTGTACTTTGGCATTTTTGTCATTGCCTTTTGCTTTTTTTCTCAGCATCTCGATACGCTTAAGTACCGCATCAATATCTGCAAACAGTAACTCCTGCTCAATGATTTCAACATCCCGAATAGGGTCTATGGAGCCCTCGGTATGTACGATATTTTCATCTTCAAAGCATCTCACAATATGTAAGATCACTTCAGTTTCACGGATATTTCCTAAAAACTTATTGCCCAGGCCTTCACCCTTGCTCGCACCCTTGACAAGGCCTGCTATATCGACAAAATCCAGAGTCGAGTGCTGTATTCTCTCCGGGTTGACAATTTTGGCAAGTTCATCCAAGCGGCTGTCGGGTACCGGTACTACGGCTTTATTTGGCTCTATCGTACAAAAAGGATAATTCGCACTCTCTGCATTTTGTGCCTTTGTCAATGCATTGAATGTCGTTGATTTTCCCACATTCGGCAACCCAACCAGTCCTATTCCTAATCCCAT
>JAYEOH010000007.1:1599-6728 GCA_034722775.1 Campylobacterota bacterium | reverse complement strand
TAGGTTTGGCACTGCCAAACGCCATAGAGAAGCAAAAAAGCATCGTCGTTCAATTGAACATATTCCAAGGCGTTTGGCACTGCCAAACCTACGAAATCCATGTAGGCTGCTACTCTTTTTTAATAAAACATTTATCAAAAAGAGTATATTCTAATTATAATTTTGAATGATAAGGCGACATTATGAAACGAATCCTGCTTCTACTTCTCTCACTCGCTACACTCTCTCTGGCTGTGACACTGTACCCAAAAACAGAGAGACAAACTACCGAAACAGAAGTTGACACAGCGATAGCATCTTCTAAAAACAGAGCGCAGTCCTCCATAAATGAGACAGTAGAAAATAGCTGTATCGACTGTCACAAGGGCATAGAACCCATTCGAGACCATCAGTCCAAAATGATGCGGGCGATCTTCAGAAAGGCGGACAAAGCCGGCGCCAAAGGCAATGACTGTGTTGTCTGCCATGGCGGAAGTCCGACAGAGAAGGAGAAAGAGAAGGCACACAGCGGTACCCTTGATTATTTTAAAAACCACAAAGGCCCCAAAGCCTTTTATCCTTTCCCCGGCAGTCCGTGGATCAATGAAAATACTTGCGGGATGTGCCACCCCAAACAAGTTGCTGCGCAAGAGAACAATCTCATGGCGACGGAGCAAGGAAAAATCCATGGTGCACTCTGGGGATTTGGTGCCAAAGAGGGGTATAAACATACCTATACCAACTTCGGAGGAAAATCACCTGATCCACATAAACGACTCGGAACAGAAACCTACAAAAAATACATGGATGAACTCGCCAAACTCGAACCGCAGGGCTTTCCGACAGAGACCAAAGAACTCCCCCCTGCTCCCACTGCTGAGGAGATAGAGAGAGACCCTGCGCTCAGCGTCTACACTTATCTCAGACAAGAGTGCCTGCGATGCCATACAGGAGGCAAAGGACGCAAAAGACGCGGAGACTACCGAGGGATCGGCTGCTCCTCCTGCCATGTCCCCTACTCCAACGCCGGACTTTATGAGGGAAAAGACAAAAGTATCTCCAAAAAAGAAGATGGCCATATGCTCGTCCACTCTATCCAATCCTCCAGCAAAGTCAAGGTTCAAGTCCACGATATCAACTATACTGGCATTCCCGTAGAGACTTGCACGACTTGTCATAATCGAGGAAAACGAATCGGTGTCTCTTATCAGGGGTTAATGGAGACAGAGTATCAAGCAACTTTCGATGCTCAGGGCAATGGGCAGCCAAAGCTCCACACCAAGCGCTATCTGCACCTCACTGAAGATATCCACTACAAAAAAGGGATGCTCTGTCAGGATTGCCACACTTCAAATGATATGCATGGAGATGGGTTTTTCCGGGGTGCCAACTTGGGAGCTGTCGAGATTGAATGTCAGGATTGCCATGGAACCACACAAAAATATCCCTGGGAACTGCCTCTGGGCTATTCAGATGAATTTGACACCAAACCCAAAACCGGCAAAGCGAGAGGAGTAACCAAAACACTGGCATCCTATCTCAATCAGGGTGCCATCCCCAAAGAGAGAGGCGATGGCTTCCTCCTCTCTGCTCGCGGCAATCCAATGACAAAAGCCGTCAAGCAGGGAAATAAGGTCATGATGCACCTTGCATCCGGCAAAAAAGTTACGCTTACTCCTCTCAAAGCACTAAAGGAAGATGGTAAAATCTCCAAAGAGGGAATGATCGCGATGGATCAAATCCAGGGGCATACCGACAAACTGGAGTGCTACACCTGCCACGCAACCTGGGCACCGCAGTGCTACGGATGTCATGTCAAGATCGACTACTCAGGCGGCAAACAGAACCCTGATTACCTCGCTGCTTCCAAATACCATGTCAACGGCAAAACAGGCGAAGTCAACAGTCTCAAAGACTTTCTAGTCGACGGCAAAGTGACAGAGACACGATCTTATCTGCGATGGGAAGACCCTGCTCTGAGTCAAAATGGTGAGGGGCGCGTCTCCCCCACTATCCCCGGATGCCAAGTCACATTGACCGTCATAGGCAAAGAGGGAAATGCTCTGCTCCAAAACCATATCTTCAAGATCCCAAATGCCGAAGGAGCAGGCAAAGAGGGGATCAACTCCATCACCATGTCACCCGTACAGCCGCATACTGTCAGCAAAGCTTCGCGGAGCTGTGAAAGCTGTCATACCAATGCCAAAGCGATGGGCTACGGGATCAATGGCGGCAAATATTTTGCAGATCAAACCAAAACCACTATAGTCGACCTGATGACAGCAGACCAAAGAGTCCTCCCTCTGCAAGTCGATGAGCAGATCCCTGCCATCCCTAATCTCAAGCATGATTACTCTGTGATGATCGACGAGAACGGTACACAGGTGCAGACAGTCGGAAACCACTGGAAACTCTCCCAGGCGCTGGACAATGAAACCAGAGCCAAACTCGATCGTCGCGGTGTCTGCCTCAGCTGCCATCAGGAGATACCAAGCGAGGATCTTGCTGTATCACTACTGGTTCACACCGCCAAGTTCGCCGGCTTCAAAGTCGACAATGATATACACAAACAACTCGTTCACAAAAGCATTCTGATGACGGCATGGGTGCAAGTTTTGGGTGGATTGCTCTTCAGTGTAGGAGTTGCTTATTGGTATATGAGACGCAGGAGAAAGAGAGCTTGATCTTCCGTTTTGTATGTTGGTGTTGTGAGGGCACAACACCCTACGGGAATAAAACCAAAAATATCATCAATGCAAAGTGTGCAGGGTGCTTGTCCCAGATAACACTAAAAAAGCTCGTCCAGATAAACCACATCTACATCTACTAAAATATCCAATGAATTTTTAAGTGATCGAAGGGTTATCCTATGCGGATGTCCGATCGCGATCGCATATCCCCGCTGCTTTGCCTTCTTGACTGCAAACTTCAACTGTTTTCGAATTGCTCCAAACTTTTGAACATTATCAATAAAGACATCACGATGCAGATAAAAATCCCCATACTCATTTGCTACTCTTTTCCCTTTGCTTTTGGGGCTGGTGCGACTATCGAGAAAGAGAAAGCCCTCCTCCTTCAGGAGACCATACATTATCTGCATCGCCTTGTAGTCAGCAGTAAAAACACTTCCGGTATGGTTGTTTATATAGAGAGAGGCGGGGAACCATTTTCGCAGCTCTTTCACTCTGGCTCGGATTTTTGCTTTGGAGTCTCGGATAGTCACCGTATTGGGCATCGCACCGCGAGGATGATCGCCTGCTTCCATAGGAAAATGAACCATATAGTGCTTGAGATTTTTTGCCATTTTTACTGTCGATATCGCGTGATTGGATGGGGGAAAGAGAGATGGAGTCAATTTCAGCGGCACTGCCTGAATTTCGCTCAGTTGCTTCGGAGTTGCTACATCGTCGATAATGATTACCAGCCTGGGTCGCCTGCTTCGATCCACCACTGGAGATTTTATATGCAAAGTGCTCTCTTCTGATGTATCTTCGTATGATGCATTCATAGCGATTTTTCTCTGCTTTGCAATCTGCTGTGCATCCCTGGATTTCTCTTTCTCTTCTATGGCAGTCAACTGCTGCTCAGAATTTTTCTTTATCTTCTCCTTTACACTCACCTCAGCAGTTCTTTTCTCTTTCTGCATAGTAACTTTCTCATATTTTTGATTCTCCTTTGCCCCCGCATCAAAAGCATCGCTCTTGCTGAAATAATACCCTGTACCGCCCATAAGAACCAACACCATCAAAACCAAAGCGATCAATAGATCTTTTTTTACCCTGCTTTTCGTTTTTTTGGAGGTTCGCTTTCTTTTGGTTTGCGTGCGAGGAGTTTTTCTTTTTTTAGGAGTTTTTTTTCGAGGCTGAGGAGGCATTTTATTCGCTTATAAGAAAATAGGCTAAACAATTATAAAAATTAAAGATTTTTGTCTAGTTGTGCTTAGATGCTATTGCTTGAGTAAAAGAGGTCTGGCACTAAATGCCGATACTACCGTTGCTAAAACAAAAGTGTAGTACTACATGTGTAGCTGACTGCACTCATCAATAGCAGATGAGTGCAAATAGACAAAAAGATTAATTTTTATCGTGGTCTACGATTTTGTTGGCAGATATCCACGGCATCATCTCTCTAAGCTTCACACCGGTCTGCTCGATATTAGAAGCTCTTGCGTTATTTCTCTCAGCATTCATTCTTGGATATCCGGCTTGACCTTCCAATATGAAATCTTTGGCAAATGTGCCATCCTGAATCTCTTTGAGGATCTCTCTCATCGCGGCTTTGGATTCATCATTGATGACTCTCTTGCCGGAAACATAATCACCATACTCAGCTGTATTGGAGATAGAGTATCTCATATCAGCAATACCGCCCTGGAACATCAAATCAACGATCAGTTTGAGCTCATGTAGACACTCAAAATATGCCAGCTCAGGAGCATATCCGGCTTCCGTCAGTGTATCGAAACCAGCTTTTACCAATGCTGTAGCACCGCCGCAAAGGACTGCCTGCTCTCCAAATAGATCCGTCTCTGTCTCATCTTTGAAAGTTGTTTCGATGATCGCTGTTCTACCTCCGCCGATCGCAGAAGCATAAGAGAGTGCCAACTCTTTGGTTGTACCGCTTGGATCCTGGCCTACTGCGATAAGATCGGGGATACCGCCGCCTGTAACAAACTCAGATCTAACAGTGTGTCCTGGAGCTTTTGGTGCGATCATCGTGACATTGATATTGGCAGCAGGATGGATTCTTCCATAGTGAATGTTAAAGCCGTGGCCAAATGCGATCGTAGCACCATCTTTCAGGTTGGGCGCGATCTCATTGGCATAAATCTCAGCCTGGTTCTCGTCCGGCAGTAAGATCATTACCACATCTGCCTTGGCTGTCGCTTCTGCTACAGTCAAGACTTCAAAATCTTTTGCTGCTGCCTTGTCCCATGAGCTTCCGCCTTTTCTCAAGCCAACGACGACTTCGACACCGGAATCTCTTAAATTTTCTGCGTGGGCATGTCCCTGGCTTCCGAAGCCGATCATAGCGACTGTTTTTGACTTGATAATAGAGAGATCACAATCTTTATCATAATATACATTGAGTGTTGACATCGTTTATCCTTGATGAAAAATTTTCGCGATTATATCCTAATCTTTCTTATT
>JAYEOH010000007.1:0-1499 GCA_034722775.1 Campylobacterota bacterium | reverse complement strand
ATTATCCTAAGATTACTCCGATAAAATATGTGGTAGTCAAAGTCTAAGGAGTAGTAGCATGATAGAGTATTTGAATGATTCAGTTGTTTGGTGGCACTGGATCATCCTGGGACTGATACTGATCATCAGCGAAATGGCAACCGGAACCTTTATCTCTCTGGGATTGGGTGTCGCCGGAATCATTGTGGGTCTTATCGATCTCATCATCCCGATGGGATTTGCCTATCAGCTTGTGCTCTGGATCATCCTCTCTATCCTTCTCATCACGGCACTTTTCAAATGGTTCAAGAGTCAACCGACTGTTTCAGACACCGGGCAGTCTGCCTATCGATTTGATACACCGGGCACCGTCACAGAGGTCATTCACCCCCATCAAAGAGGAAAAGTCACTTTCGATAGCCCTGTTTTGGGAAATACAAAATGGCATGCCACCTCTGACTATGACTTGGCAAAAGAGACACGCATCAAGATCATCGAAGTCAATGGGCAGCTTATCAAAGTTGCTCCACTCAATACTTAAAAGGAAACATTATGGAACAATCATTGGTCATACTGCTCATACTTGCATTCGGCGTTGTCATTACCCTCTACAAGGGGATCAATGTCGTCCCGCAGGGCGAAGAGTGGATTGTTGAAAGACTGGGCAAATATAGCCGTACCCTCAAGCCGGGTCTCAATATCATCCTCCCCTATATCGAAAAAGTCCGCACGCGCATCACTACGAGAGATATCATCCTGGACATCCCCCAGCAGGAGGTGATCACCAAAGACAATGCTGTCATCCTCACCAATGCCGTCGCCTTTGTCCGCGTCACCAAGCCGCAAGATGCCATCTATGGTGTCGAAGATTTCAAGATGGCTATCCAACAGCTTATTATGACAACACTGCGTTCTATCCTGGGTGAAATGAAGCTCGATGAGGCACTCTCAAACCGTGATCAGATCAAAGCCAGGCTCAAAGATCAAATCATCGATGATGTCGCAGACTGGGGTGTGACGGTCAAATCTGTTGAAATTCAGGATATCAACCCCAGTTCGTCGATGCAAGCCTCTATGGAGAGACAGGCTGCTGCAGAGAGAGAAAGACGCGCTATTGAAACAACAGCAGAGGGGAATAAAAACGCCGCCATCCTAGAAGCAGATGGAAAACTAGCCGCTGCCCAACGAGAAGCACAGGCACAAATCGCCCTCGCCAACGCCTCCGCAGAAGCGATCGGAAAGATTTCCAACTCCATCGGAGGACAGGAGCTCCCTGCCATGTTCCTGCTGGGTGACCGCTATATCAATTCGCTTGAAAAGATCAGCCAGAGCCAAAATTCAAAATTTGTCATCTACCCTGCTGACTTGCAAGGTGCGATCAAAGGGATGCTGGGGAGTGCTTTTAAAAAATAGCACTATACTTTAAGTAGCCATAGGAGGTAAATCATCATGAAAAGTATGAAATTTTTTGTCATATTGGCGTTTCTGCTTTTTCTAATGATAGGCTACAGGTCCTTTGA
>JAYEOH010000006.1:0-26955 GCA_034722775.1 Campylobacterota bacterium | reverse complement strand
CCTGCTCGTCTGGATTTTATCCAGAGTGCAACCGGACTCATTCTGGGTCTGTTCATCATGGGACATATTCTCTTTGAATCCTCTATTTTGATCAGCAAAGAGGCGATGTACAAAGTCACCTTGATGTTTGAGGGATACTACTTTTTTGGAGAGAAGTATCCCGGCATTATCTCCTTTCTGGCAGCGGCGATATCCATCATCTTCATCCTCCATGCCGCTGTAGCAATGAGAAAAATGCCTTCCAAATATAAAGAATATAGAATTATGCGCAAACATGCGGCAAGCCTGAAACATGAAGATACCTCTCTGTGGATGATACAGGTTATTACCGGTTTTGGGATGTTTTTTCTCGGCTCCATTCACCTCTACACGATGATGACACAGCCTGATCAGATTGGCCCCTATGCTTCTTCGAGCAGGATCGTAGATGACTATGCAGCGATCCTCTATATACTGCTTCTCTTTTCTGTTGTCAGCCATGCTTTTATCGGACTTTATCGTTTGGCGTTGAAGTGGGGATTTATGGAAGGGAAAAATAGTAAAAGATCCCGAAAAGTGTTTAAATTCCTTATGAGAAGCTTTATTCTCTTCTATCTTGTTGTGGGATCTTTATCTTTGGCAAAATATATTGAGATCGGGATAACTCACGACTACAGTGACGGAGAGAGATATCACTCTAAATCTACTCAAGTGGAGCCGCAGCAATGAAGATAATTTATACAGATGTTTTGATCATAGGCGGTGGATTGGCAGGTCTCAGAGTAGCGACAGGGGTCAAAGAGAGGGGACATGATGCCGTCGTTTTGACACTGGTTCCCCCCAAGCGATCTCACTCTTCAGCGGCACAGGGTGGTATGCAGGCTAGTTTGGCAAATTGCTACATGGGGGAAGGCGATGATGAAGATGTCCACTTCATGGACACTATTAAAGGAAGCGACTGGGGAGCAGACCAGGAGGTCGCCAGAATGTTTACCCACTGCGCCCCGAAAGCAATCCGCGAACTTGCAGCCTGGGGTGTTCCTTGGAGCAGGGTCGACAGAGGTGATCACGCAGCGATTATTAATGCCAAAAAAGTCACCATTACCGAGAGAGATGAAGCCCATGGACTGATCACAGCGAGAGATTTTGGCGGTACCAAAAAATGGCGTACCTGCTACACTTCAGATGGCACAGGGCACAGCATGCTCTATGCAGTGGACAACAAAGCTCACGAGGACAAAGTAGAAATCCATGAAAGAATCGAAGCGATCTCACTCCTGCATGAAAATGGACGCTGCTATGGTGCCATCGCACGAAATCTTATGGATGGAGAGCTTATAGCCTATGTCTCCAAGGCGACAACTATCGCTACTGGGGGTTATGGCAGAATCTATGAAGTCTCCACCAATGCGATCATCTGCCAGGGGATGGGTCAGGCAATCGCCCTGGAGACGGGAATCGCTACATTGGGAAATATGGAAGCAATCCAATTTCACCCAACTGCTATCGTACCGGTAGGAATCTTGACCACAGAGGGGTGCCGTGGAGATGGCGGACTCCTGCTCGACAAAGATGGCTATCGTTTTATGCCGGATTATGAACCGGATAAAAAAGAGCTGGCATCCAGGGATGTCGTCAGCCGTAGAATGACAGAGCACATACGCAAAGGCAAAGGGGCTAAATCCCACTATGGCGATCACCTCTGGCTCGACATCACCATACTCGGACGCGAACATATCGAAAAAAATCTCAGAGAAGTGAAAGAGATCTGTGAAAATTTCCTGGGGATCGATCCGGCGGAAGAGTGGATCCCGGTTCGCCCTACACAGCACTACTCTATGGGCGGTATCCGAACTACCTACAGAGGCGAATCCCAAACACTCAAAGGACTTTACTCCTGTGGAGAAGCAGCATGCTGGGATATGCATGGCTTTAACAGACTCGGCGGCAACTCTGTCAGTGAAACAGTAGTCGCAGGTATGTTGGTTGCTGAGTATATTTCTGATTTTTGCGAAAGTCCGGAAAGTTCAGTCAACATTCACAGCTCAACCATAGAAAAATTTTTGAAAATTGAAAGAGAGAAAATTGATGCACTCCTAAGTGTAGAAAACGGGGAGGATGCTTATGTGCTCCGTCGTGCTATGGAGAAGATCATGATGGAGAAGGTCGGCATCTTCAGAAATGGTGACGATCTGAAAAAAGCAGTCGATGAACTCGAAGTGCTCTACAAGCGTTCCAAAAATATCGAAGTCTTCCGCTCCAAAAGCCGTGCAGCCAATCCCGCACTGGTCAATGCCTACAGAACCCAAAGAATGCTGAAAGTTGCACTGACAGTAGCTTATGGGGCACTGCTCAGAACAGAGAGCAGAGGTGCGCACTCGAGAGAGGATTATCCTGAGAGAGACGATGCAAACTGGCTCAAGAGGACGATCACTTCCTGGCCAGACAAAGATCAAACCTTGCCAACCGTTACCTATGAAGAGATCCCTATATCAAAAATGGAACTGCCTCCAGGCTTTCGAGGTTATGGCAAAAATTTGACAGTGCCTCACCCCGAAACCAAAATAAGACAAGAGACTGTTGATATTCTCAGTGAAAAACTCAAGGAAGAAGGTGCCTCGCGTTTTGAAATCCAAAATGTCCTGATGCCTTTTATGGACAAATTGCCACAAAAATATCAAAACCGCAATGAGCGATTGAATGAACCATTAGGAGAAGAAAATGAGTGAGAGAAAACGCGGCGAAAAATTGAGACTGCTTCAAGTAGATATCTTGCGATTTGACCCCCATGATCCGGATGACTTTCCCCATATCGATACTTTTGAGATTCAGGAAGCACACGGGATGACACTCTTTGTCCTGCTCAACGAAATACGAGAACACCATGACAACTCTCTCAAATTTGACTTCGTCTGCCGTGCCGGTATCTGCGGAAGCTGTTCGATGCTTGTCAATGGCAAACCTACACTTGCCTGCCGCACTCTGACCAAAAAGCTTGATAGCCATATCACCCTTGCCCCCCTTCCTCTCTTTGAGTTGATCGGAGACCTCTCTATCAACACCGGGACATGGATGCGTGGACTCAACGAACGGTTGGAGACTTGGATACATGACAAAGAGCAGGAGATCAATGTAGACAAACTCGAAGAGCGTATGGATCCGGAACTCGCTGATGAGATCTATGAGCTCGACCGCTGTATCGAGTGCGGCTGTTGTGTCGCAGGTTGCGGTACGATCCAAATGCGTCCGAATTTTGCCGGTGCAGTGGGGCTTAACAAAATTGCCCGCTATCACTTGGACCCCAGAGACAAACGAGACAATAAAGATTATTATGAACTTGTCGGTGATGAAAATGGAGTATTCGGATGTATGACACTGCTCGGCTGCGAAGATGTCTGCCCCAAAGACCTGCCGCTGCAGAGCAAGATTGCTTATCTGCGCAGGATGATGCTCAAGACTGGGCTAAAAGGGTAACTTCTCTTAATCCCTATTTTTTTATAATTTTATGATAATCAAAAAATGACTTCTGTACTGTATATCCAAAAGAGACATAAGTATTGAGAATACCCAGGTTTGCCGATGAAATCATCGTATCCATCCGCTTGACACCTTTGCTTTGCAAATCTGTCATAAGTGTAGAGAAGAAATAGAGTGTCATCATCCCATACCCCTCTTTGCTGCCGCCCAAAATCAGATCTACCTTATTGTTCTCAAGTGTGTAAAATTGAAAAGAGATCACTTCATTATTCTGTCGATAAACATAAACTTTTTTTCCCTGTTCGACAAGGTCCAAAATCCAGTTCGCGTACCTCTCTCTTGATTTTTCAATATCCAAAAATGGATCTTCATGGAAGCGGCTATAGTTGAAGCTATTATAGGCGATATCCTGAAGCTGTTCGATATCATCCTGGTTGATATGATCATCTATCTCAAGATTGTTTCTATATATTTTTGAAAAATCGATACTCTTTATTTTTGTCAATTTAATCTGTAGAGCCGCCTCTGCAATATAGTAGCCATTCATAAAGAGAATTTTCTTTGCTGTTTGATCATTTGAATCCTGCCTGAAATAGATCAGAGCATCATCACCAACAGTTTTTTCAAATTCCGACAGAAGCTGACTGAGATCTTCTTCATTCTGGTATTCAATACTCATGATCTCTCGCGTATCTACCCCAAAACTTTTTGCATCCCATGGTGTATATCTGTAACTCAGGCTCGAGTCGTTGAATTTGATTGTTTCCATCATCTTCTCCTTATTTTTTTGAATCTATCGCCGTAATTCGTCTGATCAACGATATTTATTTTTGTCGGAATTTTATAATTGTCAAGTTTACCTTTACAGAACTTTCTAATAGCTTTTTTGACTTCACGTTTATCGATCTCCTGAATCGGAACAACATCAACAGTAACACTCTCTCCGGTGATCTGATTTTTTTCGCCATAAACCATGACATCACTGAACTCATCCATCTCGAGCAAAACAGATTCCACTTCGGAAGGGAGCACTTTTTCTCCGCCAACATTGATGATCTCTTTGTTTCTTCCGATGATCTTGATATATCCATCTTCAGATGTTTCGACCAAATCACCGGTTTTAAACCAACCATCCTCTGTAAAATCGTCCATAGGTGCATTGAGGTAACCCAATACCTGTGTTTTACTCTTGAGCCAAAGTTCACCGTCGATGACCTGATGCTCCAGATTCGGATCATCCAACTTCATGAAGAGGCTGTCACTGGATCTGCTGGTCACCTTGATAGCATTTGTCTCACTGGTTCCAAACTTTTGCTGAAGTTCAATATCAGGAAAGAGTTTTCTCAATCTGAGCAGGAGTGACTCAGGCATCGGTTCTGCCCCGAAAGCAATAATCTTCAGGGAGCTGAGATCATATTTTTGATGCAGTCCGCTCAATAGCAGCAGATTTAAAAAAGTGGGTGAAGATGGCAAAACATTGACTCGATGCCCCTCTACCAACCTGCTGATCTCTTCGGGTTGCCTTGATGACGGAATGGTAATCGTCCCTCCAATTGAAAGTATTCTCAGCAATGTATCGATACCTCCAATATGATCAAAGGTCAAAAAAATCAGCGTATTGATCTCTTTTTGTCTTTTGCCTTTGTATCCCTGCATCAGTGCATCAAGATCATGAAGCATTGCTTTTGGCTTGCCTGTTGAGCCGCTGCTAAACAGTATGAGTCCAGACCTCATATCTGTGATAAGCCTATCTATATAGTCATGTTTTCTGTTTTTACTGTGAAGTTTATTGCTGACAAATTGTTCACAATCATTTGTAAAAATATAATCTGCCTCTGCACTCTCAATACGATTGGCTATCTCTTCCGAAGCGGTAGCGATGATAGGTACAATAATATTTTTATTCTCTGCCAATGCAAAAAAAAGTGCGATAGCCTCAAACGAATGATCGGAATTGATCGCAACAACCGAACCGCTCTCTATCCCATCTTCTATGATAAGCTTTGAATAATAGTCAATTCGCTTATCCAAGTCGGCATAGCTGTAAGTTGTATCATTAAAGATAATGGCTCTCCTGTCCGCCATCTCCTCAAATGTATCGATCATCCAACAGTGACGCTGCATCGCCTAACTCACTCCGCCAAGGTAAACTACCTGTCCCGTAATAAAATTGCTCTCTTCATCGATCAGAAAATCACAGAGGTGTGATACATCCTTCATGTCACCCAGCCTTTTGATGGCTTGCTGATTTAAAATACCATCCAGCTTCTCTTTTGGTACACGGTTGATCATATCTGTCCAAACCGGTGTCGATCCGAGTGCATTGACAGTAATGCCGTACTCCGCAACTTCCTTCGCGGCAATTTTTGTGAGATTTTCCACAGCGGCTTTGCTTGCAGCATAAGCAGCTTCACCCTCCCACTTTAATGGTGTAGCGATACTTGCAAAATTAACGATACGCCCATATTTCTTTTTCAGCATCACTTTTGAAACTTCTCTCAAAAACAGAAAAGTCCCAAAATAGTTTGTCTCTGTTGTCTCTTTTATGGTTTTATACGGAGTAAGCAAAATATGATTCATCGATGCCGCACCCGCATTGTTGAGCAGAATATCAATCTTGCCAAACTTTTTTTTGACATTTCTGATCATTGAAATGACACTCTTCTCATCAGACACGTCAAGCTCGAAATGATGATAATTTGCATTTTCGATACTGCTATCGCCTCGACTGCATCCAGCCACGGTCAAGCCTTTCTCCAAATAATATTCAGCTAAATATTTTCCTATTCCTTTTCTTGTGCCGGTGATAACCATTATTTCATTTTTCACTGCATTATCCGTTGATGAGCATTTCTATATATTCAGTCAAACTATCGACACTGCCAAAGGGAGACCTTCTTTGGCTCATAGCCTTTTCGTCTGCCAAAATCACATCTTTGCCAAGTGCATCATGGATCCCCTCTTCAATATCCGAAATCAAAGATACCAATGCCATACTGTCCAAGGCTCCATCTTCCCCAAATATTTTTGTATCTTTAGTTGGGTTTTCCAAACTTTCGCTCTCTATATCATCATTCAAATCCTGTAGTGCTTCAATAATAATATCTTCAATTTGATTCTTCATATCCCAATTCCTTGCTGCATACTTATCTTTCTCTCTATTATAGCATTTTAAATATACTATTAGTGTTAATTTGGACCAAATCAATATCTGGAACTTCTTTTTCTCTTATCGGAATTATACTTAATTAATAGATTTAGGTGATATTTTGTCTGCTTGAAACCAAATTTTAAGTCAGAGAACATAAACCTTTCTACGCAGGCATCTTGCAGACAAAACAAATATTTTTCAGTTTATTGGCAAGATTAGCCGATATACTTATAGGTACAATAATATAAACAGGAAAAAACACAATTCATCAAATGCGAAAAACTGAAATACTGCATATTTTCAATGACCAAAAGAAATTTTCCAAAGATTTTTTTGATTTTCTTCTGAAAAATGATTTTGATTTATCAACTCATTCTCTTTTCCATTACGGAAAAAATGATATCTATTATGATAAATTCAATATGCCATACCTGTTTGCCAGCCTCTTTTCGCCAGGGAAGCATATTAAATTATTAAGTCTGATGTTCAGCAATCAAAAAATTATTGTTCACTCTCTGGCTTCGCCATGGCTGCTTCTTTCCCTGTACCTGTTTCCAGCTTTAAATAAGAAAGTTTACTGGGCTATATGGGGAAAGGATTTATATTATTATAAACTATTGAAGAAGAGATATTTTTACCACGATATATATGAATTTTTTAGAAAAAATGTATTCAGGAATATTGGAAATACCATAGTCTATGTCAAAGGTGACTATGAACTTGCCCAAAAATGGTATGGAGTGAAGGCCAGGAACATTGATTGCTTCATGTATCCCAGCAATCTCTACAAAGAGTACGATATCAAAGAAAAGAGGCATATAGGCATCAATATCCAGATAGGCAACTCAGCAGAAACAACAAACAATCATTTTGAAGTCTTTGATCAACTACTCAAATATAAAGATAGCGATATCTCTATCTATGCACCCCTCTCCTATGGGAATCAAAACTATGCAAAAAAAGTGATAGAGAGAGGCAAAGAGCTGTTTGGAGATAAATTTATACCGCTGACAGAATTTATGCCTTATGAAAAATATCTGGAATTTTTAGGGAATATCGATATGGTTATATTTGGCCACAAAAGACAGCAGGCTTTAGGCAACAGCATCATACTGCTTGGACTTGGCAAAAAAATTTATATGCGAAACGATATTACACCCTGGCAGTTTTTTGCCGATATAAGTGTAAAAGTGTATAATAGTGAAAATATTGATCTGGACTTATTGGACAACTCGACAAGAGAGGAAAATATAAAAAATATTAAAGCATATTTTTCAGAAAAAAGATTAGTAGAGCAGCTGCAAAAACTATTTGAAGACAAAGGGTACGACAATGATTGATTTCAATAAACCTTCATCGACAGGCAACGAGGAGAAGTATGTTTTAGAATCCATTAAAAGTCCAAAAATTTCAGGTGATGGAGAATTTTCCAAACGCTGCCATAAGTGGTTTGAAGAGAAGCTCGGATGCAAAAAGGCGCTTCTGACAACCTCCTGCACCCATGCGCTTGAGATGGCAGCGATACTTCTTGATATCAAAGAGGGTGATGAGGTCATTATGCCCTCTTATACTTTTGTCTCCACAGCCAATGCCTTTGCACTAAGAGGAGCCAAAATAGTATTTGTTGATATCAGACCGGATACAATGAATATTGATGAAAGCAAGATAGAAGCGGCTATCACCGGCAAAACAAAAGCGATCGTTCCGGTCCACTATGCAGGTGTAGGCTGCGAAATGGATGCTATTATGGCACTGGCTGACAAATATAGTCTTTTTGTAGTGGAAGATGCCGCTCAGGGTATGATGAGCAGCTACAAGGGTAAACCCCTGGGAACCATAGGGCACTTTGGGACATTCAGCTTTCATGAAACCAAAAATTATACAAGCGCCGGCGAGGGTGGACTCCTGATCATAAATGATGAAAACTTTGCCGGAAGAGCTGAGATTATTCGGGAAAAAGGAACAAACAGAAGTGCATTTTTCAGGGGTATGGTCGACAAATACTCCTGGGTCGATATCGGCAGCAGCTACTTGATGAATGATGTGAGTGCAGCCTATCTCTGGGGACAACTGGTGGGGGCCAACGAGATCAATGAAGACAGGCTCAAGAGTTGGAAAAAGTATTACGAAGGACTTCGGAAGCTGGCGGATAGGGGCTCGATAGAACTTCCGACTATTCCTGACAGTTGTGATCATAATGCTCATATGTTTTATATCAAAGTTAAAGATTTGAAAGAGAGAACGGCACTGCTTGAGCACTTGGACAAACTTGATATAGGAGCGGTTTTTCACTATATTCCGCTGCACTCCGCACCTGCCGGATTGAGGCTTGGCAGATTTGACGGAGAGGACCGCTTTACCACACTTGAGAGCGAAAGACTGATCAGGCTCCCTATGTATCATGCTCTGGATTCTGCCGACCTGCAGCTTATTATCACATCAATCTATGACTTCTATGAAGTAAACTGATGCTGAAAAAGTATGTTAGATATATCGGAAATATTCTGGTATTGATATCATTCTATTTTATCATCAAAATCCTTCTGGATAATTACCAAAAAATCCATATAGAATTTAATCTCCATACGCTGACAGTTATTTTTATCGGTATCATCGGTATGTGGATAGGGACTGCGAACATATCGCTGGGATGGTATTTTCAGCTGAAAGAAAAGTATCCCAAAATAACTTTTTTCACATCCACCTTTGTTGTCTTCTTTTCTCAGATCGGGAAGTATCTGCCGGGCAACATAGGACACTTTATCGGACGAGGATTTTTGGTGCAGCACATCGTATCCAAAAGCGATATTGTCTACTCTCTATTTGTTGAAAATATTATTTTGCTGATCGTGGCAGTTGCTTTTGGTGTGGGATATCTATTTTTTATTGATATAAATTATTATTTTTCTTTCTATGAACTGCTATTTGTTCTTCTTGGTATCATTTTAGTATCTATAGCAGGCATCTATTTGGTCAAAAAAAAGATATCACTCTATGCTCTAAAGCCGACTACCATTATAAAACTATTTTTGCTTGCCGGTATCTCCACACTTTTTGGCGGACTGGTGATCTATCTGCTGGCGGATCTGTTTGACAGTACGAATAGCGTGAGCTACTTACAGTTCACAGCGGGTTTTGCTTTGGCATTTTTGGCCGGATTTGTTGTTCCCGGCGCCCCTGGAGGAATTGGTATCCGCGAATACTCCTTTGTCCTTCTTTTTCAAAATCAGCTGGGTGAAAGTGTCGCCTTGCAGATTATTCTTCTTTTTAGAGTAATCAGTATTCTAGGTGATATTTCAATCTTTCTGGCTGCATATATCTTCAAGAAGCAGGCTTTTGAGTCGATCGGAGTAGAGACCTTATCAACAGAGTCTTTGCAGGAGCAAGCCAAAGAAGAACATTTTGAGCAGAGAGCAAATAGTCGATGAATATAAGTTTACGAAAATTATCCAAGCACTCAGCAGATGGTGCAAATAGAGAACTTTCACTCTTTGATCTTTTGATGATAAGCATCACCATTATCAGTATCTCTTCTTTGCTATTTTTGATTGGCGGATCTTTTCGTGTTGATCTGGTACTTATCTCAAGTCTGCTTGCCATCATACTGATCGTACACTTTTTTTATACACCGCTTCTATCCAAACTTATGCAAAACAGACACTTCATCCCCATAGTAATCTTGATCCTTGCTACACTCTTTTTCCGCAGTGAACCCTATCAATACATTTTAGGCGGACAAGATGAAGGGATCTATGTCAATATGTCCAAGGCTTTTAAGCAGAGCGGAGAAGTCTTTCAGTATGACAAGATCCGACAGGATATCTTCGACCCAGATCTGAGGCGAAACTATGACAACACTAACATTCGTTACGAGTTTCATAAAGCAAAGAAGTTTGAGGGTCACTATCTTGGCGGAATCTATGTAGCTGACAGCGAACAATCCAGGTATGTCTTTCAATTTTACCATCTCCATCCGCTTTGGCTGGCGATCTTCGATGGAGTCTTTGGCGAACGCAATGCCGGATATGCGCTTGTATTATTCTCACTAATCTCTATTCTTGCGCTCTATCTGCTTGCTTATGAAATGACTGGCAGCAGAGCGGCGGCATTTGCGGCAGGTGCACTTCTGGCAGTCAATCCTCTCCATGCCTTCTTTTCCAAATTCCCTGTCACAGAGGTAATGGCTCTGGCATTTGCATCTAGCTCCTTTTACTATCTGCTGCGATATTTCAATCTGACAAAACAGAAGATATATCGAAATGACTACCTGATTATCTCAGCTCTACTGATGGCGGGTATGTTTTTTACGCGTATCAGCGGATTTATGTATATCCCTTTTTTCTATCTGCTTCTGATTTTAAATCAAATATACACTGAGGACGGAACAGCCAGGAGGGCATTGACACTTTACTTTTTTGGCATCTTCTCCCTCTATGCACTCTCTGTCATATATGGACTGGCATACTCATATCCATACTCTTCTGATATCTACCAGATGTCTTTCGGGAGATTTCTTGGAGAGGGATGGAGCTGGAAAATGGCAATTTTTCTGGCTTTTTTACTGTTGCTATACCTTTACACCTACCGCCTTGTAGCCAGTGATCAAAAAAGAGAGAAGATCAAAAAACTCTTCTATTGGAGTAAAAGAGCACTGCCTTTTCTCTATCTGACTGTTCTGGCACTGGGATACTACAAAATCTATCAACTGGGCTATACAGACAGATATATCAACGATGCATGGATCAATGGTGTCTGGAAACTAAATCATATCGGAGCGGAAGCTAAATACTATTGGAGTGCATACGTTCTCTATGAGTACATAACACCTATTCTGGCAGCACTATTCCTTCTTCTCATACTTTTCAGGATCAATACATTAAATTTTGCGCAGACACTACTGCTTCTCTTTCTCTTTTTTTTCATAGCCTATATCTCGGTACTTCAGTGGAAGATTCCGTACCAATATTATTATGCACGCTATCTCGTAAGCGAGGCACTCCCTTACGCCATACTTTTTATAGCTACCGGAGTCACTGCGGTAAAATATGGCAAAAAACTATATTATCTTTTGCTGATTGTTGCCGGCCTCCATGCAATCAATGACTCGACTACCCAGTTTCAGGGAAGTGAAGCGGATGGTGTATATAACACTATCAAGAGAATTACGCAGCCTGTAGATATCGAAGACCTTATATTGACGGATGGAATGGATGGGGAAATCAAGATGGCACTGGTCTACTATGAAGACAAAAATGTCGTCTCGATCAGTGATGAAAATCTCGATTTTGTCACAGAAGAGATACTTGAGAGATATAACGATATCTATCTGCTATTATGGCATCCCTCCAAACTGGATGTATGGGCCGACGAGAGAATCTTCTCTTATCGCTTTGGTCTGTTTGAGCAGACAAACCACCTGCCTGAAAAATACTATTACATCAAGAAAAAACTCTATCGCTACAAGCTCGATAAGGAGAAGTGGCTCAAGATCCTCCCCAAGGATACCCATAGAATACTACTCAAAGACCCTTCACTGAAGAAAGAGGGATTCTTTCCGGAGAGTGTATGGACCACAGACATGGCAAAGATCAGCGGTTTTGATATGAATATCTCCGATGCCAACTATATGAAGATCTATGTCTATGGCGGCAATCGAGCTTATGACTACGATCCGGTCAAGATGGGGCTGGAAGTTTTTGTCAATGGGAAAAAGGTACCATTCCATTCACGAAAATACAACTCGCTCTATTTTGAACTTGACCATCAGAAGTCGGTTAACGAAGTATCTATTCGCACCAATACATTCAAGCCAAAAGATTTTGGAATAGGCAATGATAGCAGAGATGTCGGAATCGACATTATTTCAATAAGCTTCATAAAGGAGATAAAACAGTGAAACTCATCATCCAAATCCCATGCTACAACGAGGCAGAGACGCTTGCAATAGCTTTGGGTGCTTTACCTCGAAAGGTCGAGGGCTTCGATAAAGTCGAATGGCTCATCATAAATGACGGCAGTGCAGATAACACAGTTGAAGTCGCCAGAGAGTGCGGTGTGGACCATATCGTAAACTTTAAGTACAACCAGGGCTTGGCAAAAGGATTTATGGCGGGAATCAAAGAGTCTCTCAAGCAGGGTGCTGATGTCATCGTCAATACTGACGCAGACAATCAATACGAAGCAGAGGATATTCCCAAACTTACGCAACCCATCCTGGAGCATAAGGCCGAATATGTCATAGGTGCCCGACCTATCAGTATGACAGAGCACTTCTCTCCCGCCAAAAAATTCCTGCAAAAGCTGGGATCCTGGGTTGTCCGAAAAGCCAGCAAAACAGATATTCCCGATGCGCCAAGCGGTTTTCGTGCTATCAGCAGAGAGTGTGCAATGCAGCTCAATGTCTACAACGACTACACCTATACTTTGGAAACGATCATACAGGCTGGTCAGAAAAATATGGCGATCACCTCTGTGCCCATCCGTACCAATGAAGATCTGCGCCCTTCACGACTCCTCTCAAGTATTCCAAACTATATCAAGAAATCTGTCATCACCATCATCCGCATCTCTGTCGTCTATAGCCCATTTCGCTTCTTTATGACGATTGCGGCTGTTCTCTTTGGGATTGGATTTCTGATTGGATTGAGATTTATCTACTACTATTTTACAGAAGATTACAGCGGACACATGCAGTCCGTGATACTCTCCGGTGTACTCCTGGGAATGGGTTTTCAGACAGGACTGATCGCATTTGTGGCCGATCTGCTCTCTGTCAACCGAAAGCTGATCGAAGATATGCAGTATCATCAGAGACTCCTGGAAATAGACAATGCCAAAGTAAAGAGATAGAGAGCATAGTTTATTTGCATCCTCCCTTTAATCTCTTTCGATATAATACGCTAAAAAATGAATAAAGGTTATTCAGCAATGAAAAAAGCAATCATCACAGGAATCACAGGTCAAGATGCCGCCTATCTGGCAGAATTACTTTTAGAAAAAAACTACGAAGTCTACGGTACCTACCGTCGTACAGCATCGGTAAACTTCTGGCGTATCGAAGAGCTGGGAATTGAAAATCATCCCAATCTGCACCTCATAGAGTATGACTTGACCGATCAATCCAACAGCATTCGTATGGTGATGGAGATACGGCCTGACGAGATCTATAATCTCGCAGCCCAAAGTTTCGTTGGTGTCTCTTTTGACCAACCGCTTGCTACAGCGCATATCACCGGATTAGGCACTGTGCATCTGCTTGAAGCAATCCGTATCGTTGACCCAAAGATCCGTTTTTATCAGGCAAGTACTTCTGAGATGTTTGGTGAAGTGCAGCAGATACCACAGACAGAGGAGACTCCTTTTTATCCCCGAAGCCCTTATGGGGTTGCGAAGCTCTATGCACACTGGATGGTGATAAATTATCGTGAATCTTATGGGATATTCGGCTCCAGCGGTATCCTCTTCAATCACGAATCTCCACTGCGCGGCAGGGAGTTTGTGACACGCAAGATCACCGATAGTGTTGCCAAGATCAAACTGGGCAAACTTGATATCCTTGAACTGGGCAATCTGGATGCCAAACGGGATTGGGGCTATGCCAAAGATTATATCGAGGGGATGTACCTGATGCTTCAGGCTGACAAATCCGATACTTTCGTATTGGCAACCAACCGCACTGAGACAGTACGGGATTTTGTCACGATGGCATTCAAAGCAGCGGGAATTGAATTGGAATTCAAAGGCAAAGATGAGGATGAGATCGGAATCGACAGAGCCACAGGCAAAACGGTACTAAAAATCAATCCAAAATTCTACCGACCGGCAGAAGTCGATCTGCTCATCGGAGATCCAGAAAAAGCCGGGAAAGCGTTGGGATGGGAACCCAAAACTACGCTTGAAGAACTCTGCACAATGATGGTCGAAGCAGATTTGAGACGCAACAAAGCGGGATTCTCTTTCTAAAAAAGTTCATCCTTTTCGTGAATCAAATCAAGCAAAGCCTCAAAGCCATCCTGAGATACATCGATAGCCTATTCGCAAGGGCAGGCAGTACTATCAACAGGGTGACGAGAGAGAGCAGCAGGAGTTCCAGACCTGCCAATCAGGCACGAAGACTCTATATCGACTCTACCTATATCTACAGCACCAATATCAATACAGGTATTCAAAGGGTAGTACGAAATATTATCAAGCGTATGGAGCCGCATACAAACAAAAAAGGCTTGGAGCTTGTCACAGCAGCACTAGTCAATGGTGCATTTGTTGAGATAGACCGGAAAGAGCTGGAGAGATTCAATAGCCAATCAAATCTGAGAAACCTGCTGCAAAGGGTCGAACGTAAAATTAAACTCTATTGCAAATCGTTTTTTGCAGGAGAAAAACTCTACGAGGACGATATCGTCTTGATGCTGGACTCAAGCTGGCACCTGCATGTCTGGCCGAGTGTCGAGTATGCCAAAAAGAGAGGGGCAAAAATCATAGGGGTCGCCTATGACCTCATTCCAATTACCCATCCCCAATTTTGCGATGATGTGATGGAGCAGTACTTTACCAATTGGTATCGCCGATCAACAGACTACTTTGATGGCTATATCTCTATCTCTCAAACTGTTATGGAGGATCTGGTACATTATCTGGAGGCACTAAATAGTACAAATCGCCAATTTTCATTCGACTCTTTTACTCTTGGAGCTGATTTTGAGACAGATTATTCCGGCAACAAAAAGGTCAGAGAATCGCTTCTCGAGCTATATCAAAATACAAATAGATCAATCTACCTGACCGTCTCAACGATCGAACCCAGAAAAAACCACCGTTTTGTCTACGAAGCCTTTAAGCTGTTATGGGAAAATGGTTTTAATATCAGTTGGATTATCGTAGGAGGGTCAGGATGGAAAACAGGAGCGCTGCAGAGAGAGATGCGTGAAGATAAAGCTTATCAGGATAAACTATGGATATTCAACGACCTCAACGATGCTGAATTGAGTTACTGTTACCGCCATTCAAAAGCATTGGTCTTTCCTTCCATAATAGAAGGATATGGCTTGCCTATTATTGAGAGTCTTAAAAATGGATTGCCTGTATTGGCGAGTGACACACCTATCCACAGAGAGGTAGGAGAGGAGAGAGTCACCTATTTTGATTTGGCTCGACCTGAATCTCTCTCTCTGCTGATCGAAAATATCGAAAGAGGAGAGAAAGTATTGAAGTCTATCGATACAAACAGCATCCCTGTGCCAACCTGGAGCCAAAGTGCAGAGGAGCTACTGAACAAAACAATCTTCATAGCTGATCACAAAAATAAAAGGAGCGGGACATGAACAAAGGGTTGCAAAACCGTGTATTGATCACAGGCATCAATGGCTTTACCGGTATACATCTGGAACAACGCCTCCAGAAAGAGGGTTTCGATATCTATGGCACCGTGGTCAACACGCCCATCAGCAAAAAACATTTTCAGTGCGATATCAGGCAAAAAGAGCAGATCGATAGAGTCATTGAGAGTGTAAAACCGGATTATCTGATACACATAGCTGCCATCTCCTTTCCTGGAGAAGAGAATGCCGCACTGATATATGATGTCAACACTATCGGCACAGAAAATATTCTCAAGTCGCTTGCCGATAAGCAGATTACGCCTAAAAAAATCATCCTCGCCAGCAGTGCCAACATCTACGGCAGCCAGGGTGCAGAGGTGCTGGATGAAACCATGTGCCCCAAACCGGTCAACCACTACGGCTGCAGCAAACTGGCGATGGAACATCTCGCGGCCAACTATTTCGACCGCTTTGACACTATCATCACCCGCCCATTCAACTATACCGGACCCGGGCAGGACAGCCACTTTCTTATCCCCAAAATCATTTCTCACTTTAAAGAGAAAAAAAGGGTGATTGAGTTGGGCAACCTCAATGTCGCAAGAGAGTTCAACGATATCGACTACATCGTTGATATCTATTATAAGCTGCTTCTCTCCAATACCAAATCGATCGCCGTCAATCTCTCGTCCAACCATCCCGTGAAGCTCCTCGATGTCATAGAGATGATGAATGAGATCGCAGGATACACTATCGAAGTCAAAGTCAACCCGCTCTTTGTCCGAGAAAATGAGATCCCATCCCTCTCAGGCTCTACCGACCTGCTTGAAACACTGATAGAACTTGAAAACAGAGATACGCTGCACAAAACACTCCAAACGATGTATGACGCACCCTGATGAAAATCGGATTTGGCACTACCGTTCTCGAGAAAGGATTGTCTCAGGGGCATATGGACGGTATCGGAGTTTATGCAAAAAATCTATGGGAACAATTCGATACGACTGGTCAAAATATTATATCGAAAAAACAGGCTCTCTCTTTTGGTCAATACAGTGCATCATTGGAAGCTTTCGGTTTGCTCGGAGAAATTATGCATCTGCCACCCTCATACCCAATCCAGTCGGCACGCTCCATCATCAGCGGCAAGCCTTTTCTCGGGGTTAATGCGCTTGAGGCAGAGATCGATCTCTTTTTTGCACCTGACCATCACATACCAAAACTCAACCATACTCCTGTTGTGGCAACCATTATGGATGCCTATCCCCTTGTCTATCCCAAACTTGTCAGCCGAAGACTTCGACGATTTAAAAACATAGCATTCAAGCGGGCTTCTCATTGGGCTAGCCACATTATTACGATCTCTGAGCATAGCAAACAGGATATTATCCAATATTTTGAAATTCCGGAAGAGATGATCAGTGTGATACCGCTCGGGGTCAATAAGGCTTTTTTTCAGACAATACCCGAAAATGAGAGAGAAGCAATACGGCAAAAATTTTCTCTAAAGGGGGAGTTTTTTATCTTCGTCGGAACCATACAACCAAGAAAAAACCTCTCAAGGCTGATCGAAGCCTACCTGTTGCTGCCATCAATACTCCGACAAAAGCATCCGCTGGTTATAATCGGCCACTATGGCTGGGGAGAAGATGCCCTGCAGCAAAAGCTTGATGCACTGGGGGAAAATGATACTATTCACCACCTAAAAAATGTTACAGATAGAGAACTCTATGCTCTCCTTCAGTCAGCACTTGCTATGGTTTACCCTTCACTTTATGAAGGATTTGGACTGCCTGTACTGGAGGGTTTTGCTTCAAAAATCCCCGTGATTACTTCCAAAACTACCTCCATACCTGAGGTAGCTGCAGAAGCTGCACTATATATCAACCCTCTCGACAGCACGACGATCGCAGATGGAATGCAGCTGATAGCATCAGATGAATCACTGCGCAAATCTCTGATCTGCAAGGGATCACAGAGAGCAGCGCAGTATAGCTGGAAGAACTCGGCAGAGTTGCATATAAAGTGCTTTAACAATATCCTACAATAGACCTCTTAGGGTTGGTTTAGTATAATATTGACCAAATATATGGTTTAGAAAAAGAAATCGGGAAACAGGATGAAAGTTTTACAATTTGGGAAATTTTATTATCCTACATTTGGCGGGATGGAACGCGCGATGTATGAAACTACGGAAGGCTTCAATGCACGCGGTATACAGTGCGATGTTCTCTGCTCCAATACCAAACCGGATAGGGAAATATCTCAATTCGACGGATACACAGCATACAGAGCAGCTACATACGGTATGGTCAACTCTGCTCCCATTAGCCCCGACCTGATCAGCAGACTATGGAAAATACATAAAGACTATGACATTATCCATGTCCATCATCCCGACCCTATGGCGTTCCTTGCGCTTTATGTCGTAAGGCCATCTGCAAAAATCGTTATCCAGTGGCAATCTGATATTGTCAGGCAAGAGATGATGCTAAAGCTCTTTTTGCCTCTGCAAAGTTGGGTTTTGAAGCGTGCCGACAGCATCATTGCCGCAAGTGAAGCGTATGCCACACATTCACCATATCTCAAGCCATATCTTGATAAGACGGAGATTGTCCCAATTGGAATATCTGATGACTCTTTTCACACTGATGATAAAAAAGTGGAGCAGATCAAAGAAAAATATGCGGGAAAGAAGATCATTCTGGCCTTTGGAAGGCTTGTCACATATAAAGGGTTCGAATATCTGGCAGAGGCAGCTAGATACCTCAGTGATGACTATGTGATCCTTATAGGAGGAGGCGGTTCAGAAGAGAAAACCATCTCGGAACTGATTGGCCGACATCAGCTCGAAAACAGCGTGCATCTCCTGGGACATGTGGATGAGAGTGACAAATATAACTATTACAAAGCGGCTTCAATTTTCTGCCTCCCCTCTGTCACCAAAGCAGAGGCTTACGGCATCGTACTGCTTGAAGCTATGGCATTCGGGAAACCCATAGTTTCGAGCAAAATTGAAGAGTCAGGAATGATTTGGGTCAATCAGGACAACTATACAGGACTGCAGGTGCCTCCAAGGTCACCCAAAAAATTGGCGGAAGCAATAGAGGTAATCGGAAATAATCCTGAGCTCTATCTAAAATTCTCAAATAATTGCATAGAGCGGTACGAAAGCCTGTTTACACGAGATAAAATGATCGATACTTTTGACAAACTCTATCACAAGCTGCTCCAAGACTACACCATATCATCAGAGCAAGGATAAATATGACAAGAATTGAAATTCAGTGCAAGCGAAGCATAAATGCTGAGTTGTAAAATAGCAATCGCAGGAACCGGCTATGTGGGACTCTCAAACGGACTCCTTTTGGCTCAGCATAACGAAGTTGTTGCCCTGGATGTTCTCAAAGAGAAAGTAGAAATGCTTAATAGAAAGCAGTCCCCCATTGAGGACAGAGAGATAGAGGAGTATCTCCAGACAAAGCCTCTCAACTTCAGGGCAACACTGGACAAAAATGAAGCCTATCTGAATGCTGATTTTGTTATCATTGCCACTCCGACAGATTATGATCCCCAGACAGACTACTTCAATACAGATACTGTTGAGTCCGTCATTAAAGATGTTATGCAGATCAATTCCAATGCCGTTATGATAATCAAGTCAACCGTTCCTGTTGGCTATACCAAACAGATAAAAGATGAACTTCACTGTGACAATCTCCTCTTCTCTCCTGAATTTCTCAGGGAAGGGAAAGCACTCTACGATAACCTTTATCCTTCAAGGATCATCGTTGGAGAAAAGAGTGCCCGTGCAGAAACTTTTGCCAACCTGCTGGCGGAAGGCGCGATCAAAGAGCCTATCGATGTGCTCTTTACCGATTCTACAGAAGCAGAGGCTATCAAGCTCTTTTCCAATACTTATCTGGCAATGAGAGTAGCATACTTCAATGAGCTTGACAGTTATGCACTGGCTCATGGTTTGGATTCGCGACAAATCATCGAGGGGATAGGACTCGATCCAAGAATCGGAACACACTACAATAACCCATCATTTGGCTATGGCGGATACTGCCTGCCAAAAGATACCAGACAACTAAGGGCAAATTATAAAGATGTACCCAACAATATCATCGGTGCAATTGTCGAAGCGAACAGTACCAGAAAAGATTTTATTGCAGACCATATCATCAGCAAGAACCCAAAGGTGGTGGGAGTCTATCGGCTCATCATGAAGCAGGGTTCTGATAACTTTCGTGCATCTTCCATACAGGGTATTATGAAGAGAATAAAAGCAAAAGGAATAGAGGTTGTCATCTACGAACCCGTGCTTGATGACGAAGAGTTCTTTCACTCGAAGGTGATCAAAGACCTTGATGCGTTCAAAGATATATCAGATGTGATAGTATCCAATAGACTCTCTGAGGAACTCAAAGATGTCGAGGAGAAAGTCTATACCAGAGATCTGTTTGGAAGCGATTAAATAAATGGTCTCCATCATCACCCCCTCGCACAACACAGAGAAGTATATTGCCAAGACGATGGATTCCGTTCTGGCACAAAGCTATGATGACTGGGAGATGATTATTGTTGATGACCTCTCCATAGACAATTCCGCTTCTATTATTGAAACCTACGCTCGGAAAGATTCCCGTATCAAATTAATCAGACCAGAAAAAAAACTTGGCGCATCCGGTGCCAGAAATAGAGCAATCGAAGCATCTCAGGGTAAATACATCGCTTTTTTGGATGCTGATGATCTCTGGATACCGCAAAAACTTGAAAAGCAGATCAAATTTATGGTTGACCATAACCTCTCGTTTACCTATAGCTCCTATAAGACTATCAACGAGAAGGGTGAACTGCTGACAACTTTTGCTACTCTCCCCGACATAAGCTATGAAAGTATGCTAAAAACCTGTAGCGTGGGTTGCCTGACAGCAATTTATGACGCAGAGAAGCTGGGCAAAATGTACCTTCCGAAACTCCCGACAAAAGAAGATTATGTTTTATGGCTTAACATTATGAAAAAGATTGGCAGTACAAAGGGCATCATCGAACCGTTGGCATATTATCGCATAGGGGAGAGTTCTGTCTCCAGCAATAAAGTCAATGCAGCAGCCTGGCAATGGAAGGTTTATCGGAATGTAGAGCAGATCGGCTTCTTAAAAAGTATCTACTATTTTATAAACTATGTCTACTTCGGTATCATAAAATACCGTTAGTACACCAAAATGATAAACACGACTCACCGCAGGGCTCTCTTTCTCGATAGGGATGGAGTCATCAATGTTGACCATGGATATGTCTCTAAAATAGAGGATTTTGAGTTTTCTGAAGGGATTTTTTCGCTTTTGAAGCTTTTTAGAGATGCGGGATACCTTCTCTTTATCATTACCAATCAATCCGGAATAGGTCGTGGGTACTACAAAGAATCTGATTTTCATACATTAACAGAGTGGATGACAGAAGAATTCAATACAAGAGGTATCATCATAGAAAAGGTTTTCCACTGTCCACATACTCCTGATGCAGGATGCTGCTGTCGCAAACCTGACATTGGAATGATCGAACAGGCTCTCTCAGAGTATTCTCTTGACCTGGAACACTCATGGATGATAGGAGACAAAGTAAGCGACATTACACTGGCTGACAATGCAGGTATTGGCAACAGTATCTATATCGGGGAGAGAACATTGCCCCGTGTGACACTCTCATTTGCTTCAGTTAATGGATGTGCACACTACTTTCAAGAGAATCAAGGTAAAATAAGCGATACCATTAAAAAAATAGAGTGAAAAATATGAAATACAGCGAAGAAAATCTAGATAACAAAACCATACTGATCACCGGAGGTGCCGGCTTCATCGGCTCCAACCTTGCCTTTTATTTCCAGAACAATCACCCGGGATGCAGAGTCATTGTTTTTGATGCATTTCGTTCAGGTGAAACATTTTCCAATGGCAACCTCAAAAGTTTTGGACACTTCAAGAACCTTATAGGCTTCTCAGGCGAAGTTGTCAGCGGAGACATCAATGATCCCAGAGCGATGGAAAAATTGAAAATAGACTACACTTTTGACTACATCTTTCACGAAGCGGCGATCTCGGATACAACTGTTTTGGAACAGGATATGATGGTCAAAACTAATGTCAATGCCTTCAAAAACCTGCTGGATTTGGCTCTTGCACATCAGGCAAATATGGTTTATGCTTCTTCAGCCGCTACCTACGGAGATGCGCCAAGCCCACAAAAGGTCGGGCTCGAAGCCCCCAACAATGCTTATGGTTTTTCCAAATTGATGATGGACAATATCGCCCGGAAATATATGGATAAGCAAGATACAATTTCTATCGTCGGACTGCGCTACTTCAATGTCTACGGTCCACGCGAGTATTTCAAAAACAAAACTGCCTCCACAGTTATTCAGTTCGGACATCAAATCCTTTCGGGCACAACTCCCAAACTCTTTGAGGGGTCGGATAAAATTTTGCGTGACTTTATCTATATAGAAGATGTGCTCCAGGCAAATGTCAAAGCGATGCACCCCAAAAAGAGCGGGATCTATAATGTCGGCACAGGCAAGGCACGCTCCTTTCAGGATATATGCAATATACTCCAGGATGAACTGGGCAAGCCAAGAAGTACCGACTATATCCCCAACCCCTACATCGGGCGCTACCAGTTTCATACCGAGGCAGATATTACAGAGTCGATCGAGGGTTTGGATTATCGACCAAACTTCACACTTGAAGGGGGGATACGAGCCTATCTTCCTGAGATCAAGCGTATCTACGAAACAGAAGTAAATAATGGATAGACTCCGCCAAAAAGAGACCCGTATCGCTGTTATCGGTGACTTGATGATCGATCACTATATCTGGGGCAGCTGTGAGCGCATTTCACCGGAAGCACCGGTGCAGATACTCGAAGTAGGCAGAGAAAATAGTCTTCTTGGCGGCGCAGGCAATGTCATCAATAATCTTATCGCACTCGACAGCAAAGTATCTGTTTATAGTATCATCGGAAATGATGAGGGTGCCGATCTGGCAGAAAAACTCCTCAAAGAAGCAGGAGCTGGGTGTACAGCACTCTTGCGGCAAGAGGGTCGCATCACCACAAAAAAGAGTCGCATCATCGCCTCCAACCAGCAGATCATTCGCTTCGATGATGAAAACCGTGACAATATCTCTCTGCGATCACAACACGAACTCTTGACTGAACTCTCCCGGAATATCTTTGGCTATGATGCTATTCTCCTTTCTGATTACGGCAAGGGGGTTCTGACACCTACTCTCACCAGAGATATCATAGCACTTGCCATTGCCCACAATAAGCAGATACTTGTCGACCCAAAAGGGGATGACTACAGCAAATATCGGGGTGCTACACTGCTGACACCTAACAGAAAAGAGGCTTCTCTCGCCACCCGTGTCAAAATTACAGATGGAACAACACTCAAGGAAGCCGGCTTCAAACTTAAAAATGATCTTGATCTTGACTATAGCATCATCACACTCAGCGAAGAGGGTATCGCTATCTTTGATGAGCAAATGTCACTCATCCCTACCGTAGCAAGAGAAGTCTATGATGTCACCGGTGCAGGGGATACCGTATTGGCATCTCTGGGTATCGCACTGGCACACGATCTCAACATCATCGAAGCTTGCGAATTCGCCAACAAAGCAGCAGCGATCGTCGTCGCCAAGATAGGTTCAGCCACCGCCACCCTCAATGAGATAGAAGAGTACGAACACACACTCAACAAAGGACAAATAGAGAGCAAAATCAAAGACTTTACACAGATTGAGCGTATCGCAAAGAGACTCAAGAGTCAGGGGCGAAGAGTGATCTTTACCAATGGCTGCTTCGATATCCTTCACAGAGGACATGCAAGCTATCTCCAAAAAGCGAAAGAGTTGGGAGATTTTCTGATCGTAGGACTCAACAGTGACGAAAGTGTCCGTCGCCTCAAAGGAGAGAGTCGCCCTGTCAACAACCTGGAAGATCGAGCTTATCTCCTTGCTGCACTGGAGAGTGTGGATTATGTAGTGCCTTTCGGGGAAGACACACCCTATTCGCTCATTGAAAAGATACACCCGGATATTCTGGTCAAAGGCGCTGACTACGAAGGCAAAGAGGTTGTTGGAAGTGATCTTGCCGGAGAAGTGCGATTGATCGAGTTTGTAGAAGGTAAAAGCACCAGTAGAATTATTGGGAAAATAGAGAACCTAAGCAGTTAATTTTTCCTTGGCAAAAAAATAAGCAGAAATTCTATACTTGACATAATGTACCATATAAAGTATAATAAGCAAATGTATAAGGAGGATAATATGGCGGTAATGGCAGGCAAAGCTGAAAAGATCACTGTGACCATCCCTTATGAACTTAAAGAACAACTTACTGCACTAAAAAATGAGTTTGGAACCACAATGTCAGCTCTTTATAAAGATGCGCTAAAGTCCTATGTAGAGCAAAAAGAGAGAGAACGATGGAGAAAAGCTGCTGAGCTCATGGCAGAAGAGTACGAGAAGAGTCCTGAATTAACGGATTGGCTTGATTTTGAAGAGGACTTTTATGACTATAAAGCAGTCTGAAATATGGCTGGTCAATCTTGATCCGACAATAGGAACCGAGATCAACAAAACTAGACCATGCTTGGTAATAGGCGATGACACGATAGGAAAGCTGAGATCTAAAACCGTTTTGCCGATCACGGCTTGGAGCGATGTTTATGGCGATGTTCCATGGATGTTAAAGTGCACACCTACTAGAGATAATCACCTTAAAAAGAATTCAGCTATCGATGCATTTCAGATTCGCAATTTATCTACAAAAAGATTTATCAAGAAAATCGGTACGATCGATAAAGAATTGCTATTTATAGTTCACTCTGTCGTGGCACAAACTCTCTCTGTGCGATATAGACTGATAATTGATTAGTTCGGCTAAACAAGGCAACATCTCAACCGAACAAATAAAAAGTAATGATAGTAGTTTCGTAGGTTTGGCACTGCCAAACACTAAAGGCAAAAAGCATCACAAGGAGAAAAGATGATCCGGACAATGATAAAAACAGAGTTTGAAGCACATAAAAAAACAATAGAATTGGTAATAGAAAAACTCATCCCAGATGTCGAAAAAGCCTCTAAAGTTGCTATCGAGACTCTCAAGGGGGGCAACAAAATCCTCCTCTGCGGCAATGGCGGTTCGGCAGCAGATGCTCAGCATATCGCAGCAGAACTTACCGGCCGCTACAAAAGCGAACGAAAAGGACTGCCCGGGATTGCACTGACCACCGACACATCCGCACTGACTGCCATCGCCAATGACTACGGCTACGAGAGAGTTTTTGATCGACAGGTGGAAGCTCTGGCAAATAACGGTGATCTGCTCATCGGTATCTCTACAAGCGGAAACAGCCCCAATATCCTCTCAGCCCTAAAGACTGCCAGGGAATTGGGATGCCAAACGATTGGTCTGAGCGGTAGAGATGGAGGTTTGATGAATGATGCCTGCGATCTAAATATCGTTATCCCCTCAGAAGATACTCCGCGTATCCAGGAGATGCATATCCTTGTCGGACATACGATTTGTCAGGCAATCGATGATGCATTTGCTTGATACATCAGCCGAGCATAAACCACAAATTAATTATTACCAACCCGACAAATAATCCTCTTTACTTACAACCAAAAATGACTCTTTGAGGTTATGCGCTACTACTTTTGATTTCTTTTTGAGCTGGCGCAGTTCTCTCTCTTTGTTCACACTATTTTGCCATTTGCACTCTATAAAGCATAGTTGCTCATCGTCCATCGCTACGATATCTATCTCCTCATTTTTATTCCACCATCTTCCCAGTTTTTTTGGTATGAAATCTATGTATTTGGATGGATTACATTGTATCTCTTCGAGTATAAAATCTTCAAAAGCAAACGAAACGAATCTGTCGTTAAAACTCATCTCTATCTCATCTAACACTCTGGCTATCTGCCCAATCTCAAGGTGATTGTAGTTCTTGTAAACATAGTAGAACCAAAAGTTCAAAAACTTATCTTTAAACTTGTATCGTCCCATTTTACTTTTGAGGGGGTTACTCTCAGTTACAGGAACCTCTTTAATCAAAATATCCAAAGAGATGAGTCTGTTTAGATATCGGGTAATGTATGTAGATGGCACTTGCAGCCTGGATGCTATATTTCCTATCTTGGTATCGCCTTTGGATATGGTTTCCAGTATAGAAAAATAGGTCGATACATTGCCCAGCTCTTGCTTGAGCAAAAAGTTTCCTTCGCTGTATAGAAAGCTGTTTTTGCTAAGTATATTCTCCTCTATGTTTGCCATGAACTCTTTGTTATCATCATATAGTTCCAAATATTTGGGTATCGTACCAAATGAAGCAAAAACACGCATTTCATCTTCTCTTTGCAGGCTCGGCAGAAATGTTTTTATGTATTTAAACTGCAACTGCTTCAGTTGTATATTGGTGGTCCTTCTGCCATAAAGTGGTGCTGTGTAGTCCAGTACCTCAGAATGCATCATAGATATCACCGAACCGGAGAGTATAAGGTGAATGTTTTTTGACTTGAGCTGTATGTCCCATACTCGTTGCAACACACTCGAAAACGCCTTGTCTATTTTGCAAAGATTTTGATACTCATCTATAACCAGTACCAGCTTTTTCTCAAAGTCATACTCACACAAGAGAGTAAATAATTGATCGAAGCTCTCTAGTTTTATATCCCCTAGGTACGGTTTGCCTATCAGGTTCAGAAGTTGGCTCTTTAAATTTTCCAACTGTATCAAAAAACTCGCCTCGGTAGCATAGATAAATAACGATGGCTTATTGGCTATATACTTGGATATAAGTGCTGTCTTGCCCACCCTTCTTCGCCCGTATACCACGGTAAATGCAGATCCCTTTCTGTCATATTCACTCTCCAGTGTTTTGAGCTCATTTTCTCTGTTGTAGAACATTATGAAACCTTTCATTATGTTTTGTTTCATAACTATACTAATTTTATCTTAATT
>JAYEOH010000005.1:0-6798 GCA_034722775.1 Campylobacterota bacterium | reverse complement strand
ATCAATGGAGGATAACTGCTTAGCTCAGCCTCCACCTTTTTCAACAACTCCATATCCTGATAGGCAGGCTGCTGCTTGATGGGAAAATCTCTCCAGCTACTTGGACTCCAACTCATTTGCTATCCTTGCTCTTTAAAATAAATTGGGTGATTATACCTTATAAACCTAAAGCCAACAGATTAAATTTAAAACTCAAAACTCTTTTTCTTGAATTGATGGAACTTTGTAGCGACTTCCACTTTTTCGAGATTTAACTGCTTGATCACTTTTGGATTTACCAAATAATATCCTAGCACCACATTAACTTTGTCGCCCTTCTGTAGTTTAAAATCATAGACGACAGTTCTCTTTTCATTGGCCTGTATCATCGTATCTTTAAGTGTTGTGTCTGCAACCCACGGCATAGCGGGTTTTCCATCTTTGCCGATCACCCTGACAAAAACTTCATCTTTGAGTTTGATGGTTTTTTCACCACGGACGATCTCAACTTTCAAAACAGCCAAACGAAGCGGATGAAGCAGCAGTGCATGAGTGGTGTGGTTATCAATAGTAATGGCAAAATCATTACTGTTTTTTGCTATTGAAATATCGACATATTTTTCCAGCATTTCTGAGTGAAAATGTGTACCGGCAAAGCCATGAAAAGCATGTACTTTAGTATCTTTGAAGTCCGAAACGCTTCCTTCGACTTTGGGCATATGACAACTGACACAGTTGGTACCATCCATCTCGTTGTCGATGTTGGTAGAGCAGACATTGAGTCCCCACTTATTTCGTTTGTGAGAGTGGCAGCCTATACAGACATTGCCATTTTTCATCAGTTCATTGCCTTCTGTAGTGATACCGTGATAAGGAGACTTGACATGCTCTTTGAGCGTTCCAAAATAGTTTTTTTCCTCTTTCGAAATAATATTGGTATTGGATTTTTGATGCATCTCTATCGATTGTATGCGGTGACAGTAGGCACAACTGATTCCTGCCTGGTGGGTTTGATTATCAGCGTCAGGAAGTGCTTTTTGACCTTTTGTGAGCATACTGTCAAGATTGTCAGCTGCCGGAGTATGGCATTTCCCGCAGCCATACTGTCCTTTTTTCTTGTGCTGCGGATGGTCAGCCCAAACTGCATTGTGGATAGGGTCTTTTTGAGGTGTTGAATGCACATGCATAGAACCGGAAAACTCTTCATATATCTTGGTGTGACACTGCTTGCAATCTTCACTGTTGGCAAAAGTATGAACCGCATCATTGGCAGAGAGGGAGCCGACAAAGAGCATAGAGAGTATCCATCGTTTCATTTAGTAGCCTTTTTTGTGAAAGTATACTATGATTTTACATTTTATTCACCTTTTCACATTGTGAATAACTTCTATTAAATAATATGGTTTAATGTGAATAAGTTCTATTAAAAAATATGGAGATACTGTGAATAACTTTACTTCTTTGCCACAAATGTGACAAAATTTGCCCACTGAAACACCGTTTCAACCGATTCAAACCCAGCATCTCTGCACATTTTGATATTTTCTTCGATCGTAAATGGAATGAGTACATTTTCCAGGGCTTCCCGCTTCTGTGCTATCTCGTAGTCACTATATCCCTGCTCTTTTTTGTAGGCATAATAGATATCGATCATCTGCTTGTCAAGCTTTTTATCTTTGAATACCACTTTTTCAGAAAAGATAAACTGCCCCTCTTCATTGAGACCCTTATAAATTTTCCTTATCAAGCCTAAGCGCTCGATGGGGCGGATAAACTGCAAGGTATAGTTGGCGACGACGATATCCTCCTGCTCATAGGAATACTCAAGCATATCCCCGTATTCCAAGTTGATATTTGCACCGAATGCCTGACACTTTTGCCTGGCACGGTCCAACATCGCCTCCGAATTGTCGATACCTTTGAGCTGCATATCGGTTTTCATTTTACTGGAGAGGTCCAATAGGAACTTCGCCGTGGAAGAGCCCAGATCCAGTACTTTTTTTCCCTCGGCCTCTTCAGCGATGATCAGGGAGATGATCAGTTTTCGCACCTCATCATAGAAAGGAACTGAGCGGCTGAGCATATCGTCGAAGACTGAAGCAACTGCTTCATCAAACTCGAACTTTTTCTCTATTTTTTGTGTGAAAACTTTATCTTTCATAGCAATATTTCCCTCGCCTTGTCTATATCCATTCCAATCTGCTCTCTCAACACATTCAAATCCTCAAACTTTTTGTTTTCGCGTATGAATGCCACAAACTCTATGCAAACCCTGCCTTCAATCTCTCCTATATTCCTCTCCAGCACATGTGTTTCAACCGCATACGAGCCGTCCGTGGTAACACGATGGCCCAAAAAGCTGACACTAAAGCACCACTCCTTCCCTATCCTGGTTTTGCTGGCATAGACACCTTCGAGAGGAAGCTGATAGTGATCGGTTTTCAAATTAAGTGTAGGGACGAGTTCTTTTCTCCCAATCCCCTGCCCTTTGATCACAACACCGTCGATCGCATAGTTTCTATCGAGCAGTCTGTTTGCCAAATCGATATCACCTTCTCTGAGACAAGCCTTGATCGTACGGGAATGCACGGGAACGCCACCCAGACTTACCTCATCGACGATCACTACTTCCCCGTCAAAAAGCTCTTTGAGAATCTCTGCATTTCCCTCTTTGCCTTTGCCAAAGTGAAAATCATACCCCACTACAATCTTTTTGAGCCGGGGAAAGTCCTCTTGTAATTTTGCAATAAATACCTTCGGAGTCAGAGATTTTATCTTGTCAAAGTGGTAGAAGAAACAAGGCTTGTCCGTATAGTGCGTGCGCTTGTAGCCCGGTGTCAAGTAGCCGCTATTTCTTTCGATAACCGCAACTGCTTCAGCCAAAGAGATAAGTTCCTGATGCGCCAGGTGCAATCCGTCAAAAGAGCCGATGGTAATTGATCCTATTTTATTCTCAATTTTCAATGCTTATTTACCTACTTTCTTTCGCAAAGTGATATATATATTCCAAATTTCCCTCTTTGCCGGTTATCTGCGAGGGAGACTGATGTTTAAGTTCCCATCCCAGCTCCTTTGCAGAGTCTTCGAACTGCTCCCTCTTTCTGGAAATGGCATCCCGGTCCGTTACCACGCCCCGGCTGTCCCGCCTCACCTCTCGGCCGACTTCAAACTGCGGCTTATATAGAATAAGGATTGTACTCTCTTCTGCACTCAATCTATCAATATCTTCGATGATTTGCAAAATCGATATAAAAGAGACATCACAACTGATCACCTCAAAGGATTCTTCTGAAGCAAACTCCCTGATATCCATGTTTTCATAGAGAGAAAGCCGTTTATCGTCTCTCAGAGAGTGGTGCAGCTGATCACTTCCCACATCGACACAAGCCAAAGAGTCTACCCCATTTTCCAATAAAATCTGTGCAAATCCCCCTGTACTTGATCCGATATCCAATGCCCGTTTAGCCAGTAATTCAACAGGATTCTCAGCAAGGAAGTTCTCCATCTTTCTCGCGGCTCTGGAGGCATAGAACTTCTCATCTTCTATTTCGATAAGGCTTTCTTTATCTACTTTGATCGAAGGTTTGACAATCTTCCCGTCAACTTTTACTTTCCCTGCTTTGATCGCTTCGAGTGCACGGTTTCGGCTCTCGAAGTAGGCTTCATCTACGAGGTATTTATCGAGTCTCATGCTCATTCAAGATGCCTCAAACAACTCAACCTCAATATCTATCTTGTCAAATAACTTATCTCTTGCCATATCCAATTCATATCTGTTTTGCAGATTCATCCAGAACTCTGCACTATTCCCAAAAAACTTGGAGAGTCTCAGTGCGGTATCTGCTGTAATGGCTCTTTTTTTATTGACAATCTCATTGATTCTGCGAGGTGTTACCTTTAAAGAGAGAGCCAATTTATTTTGACTCAAACCAAAAGGCTGCATAAACTCTTCAAAAAGTATCTCTCCTGCGTGTACAGGCTCTATCTTGTTCATTATTTTCTCCTAGTGATAATCTACCATTTCTACATTCAGAGCAAAGCCATTTTCCCAATGAAAACAGAGTCTATACTGCTTATTAATTCGTATGCTATACTGCCCCTTTCTCTTTCCCGATAGCTTCTCCAGTCTATTGGCAGGGGGCATCTTAAGATCTTCTATATCTATCGCTGCATCTAACATCAAAAGTTTTCGATAGGCAACTCTCTGGATATCCTGCGGCAACTTTTTTGAGAGCTTTCGTTGATATATTTTATGAGTCTCTTTACACATAAATGTTTTAATCATAAATAATTATAGCACATATATCGTTATAGGTAAAGATATTGGTCATACTTTAACACTCACATAATAGATCATATTTTCCGACGGAAGAGCAAAAATCAATTGTGCTGAAGTCACTTGTTCACCATGTAGCATTATTGCCCAAGGATAGAGATATATTTTGTCCGACAACAGTTGCTCTTTGCCGGGGAACCAAGTCAATTTATCCAAATCGATAAAACCACTTGCTAACCTTATCGCTTCTTTGAAAAGACCCTCAACTCTATCACCTCTCGTCCATTTGATAATCTTTTGACTCTCCAGCTCATCTATGGTTACACCAGTTATCTCTATCGCATGGGCATCGACATGATCACCTGTCAAAGAACGCTCGGATATGTAGCTGTGCTTTACAGATTTGATCCGATCCTCACCTAGTCTTGACCAGTTGAGTACGAAACGAACATCTTGTTTCTCTACTGTAGTATGGTTAGCTGTACGGTCTCCAGTCATAAAGTAGAGAGCGGAAGCAATTGCTATAACCATAAATATCAGTGTAGCCGCCCCCACAAATGCCAATATATTTTTTACATATTTCATCTCAATATCTTCCTATTATCTCTCTCATCTCATCCTCGGTCAGCGTTACCACCCCTAAGCTCTCAGCTTTGGTCAATTTACTTCCCGCATCTTCACCGTAGATCACAAAGTCTGTTTTTTTGCTCACCGAGCCACTCACTTTGGCACCAAGCTTTTCCAGCATCTCTTTGATGATGCTACGACTTACTGACATACTGCCTGTCAATACGACTGTTTTGCCTTTGAAGGGGTTTTCTGCCGCTTCAACTTTCTTTTCTACCGTAGGCTCGATCACATCGAACAGCTTCAATGCAAAGTCATGGTTCACCCTCATAAATTCCAGCAGAGAGTTTGCCATCTCTTCACCTATACCGTCTATAGCGACAAGCTCTTCCAGCGTAGCATCTACAACTCCCAGTCCAAACTCCAGGGCTATAGACTTGCTCGCCACCTCGCCAATATGTTCGATACCCATGGCAGAAAGAAGTCTGTAGAGAGGGGCACCCCTGGTCTCTGCTATAGCTTCCAGAAGTTTATTGATACGCTTCTCCTTGAAGCCCTCCACCCCTTCGAGATCTTCAAACTTGAGATAATAGAGTCCTAAAATATCTTTTATCTTCCCCTCTGTGACAAATATCTCAACGATTTTGGAGCCCAGTCCATCGATATTCATACACCCTTTTTTTGCAAAGTGAATGATGGAGTTGACCACTCTGTCGGGACAGTCCAGATTTTGACACTTGATCAGTGTCCCTTCATCTAAGAGTTCAGAATCACAAGTAGGGCAGGTTGTCGGGCGTGTAATGGGCATCTCTGACCCATCACGCCTGTCTACTAAAACTTTAGTAATCTTCGGTATCACATCTCCTGAACGAATCAGAATGACAGAGTCGCCGACCATCAAGCCTTTGCGCTCTATCTCATCAAAATTATGCAGTGTGGCACGAGAGATCACCGCTCCCTCTATCTCCACCGGTTCCACTTCGGCAACAGGCGTGATGACACCTGTTCGACCGACCTGCAAAGTGATAGCGTTCACTTTTGTCACTTTCTCCACTGCCGGGAATTTGTACGCGCACATCCATTTGGGCACCTTCACCGTATAGCCCAGATCCTCCTGCTGACTCACTCTGTCTACCTTGATAACCATACCATCCATCATCACAGGTATCTCGTCACGCAGAGAGATGAGTTCACGATAAAAAGCTTCTATCTCTTCTATACTATGGCACTCTTTTGCATGGGGAGGCTCTAAAAAGCCCAAGTCGTAGACAAAGTCCATTTTCTGCGAAAGCTTTTGCTGTTCCAAGCTGTTTTCACCCAACCCCCAGGGATAAAAGACCAATCTCCGTTTGGCTGTCACTGATGAGTCTAATTGCCTGAGGCTTCCTGCTGCTGCATTGCGAGGATTGGCAAAAGCCTGCTCTCCCTCCTCCAATCTCTCTCTATTGATCGCTTCAAAATCATCTTTTCGGATCACCACTTCACCGCGAATTTCGATCAATCCCTTATAGTCGATTGTCAAAGGAACAGAACGAATCGTACGCACATTATCTGTCACCTCTTCGCCTATGACACCATCCCCGCGCGTGATCGCACGAAGAAGCTTTCCGTCATCATAGAGCAGGTTCATACTCGCGCCGTCAAATTTAGGCTCACAAAAATAGTCACACTTGCCGACATTTTTGACTGCACGATCCAGCCACTCCTGGACTTCATCGGTCGTGAAGACATCCTCCATACTCCACATTCGTTTGATATGTTTCGCTTTGCTAAACTCGTCACGGACGACCCCTCCCACACGCTTGGTAGGTGAATCCTCTGCTGCCTGACCGGGATGCGACTTTTCGTATGCCAGTACTTCGTGATAGAGTGCGTCATACTCTTCATCCGTGGCGATGGGGTTGTCCTCGACATAATAGGCATATGCCCATTTTTTGAGTTCTTCTATCTTTTCAATATACTCTAGCTTTGTCATT
>JAYEOH010000004.1:5817-6966 GCA_034722775.1 Campylobacterota bacterium | reverse complement strand
AAGAGCATCAAAAAGATTGAATTTGAGTTGCAATACGCCGATACCGGCAAGAAGCAGCCCCATAATGCCCAGATCTGTCCAGAGTACTTTTTGTGTCCAGTCTTGCAGTACTTCCTGCAGTTGCGGTATCTTCTTCTCCTTCATCTCTTTGGCAAAATCATCGAGGGCTTTGATGATTCTATAGGCGCGTTCGATACTAACTTTGTCCATTCTCTCTGTGATACGTCCCAAATCCGCATCTTTTTTAGTCTTGAGTCTCTCTCCCATTGCTTCATTTTCGAAAGGAATGGCTGCATCTTCATTGTAGATACCATAAAAGTTGCCAGAGATCAATCCTTCCTGGGAAAGAGCCCTTTGCCAGGAGCCGATAACATCCTCGAGATTGTCCTCTTTGGCAGTTGTGTCGATCTGATTGAGAATATAAAGCACTTTGTTGGCATCCCTGTGTCCAATGGTTGTGGCAACGAGATGTTCAAGTGTATCGCGCATCGCGCCTGGTTCAGGGTGTCGGGCATCGAAAAAGACCAATACAAGGTCTGACATCTCCACAATATGACTGGTGATACGCAGTATGCCGTCTCGTTGGCTATCTGCATCAAATCCCGGAGAGTCTATAAGTATCTTGCCCTTGACATTGGGAGACTTGAGTGTCTTGAGTTGAAGGTAGAGGTTGACACGATTACCTTCGCCCGGATCGACCTTGTTGATCTCCTCGCTGATATTATAGAAAGGGAAGCGGGGATCAGCATCTAATGCAAGCCCTGGGAGTGTTGTGGGGGTTTCATTGTTTCCGTAGCAAACCACTGTAAACTTGTCGTCAACCGCCTGGTTGCCGCTCTCCTGGATGGGTGCCCCCACATAGTGATTGATAAATGTTGATTTGCCTGCAGAGAATGTCCCGAGGATGGAGATCATAGGCCACCATGAGATATGACTGGTATAGGTTTCGTCTGGAGTGATGAACCCAAGCTTGTGCCCGATCTTGTCAAGTGTTTCATATTCGTCGATCACATCCAGCAAAACAGGGTTTTCTGCAGAGAGGTACTCTTTGAGTTTTTTGTATCGCTCTTTTGGCATCATAGTCTTACATCCTTGCATGCATATAATTATTTTGGTTATTATACCCTATGACTTTTAAGGGCACCTCCA
>JAYEOH010000004.1:0-5717 GCA_034722775.1 Campylobacterota bacterium | reverse complement strand
ATATCAAGGCAGGCAGTGTATGCAAAAGTAAAGAGAGGCATTCTCCAGTCAAAAAGTGTTGACGGGAAGCTTTACATTGTAGTGGATGAGAAGAGTCAATCAGATCAAGAGCATCATATAAATGAGGATATTTCTGTGCAAAAGCAAAATAGCACAACTCTCCCCGATGCAAAAAAAGTATCTTCATCTGTGGATTATGAAATGCTTTTGCAAGCCAAAGATGAGACGATCGGTGTGCTCAAGGGTACAGTAAAGGATCTCAAAAAGAGCAACAAGCAGATGTCAACGACACTGCGTGGCGAAATTGATCTTCTCAAAGATGCATTCCATGAGATGCGCACTATATATGTGACACAGATTGAACAGATTCGTCAACCTGAATTGCCAGCCATCCATAAGCCTATAGATGTGACAGCGGTAGAGCCTGACGAGATCAAGTGGATCAGTCTCAAAAAGTTCTTTAAAAAAAATAAGATTTCCAAAACAAAAAAACAGGAAAATATGACGAAAAAGCTTAAAAAATCATATCAAAAAGGCGATACCCGAATCCTGGTAGAAGAGGGGGAGATAAAGCTCAGCAAGAGAGAACATTTTAAGGATATATTGTCATGAATTCACTATTGAAACAGTTCAGCAGGGAGTATAGTGTTTTTGTGGCTATATTTGCATTTTTTGCTGTCAGCCATTTTGAACATGCACTTTCGGGGAGTGTGATGGGAAATTTTGCCGGATTTGCCATACTGTTTGCTGTGATTATCTACTCAGCCTTGAGTGTGGCACATCATGCAGAGATGCTTGCAGAGAAGTTTGGAGAGCCCTACGGTACATTGATTTTGACGATATCAGCTGTGGTTGTTGAGATCGTGATCATTGTGATCATGATGATGCATGACCACAACCCGACACTGGCACGGGACACAATCTATTCGGCGGTGATGCTGGATATCAATGGACTGTTAGGGCTTGCGGCGATCATTGGCGGGATAAAATATGGCGAACAGCCTTATAATGTGGATTCCAGTAACTCTTATCTCTCAATGCTGCTGGTGGCGACAGGAGTCGCGATGGTTATACCGCATTATGTACCAGATTCCCATCATGCAATGTATATGAGCTTTAATGTAGTTATTTTTATCCTTCTCTATATCACATTTACGAGGATTCAGGTCAGTTCTCATAAATACTTTTTTGAGTATGAGGGAGATGGGGGGCAGGTGAATCATGAGACTGGTGAGATCAATGCATGGTATCATGGCTTCAATCTTATCCTCTCCATTGTCCTGATCGGAATGCTCTCAGAGATTCTTGCTGTGTTTATGGGTCATACTCTGGAGCATTTTGGAATGCCTATGGCGATCGGTGCTGTAGGGGTTGCGGTGATCTCTGCTGCACCTGAGCTGATCACGGCAGTGCGTGCAGCAGTAGACAATCGGATGCAGACGGTTGTCAATATCGCACTGGGTGCAAGTTTGGCGACAATACTGTTGACAATTCCTGCTGTCATTGTCGTGACCCGAATAATAGGAATGGAGATTGATCTGGAGTTGACACCCATACAGGGAGTGATGATGGCATTGACATTTCTTGTCAGTATCGTTAACTTCAATGATGGTGAAACGAATGTCCTTGAAGGGTTCCTGCATGTCATTTTATTTGTGGTCTTTGTCTTTTTGGTCTTTGTTTGATGGAAAGTACCGGATATGACTTCGTTTGGATGATTGATTTGGCTAGTTGCAATGGAGAAGATAAATGTTGTTGAATAAGTTACGCAAGGGAGAGAGGGGCGAGATCACTAAAGTGCATGCAGATAAGGCACTGAGAGACCGCTTCGCTTCGTTTGGTTTGATGCGAGGAGAAGAGATAGCCGTCAAAACATGTTCGCTTGCAAGGCAGACGATGGAGATAGAAGTAGGTGCAACCGCCATAGCGCTTAGAGCGGATGAAGCGGAGAAAATCGAGGTAGAAAAACTTAAGTAACGCTTCACTGTCAAAATAGTTAAAATATTTTGGGTATAATATCCCGAAATATTCTCTTTTGGACAAGGAAATTAATACTACCATGAAACAGATCAAGATTTTAATAGCGGCAATGCTGCTTTTCGCCGGAATATTCACTGCGCCGCTTTCGGCTTCAGGTTTCGATACTACTGCTCCGGCGATTATCGCCAAGGTAGTAAATCCGCAGCCAGCCAAGAGTTCTATGCGAAAGATATACCAGATCAGCAATAATCAACCGATCTGGGTCACTGCACATGGGCTCTCTGCTCTCGGGAGAGGTCTTCTGGATCAGATTGGATCAGATCCTTTGCTCAGCCGAGATACCAAGCTCTACAGAGACTACAGGGCGATCAAGTCATTCGGTACCTCTGCTTCTCTCTTTGGCGGGAAGGCATCGGTAAAAAAGCAGGTCAAGCTAGAACTCAAGATGACCCAACTCTACAAAAACTACGCCAACTATAAAATCTACGGGATGATCAATTGGCCTATTTTCAGGGGCAGACTGCAGCAGATTATCGTGACAGACGACATACATGCAGATTGGGAAATCTACCCAAAGTATACTGTCTACTCTCTTTTGCGTGCGATGATGAGCAGTGGAGAAGTCAGGGGATTGTTTGATCAGACGACTCCCCGAACAGAGCTCTATAGTGCTCTCGAAAAGCGCTACTATCAGTACCGAAAGATTGCCCAGAGCAGAGATTGGCCGGTTATCCCCAACTTCAATACAATCAAGCCCGGAGAGAGCAATGGTGTCATCCCGCTAATCCGAAAACGACTCTACCTGAGTGGTGATCTGCGAGGGTGCAGTCCAAGCAGTTCAAGTGTCTATGACCAGTGTCTTCTCGATGCGGTAAAGCGATTTCAAAAGCGAAATGGGCAGAGGGCTGATGGCGTGATAGGCAAAGGTACTCGCAGTGTGCTTCGCAAAAGTATGGGAGAGATTTTAACCAAAATGGAACTCAACCTTGATCGCATGAAAATGATGAAACGCGGTGAAGTCAGCCGCCATATCATGATCAATATCCCTGCGTTTAGACTCTATTTTTATGACAATGGAGAGATATTCCAAACGATGAAAGTCGTTACCGGAAAGAAGAAGCATCCCACCCCGGTCTTTAGTGATACGGTTGAAACGGTTGTTCTGAATCCCTACTGGAATATTCCAAAAAGTATCATTCAAAAAGAGATGATCCCGAAACTGCTGCGAAATTCCAATGCAATGAAAAAGAAAGGCATTGAGATACGCGATGGCTGGGGTCCAAATGCCAGGAAAATTTCAGCGAGTTCAGTCAATTGGAGCCAGTATCGCTATAGTAAGTCAGTACCATACCGTTTTGCACAGGTTCCCGGATACAAGAATGCATTAGGAAAGGTAAAGTTTCTTTTCCCGAATAAATTTTCAGTTTATATGCATGATACGCCAAGCAAAAATTTATTCAATCGCCAGACCAGAGCCTATAGCCATGGCTGTATTCGCCTGGAGAAGCCCAGGGAGTTGATGCGTACTTTTGCAGAATTCAATCCAAATCTTGACTATGACAGAGCACAAAAGATTCTTAAGGGAAAAAAACAGTCATACTATCAGGTTGAGCATGTACCTGTTGATGTAACCTATCTCACCGCCTGGGTTGATCCGAGTGGTGTGTTGCAACTGCGCGGTGATATCTACTCCTACGATAAAGAGCAGCTAAAGCACCGTAACCGCTATTAGACTCTTAGGAACGGCACTAAAATAAAGATTTTTCAGGAACCTCAAACAAGTTCGAGGTTCCTGAGGCAGTATTAAAGGTTGGGGGGTGTCCGGATGAAAGTCCGGATAGGTTATTTTGCGTTTTTCTTGTCTCTTGCGGCTCTTTTTCTGACAACCGGGTCAAGTGATTTTTTGCGGATACGAACAGAGATAGGTGTGATCTCTACCAGCTCATCTTCTTCTATCCACTCCATTGCAGACTCTAGACTGATAGGTCTAGGCGGCACAAGCTTGATGGCATCATCTGCTCCAGAAGTACGCATATTTGTCAATGCTTTACCCTTGAGTGGATTGACATCCAGGTCTCCCGGTCTGGCAGACTCACCGATGACCATTCCGCTATAGACTTTGTCTTGAGGGTTGATGAACATTATGCCTCTTGCCTGGAGGTTGAAAATAGAGAAGGCTACTGCTTCACCATTGTCCATGGAGACCAATGCTCCTGGCGTACGAGATTCAACTACGCCTGTGTATGGACGATAGTCAAGGTAGGAGTGATTCATAATTCCTTCTCCTTTGGTGTCGGTGAGAAATTCATTTCTAAATCCTATCAAACCTCGAGCAGGTATCTCAAATTCAATTCTTACTGTTCCATCAGGCATAGGGATGAGTGAAGTCATCTCTGCTTTTCTCTTGCCGAGTTTCTCTATGGCTACACCTTGAAAATCAGCTGGAACATCTACTACGAGATGCTCAAATGGTTCCATCTTGACACCATCTTCTTCTTTGACTACCACTTCGGGGCGTGCGAGAAGAAATTCAAATCCTTCCCTTCTCATATTTTCAGCCAGGATACCTATCTGCAACTCTCCTCGACCTGATACCTTGAATGATGCGTCACCCAAAGGCTCCATACGCATCGCAATATTGGTCTCCATCTCTTTGGATAATCTGTCATGTATTTTATTTGAAGTGACATGTTTGCCTTCTGTTCCTGCAAGCGGTCCATTGTTGACAGAGAATACTACAGAGAGTGTAGGCTCTTCTACATGCATGGGGTCCAGTGCCACTGGATTAACAGGGTCACAGATACTATCCCCTACATCGATATCAGAGAAACCGGCAATAGCGACGATATCTCCAGCTTCTGCCTCTTCGATATCGATTCTCTCAAGACCTTTAAAGCCGATGAGCTTGGAGATACGACTCTTTGTTTTGCTGCCACATGCTTTGACCAACAGATACTCATCACCTTTTTTTACTTTGCCATTAAAAATACGTGTAATACCGATACGGCCGACAAAATTATCATTATCGAGTGTAAAGACCTGTGCCTGGGTATCGTTCTCGACTGAACCCTCAGGACTGGGGACTTTTTCCAATATCGCTTCAAAAAGAGGCGTCATATCTTTGTTTTCATCTTCCATTTCCCATTTGGCATATCCATCTCTGGCAGCAGCATAGAGTACAGGGAACTCCAGTTGTTCTTCGTTGGCATCAAGTGCAACAAGAAGATCAAAGACTTCATCCATCACTCTATCAGGATCTGCAGCATCTTTATCTATTTTATTGATAACAACAACAGGAATCAATCCCAATTCAATAGCTTTTTTGAGGACAAATTTTGTTTGAGGCATGACACCCTCTTGTGCATCAACAAGAAGTAAAACACCATCAACCATTTTGAGAACTCTCTCAACTTCACCACCAAAATCAGCGTGTCCCGGAGTATCGATAATATTGATCTTGTAGTCGCCATAGGTAATAGCTGTATTCTTGGAGAGGATAGTAATGCCTCGCTCTTTTTCGATATCATTGCTATCCATGACTCTCTCTTCAACCTCCTGGTGTGCGGAGAAGGTGCCGCTCTGCTGAAGCAGCTCATCGACAAGCGTAGTTTTACCATGATCGACATGCGCGATGACGGCAATATTTTTGATTTTTTGCATAGAAGTATCCTAAATTTTTCATGTATTTTCGCGCATTATACCCAAATAGTATTAGGACGGTAAGATAATTGATTTTT
>JAYEOH010000003.1:5898-27813 GCA_034722775.1 Campylobacterota bacterium | reverse complement strand
ATTACCTCCGGATCGATACCGGAGATCAAAAAAGTATTAGTGCTGGCTCAGGACAACGATCTTTCGGTTGGAGTCATTCCCCTCCCGAGTCAGTCTCGATTCTCCAAGATTCTCGATCTGCCTTCTGATCCGAAAAAAGCATTGGCAATAGCGAAAGTCCCCTCTGCCAAAAAGATCGATATGCTCTACTGCAATGATGAGATCGTGATCGATGATATCCGTATTGGAAATACCTCTTTGCTGAAAGAGTTCGAGTTTTATTACCCAAAGCACTCTCTCTGGAAGCGCCTTGGATTGTTCTGGCAGGCGATTCGCCACAAGGGTATGCTCAAGCACAATAGCTTTACGGTGAAGACGGACAAAGAGGACAGTTATTCATTCTCGGCACTGGGGATGATCGCTCTGGGCTACAACAACTTTAGCTGGATTGCAAAAGTGCTTGACAACAGAATAAGTGCTGTGGATGGGCAGCAAACTCTGCTCATCCTTTCTCCTACCTCCCTCTTTCACTATTATGTCAGCAATCCACTCAACTTGTTCATCCATAAGTGGAAAGCGGAAAAGATTCCGCCATCCTGGGGGTATATGAAGAGTGCCAGAATGGAAATATCTTCGGTTCAGCCCGCCAAGGTGGTGATTGATAATGATAGTGAAGCACTTTCGACACCTGTCGTACTGGAGACACAAAGTGAAGTGCTTCGTCTGAGTGTTGGAGAGAAGTTCTGGGAAGAGCAGGCACCCGGAAAGAGTGATCGAAGCAGTATACGGCTGGGATCGATACCAAAAGATAGTGAACAGATGGAGTATTTCTCTCAGGGCTTGCCTCTTTTTCAGCATGCATCGACTGAGCAGTATGCATCCCTCTTTGGCAGTTTGCGACAGGAAGCTTTGACCAGCAGTGTTTTTGTGATCTTGTTGATGTTTGCTACGATGATCGCGACACTGGGGCTCTTTATTGGTTCGAGCTCCGTCATCATCGGTGCGATGCTTTTGGCTCCACTGATGCAGCCGATTGTCAGTATGAGTATGGGCGTACTGCGTCAGGATGAAACACTCTTTAAGAATGCCATGAAAACATTGATGATCGGTGTGATGATCGTTTTGTTGACAGCTATGGCGATCTCCTATCTGACACCCATAAGGGAGTTGAGTGACGAGATGGCTTCACGCCTCTCTCCTACACTGCTTGACCTGTTTGTGGCGATCATTTCCGGTGCGGCAGCTGCTTATGTGAAGAATAATGAGAAGATATTGCCCTCACTCGCAGGGGTAGCGATAGCTGTAGCATTGGTGCCGCCTCTGGCAGTTTCAGGGATCGGTATAGGCTGGGCTGACTGGTCTATGTTTATTCAAGCCCTGCTGCTTTTTGCGACAAACCTGATCGGGATGGTACTTGCAGGTGCAATCACTTTTTTACTATTGGGGTATGCGCCGATCCGTGTCGCCAAAAAAGGGATCGTTATCTGGATGGTAATCGCAGTATTGATTACCATTCCTCTCTATCACTCTTTTGAGGCGATGAAAGATAAGTCTAATATCCAAAGGGCACTCTCACAGGTAAAATTTAAGATCAATGATAAAGATGTTTATCTCAGCAAAATTGAATACCGTCATAGGGAGGAGCATAGAGAGGTATGGTGCGAAGTGATAGTGAGCGACAAACTCCAAAAAGAGGAACGGGAGTATTTGCATAACTTGATCAATGAAGTGGTGGGAAAACCTACGGAAGTGATCGCGACCTATAGATACAAGTTGTGAAAATTATACCAAATTAAATTTGATTTGGTATTGGTCGGCATTATTTCAGGATTGATCATATAGATTATTTTTTGGTCGATATGATCGACCCTACAGGATATCGTGCAGTTTGTTGGCATTTTTCATCCATGTGTTGAGGTCATCCCAGGCTTCATCTTTGATCATCATCCGGCACTTGTCAAGCTCCTCTTTGAAGTGATCCATAGCAAGCAGCAGGTTGGATTTGTTTTGACGAAAAACATCCTCCCACATGTCGGGTGAACTTTTAGCGATACGACTCATATCTCTGAACCCGCCGCCTGCCAGTGCGGTAATACTTTTTGGGTCTTCTTGTTTGAGTACCGCATTGGCAAGAGAGTAGCTGAGAGCATGGGGCATATGTGAGATAAATGCAGCATGTCTGTCATGTTCCTGTGCACCCATAAAGACCAGCTTCATTCCGATCTCTCGAAAAAGTTTCATAGCTGTCTCTTGTTGGTGTCGGCCGCTCTCCTCCAAGTCGCAGAGCACGACTACTTTTCCGTCATAGAGATTTTCGACTGCCGCCAGGGGACCAAACCTTTCTGTCCCTGTCATAGGGTGCGCTGCGATGAAGTTGTGTCGAATATCCCGGGGAACAGATGCGATGATCTTGGCTTTGGTGCTCCCGAGGTCGATAATAGTACACGCTTCGCTCACTCCTTTTAGTTTTTGCAAAGAAGCAATAATCCCGTCAACGGGAATGCTGAGGAAAATAACATCACACTTCTTGATTATATCCAGTGATGGCGCTATTTCATCAACGAGTCCAAGCTCCAGTGCCTGGGTGCAGTGCTGTGAATTGTGATCAAGACCGATAATCCTATAGTCGGTACCATGGGTCTTGTGGACCTTGAGTGCAATACCCAGAGAGCCCCCCATTAGTCCTAGTCCGATAATGCCGATCTTCATGGGCAGACCCTCAATATTTTTCCCGCATTATAACATAGATGAACTGCTATTTTTGCTAGTTTGTGATGAGGGTCATCGGGGAGATTTTTGAGACATCTTTAGTAGATATTTAGCAGAAAAAAGATAAACTTATAAGCAAACAGACATGCCTTAATTCTCGGGCAAAACAAGGAAGCGTATAATGATAAAGAAAATCGCCATATTTTGGGTCATTGCAGGGACAATGCTCTGCGCCCAAAAAGTTAAACAGATCAAATTTGATGGTTTGCTGCACCTCTCTCCGAGTGTTGCGAAAGAGGTTGCAGGTATTAGAGAAGGTGATACGGTCGATGCCCAGCAGATCGACGAATCGGTCAAAAACCTCTACAGCCAGGGATATTTCAAGGATGTCTGGGTTGAGAAAAAAGGTAATGGTGTACTTGTCTATCACTTTGACGAGAAGCCCGCTATCTCTAAAGTGACGATCACCGGCTATGGTTCCGGGGATGACGGGAAAGATCTTCTTAAGGGTATCGGGCTGAAAAAAGGCGATCTTTATGACGAGAGACGCATCGAGAAGGCAAAGCAGACTCTGATCAGCAAAGTGGAGAGCGAGGGGTACTATGATACGATTGTCGAAGTCTCAAAAAAGAAGATCAATGAGAGCTACGCTGTCACTTTTGATGTCAATAAGGGCGAAAAGATAAAGATCAAAAAGACCAACTTTGTCGGCGCAAAACAGATGGATAAAAAAGATATAGAAAAAGACCTGGTCAATAAGGAGCCAGGTTTTTGGAGTTGGGTGCCTTTCTTTGGAAAGAGTGATGCAAAAGTTGATCAGCTTCCTTATGATTCAATGAGAGCGCGTGAGGCTTATATGAAAGAGGGATATATAGATGCCAAAGTCAGTAAGCCGCTGATGCGCATCGATGCAGCCTCTTATAATGCAGAAGTTGACTATATGGTCAAAGAAGGGAAGCAGTTTCATGTAGGTAAGGTAACCGTGACTCAGAGTGTCCCCGGTCTTAAAACGGCAAGCTTAATAAGTGAATTAAACCTTAGAGAAGGTAAAGTCTTCAACATCAAAAAGATGCGTCTGGATATGGAATATCTCAAACAAGAAGTGGGAGATCTTGGCTATGCTTATGCCAAGGTCAACCCAAATTTTCATAAAAATGAGAAAAAAGGTATTGTTGATCTTCAATATCAGCTTACCCATGGCAAAAAAGTAAAGATCAATGATGTTATCATCTCCGGAAATGATATCACCAAAGACAGAGTCATCCGAAGATATATATATCTTGCGCCTGGAGACCTCTATAGCTATACGGATCTTAAGGACAGCAAGAGTGCCCTGGGAAGAACAGGTTTTTTTGAAAAAGTTGATATTGAGCAGCAGCGAATCAGTGAAGAGAAGGTCAATCTGCTTGTCAAAGTCAAAGAGGCGCAGACGGGAAGTATCTCTGCAGGTGGTGGATATGGAAGTTACCAGGGAATAATGGTAAACGCTAATGTCTCCAACAAAAATCTTTTTGGTACCGGATTGAGCGGCACTCTTGGTGTTGATTGGTCTCAGATCTCAAGAAGCGCCAATATATCTGTTACAAATCCAAGGGTGTGGGACAGTGAATATAGCCTGAGCTTCAGTCTCTTTACGCGCTATTATGAATATATCGATTATACGACAGACCAAACCGGAGGAACCATCATGGCTGGACGCAGATTTATGCGACACCTCTACTTCTCCGGAGGTGTGAGCTATATGGATAACTCATCAGAGATCAATGATGACTCGATCTTTGATCCCAATGCGATTGAGAAACTTCTCTATATTGACCAATATAAGAAAACAGCCGGGTTGCTTGGAATCAATTTTGACAATACAGATGACTTTTATACTCCCAGAGAAGGGTTTGTTGCCGGTCTAAACCTTGAGTTTGGTGCTTTTGATGGTGATTTGACACCGGCCGATACACTCTTTTATGACAGCTACGCGAATATGACAAAAATCTATGCTAGATTTGGTACTTATTATGGCATGGAAGATTTGATTGATTATGACTTGATCCTGCGAACTAAGCTGAGGGGTACTTGGCTGGAGCATGGTGCCCATGAAAAAGTACCTACAGCAGAGAGGCTCTATATGGGAGGTGTCGGAAGTGTGAGAGGGTATAGTCCATATTCAATCTCTCCTTATATCACTTATGCTGATCCTATTACAGGGCTTCTGATCGAAAACAGATTTGGTGGCGATAAAAGAGCTTCCGGTACGGTTGAAGCAAGTATTCCTATATCGGAATCGGCCAAGATGCGCTTGACTTTCTTTGCCGATGCCGGATATATTACTGCTGATGAAATCAGGGGAGCAGATTTTGTCAAAAATAATCTACAGAGAACTTCTGTCGGTGCACAGATAGAGTGGCAGTCGCCTTTTGGTGCCATCAATCTGATCTATGGCTATGCTCTCGATGATGTCATTGAAGATGAGAAGGCACCCTTTGAGTTCTCGATGGGAACCAAGTTTTAATCTACACCTATATCAAAAACTGTATTTTGGCATCTTTGTATTATCTTTAATAATAATGGCAAAGGGGCGTGGTTTTTCAAGTGCCTTGATCGACTCTTTGGCATGATAAAGAGATTGGTCAGAATGAATCGTTAAGGTTTGGTTGCTGTAGCGGAAGTCTATTTTTGCCTCATTGGCATTTTCGTGCAGTAAAATGGTCAGATTGTAAATAAAACTGAGGCACCTCATGTGCTCTTTTTTGGGAAGCAGCTGCTTGTAGGTTTTATATAGTGATTTTTTCAACAGTGAACTGCCGGAGGTGCGAAGCAGCATAGAGATCAGAATCATCTCTTTGTGGGTGAAACTATAGTTGAGTTCCTGCATGGCAATATAAAAGGCATGTTGAGGGGATTTATAAATCGTCAGAGTCTTGCCGATATTGGAGAGTTTGAGCGCTGCATTTAACTCATTGTGATACTTTTGAGACAACCCAAATTTCTCCTGACAGACACTATATAGTTCGGAGGCAATCCTGATACGGTGAGATGCACTGGAGTCTTTGGCTGTAAGGTTATCAAAACGATCAAGGATGCTCCTGGTGCTGGGATTGAGTCCTTTGGGGAACTGCAGTCTGTTGTGTCGCAGAAGATCTTTCAGAAAGAGGCCTTCCCTGACTCCGACACCACTGGTGATCACCTCTTTTGTGCCGATCTGTTCAAGAATTTCGAGAAAGATCAGTGCCCCCTCTCGTATGGTGTCGAATCGCTCCTGCTTGAGATTGAATCCCTTCAATCCTTTGGCGCTGGATAGGGTGATAGCCGTGAGATAGTCGATCTCATCTTCGAGGCTATAGTTGAATGCATGAATTTTATCGAGAGGATAAGCACTATTTTTCATAATCCCCTTGCCTAATGCTCTGGCAGTGCCTCCTATGCCTACGGCGATCGGATATCTAAAGGAGTCTGGCAGACGCTTTAGTTCTCTCTTGACATATTCCCGTGCCTCTTCTATAGGTGCTTTCCGGTCAAAAAAAAGCTCCTTGATGCGGACAGTACCGATATTCAATGAGCAGGTTTCGATAATCTTGTTATCGCGTATAAGAGCCATATCGGATGAACCTCCTCCGATATCAATCGTGATAGCATCTGTAACAGGGAGGAGGTTATTTGCAGCAATAGCACCCAGTTTCGCCTCTTCGTTACCGTCTATGATCTTGATGGAGAGATTGAGGTTTTTGCGTACCCATTGGACAAATTCTGGTCCATTTGGAGCATCTCTGAGTGCAGAAGTGGCGACACAGAGTATTTTATGAACATGATATTTTTTGGTGGTTTGGATGAAGGATTCCAAAGCCAGGTAAGCGCGTTCTATGCCGACAGGCTGCAGATTCCCGCCTTTGGCATAAGCACCCTCTCCAATGCGTACTTTGCTTTTCTGTTCACAGATGAGATGAAAACCAAACCGGCTGGTGCGCTCAAAGATAACTAGTCTGCCGGAGTTGGAACCTATATCGATGATTGCGGTTCGTTTGGCCATTTGGGACTCTTCTATTCCTCTTTTTGTAACTGCTCAAATTTAAATCTAAGCTCTTCAGCATTCTCTACCGTGTTGGGGTCAGAGATGATGCAGTCAACCGGGCAGACAGCGATACAGGAGGGCTCATCATAGTGCCCTACGCACTCAGTGCATCGGTCGACATCGATAATGTAGATTGGATCATTCTCTTCGATCGCTTCATTGGGACACTCCTCGCGGCACGCATCACAGGCAATACATTCATCGGTTATTACAAGGGCCATATTTACCTCGGCTATTTTTAGATTATGGTGTTATAACTTAACCAAGCTTATGCTTTATTTAAAAGTTTCTATTGTTTTTTTATATCTTGCAAAACGGGTACTTCGGTAGTGTCACTCTGGCAACAGTTCCTGGATGACCTGTCCTGTTGAATAGTTCTGTTTTCGCGCCCATGGCATCTGCCGCACTCTTGACAAGAAAGAGTCCTAAACCGACACCATCAGAATCTTTCGTCCGAAGAAAAGGAGCGAAAAGATCCTCTCCTTCATCGATTCCTTTGCCTTCGTCAATAATTTCGATAACAAGATGTCCATCCTGAGGATAGCTTTTAAGCTCGACTTTTTTTTCAGAAGGGGTAAACTTGAGGGCATTCTGAATAAAATTTTGCAGTATTTGGGTTAAAAGCAGCGGCTGTATATTCATAATATACTGTTCGGGTTTAAGATCGCAGCTAAACTTTTGGTGGTTGGCATTGGCAAGGATATTGTAGTCGTTGGCTTTTCTTTTAAGGAAATCGATTACATCGATATCCTCGGGCGTTTCAAACTGTGCGCCCTCTGCACGGCCAAATTCCAGTATGGAGCTGACGATTTTATTCATCTCGTCGATCGAAGTGATATTTTGTTTGAGCGCTGCCTTGAGGTCCTCTTCAGTGGTTTTTCGCTTGAGAAGAGTGACTTGTGTCTTGGTTTTCATAACTGCCAGTGGTGTTTTCAGCTCGTGCGCTGCACCGATAAAGAGCTCTTTTTTATACTTTATGAAGTTCTGAATGCGCGAAATCAAAACATTAATAGATTCTGAAAGCGGTTCAAACTCTCGGGGGAGGTCATCGGTTTTGATAGGCTCCATCATCGCTTCATTTCTTATGGAGAGTTTTTTTGCCAGGATACGAATGGGGTTGATGAGCATCCCTGAAAGAAAATAGGCATAGAGGATGATCAATCCCATTCCCAGAAGGTTAATGAAGACAATGGCTTTGTAGACTTGCTGCTGCAAGCGTTTTTGTTCGGTGACATTTGCAGAGATGTTCAGATAGGTTTGATTTTCAAAATTATAAGGAAAAAGCAGTTCAATAAAATACTCTTTTCCTTTTTTGATCGTGCGTATATGGGTTGATTTGTAGTGTGATTTTGGGAGATATATAATATGAGCATTGATGCTGAGTGTTTTTTGGAGTATTTTATGATTTTCTTCTATGCCCTTCTTGACATCAGGATAGGTTGCAAAAATATATTTGGCCTGCTTCATCAGTGAGGATCGAAGCTCCTGGTCTACACTGTAGGTGATATAGCTATAGAGTATTGTTGAAAAAAAGAGAAGCAGTGCCGCCATAGCGGCGGAGAGCTTGATAAGAAAGCTGGTTCTTATACTTTTTTGGGAAAGCAAAAGCGATAACCTCTTCTGCGTACGGTTTCGATTGTCGTGATCTCGAGAGGTTTGTCCATCTTTTGCCTGATTTGGTTGATTGCCACTTCGATTACATTGGGAGTAACGAGTTCAGGCTCTTCCCAGATCGCATCGAGCAGCTGCTCTTTTGAAACGATCTGGTCTTTATGCATTGCCAAATGAGTCAGTACTTCAAAAGGTTTCCCTTTGAGTTCGACCTCTTTTCCGTCATAGAGTATTTTCTCCTCTTCAGGATTGATGATAAGATTTTCTATTTCGATAATGTTGCTGCCGCCAAATCGAAGTTTTGCTTCGATACGCACGACAAGAATTTCAAAATCAAAAGGCTTCTTGATATAGTCATCCGCACCGGTGCGGAGTGCTTCAATCTCACTCTCTTTGTCGTCGCGTGCGGAGAGTATAATGATCGATGTTTTGGGTGTTTTTGCCTTGATGTCGGCGATCAGGTCTATACCATTGCCATCCGGAAGCATCCAGTCAAGCAATACCAAGTCATAATTTCGGATATCGAGATAGTATCGACCGTCACTCAGGTTTTCTGCTACATCATTTTGGTAACCAAACTCTTTGAGACCATCCGAGAGCGTTTTGCTTAGGGTTACTTCATCTTCTATGATTAATATTCTCATAAATGAATATCCTTTTATTTAAGATTTATTTAAAATTATAGCATAAATTTGGGCAAGATTAAAGTTTTTTTAAAAAAATTGCAGAAATGAGGAGAGGCTATTCTATTTCCCAGGTCTGACTCAGGGCAACAGTACAGTTTTTCAGGATATCGGGTTTGGCAATTTTGATCTTCAATGTTTCCATGGCAGGGTAGGTTTCGCCAATTTTCTCTTTAAGATCCAGAAGTGCCTCTTCGAGCAGGAGATAGCGCTCATTTTTGATCCGGTTTTCGATCAATTCAGACAAGTCAGCATAGTCGATAAATGTTTTTTTGTCATAACTGTAAACTGCTTCAAGGTCGACGCAGACCCGTTGTTCCAGTTCGCGCTCAAAATCAAGCAGGCCGATAATTGCATCGATTTGCAGTGATTTGATGTGGATAGTCATACAACCTTGCCCTCTTCTTTATTGAAGAGCCTGACAATGTTGGGAATATGCTTGTAGAAGATGATGATAGAGATGACCCAGATGGGAGAGTGCGAATGAATACCGGGAACATCAGGATAGATGAGGTAGCTGGCGATGATAAAGGCTGCCAGTGCGATGAGAGAAGAGAGAGAAGAGATCTTGAGTCCCTTGCTTGCGATTCCCCAGACAGCTATAGCAGCAACTGCAGCCATCGGCATCATTACCGCCAGTACTCCAAAGCCCGTTGCGACACCTTTGCCTCCTTCAAACATTAAGAAGACGGAAAAGCAGTGCCCGATGACTGCCAATACCGCTATCGTCCAGAGTATGGATTCGCTTGCGCCCAGCATCATCGCAACCAGGAGAACGGCGACCCCTTTGAAAGCATCGAGAAAGAGCGTGATAGCACCCAGCTTTTTTGCCAGCTTGGGGTCCTGCTCTTTGATGACCCTGAGGACATTGGTTGCCCCAATATTTCCGCTGCCGGCCTCCTTGATGTCAACTCCGGCAAACTGTTTTGCCAGAAGATAGCCAAAGGGAATACCTGCAATGAGATAGGCCGACAGATAAAGAAGTATGTTTTGATTGAAAAAATCCATTTTAATCCATTTATATATTAGTGTAGGTGCAATTTTAACCGAATTTAGATAAAATAACCAGAATTTAGACGAAGAGGAATAGCGAGATGAGTATAGATTACAAAGCTGAAATTGAAAGAATGAAGCGTGAGTTGGATGTGACGGTTGTCGCACATTTCTATCAGCGAGATGAAGTTTTTGATATGGCAGATATTACGGGTGACAGTCTGGAGCTTGCCCGGCGTTGTCAAGCTGATAAAAATCCATGGGTTGTCTTTTGCGGTGTTGGTTTTATGGGGCAGAGCGTAAAAGTTATTGCTCCTGAAAAGCGTGTATTGATGCCCAAAATTGCCTGCTGTGCTATGGCACGGATGATCGATGGCAGTTATTTTGACGATAGTGTGAACTATATGGTGGAACGGGGTATTGCCAAAGAGGATATACTTCCTATAACTTATATCAACTCTGATGTTATCGTCAAATCAAAAGTCGGAGAGATGGGCGGTATGGTCTGTACCAGCTCCAATGCTTTCAAGATCATTGAAAAAGGATTGGAGAGCGGCAAAAAAATCCTCTTTGTGCCAGATCGCTGCCTGGGGCAGAACTTTGCGATACAGATGGGATTGAAGTCCTGTGTGATCGGGGAGGGAGAGTGCGATCCCAAGAAGGCGGATGTGATCTGTTTCAATGGATTTTGTTCTGTACACCAGCTTTTTACCCTGGATGATATCGAATTTTATCGCAATAAATATCCGGGTATCAAGATCGCAGTTCATCCGGAGTGTGATCCCAAGATCGTTCTCTCGGCTGACTTTTCAGGCTCAACCTCCCAGCTGATCAAGTATGTCGGTGAGCTTGACCCCGAGCAGAAAGTGGCAGTAGGTACGGAGTATAATCTTGTCAATCGAATGCGCAAGAAAAATACTTATGTTCTCTCTTCGACCAAGCCGGAGTGCCCGACGATGAATGAAACGACACTCGAAGACCTTTATCTCACATTAAAATCAATAGAGGATGGTCAGCCTATCAATGAGATAGTCGTCGACGACTATACTGCCAAGTGGGCCAATATCGCACTTCAGCGAATGCTGGAAATCAAGTAGAGAGTATCAAAATGCAAAAAGAGAAGTTTTTAGAAGCGTTGGTGGCAGAAGATGTAGGGAGGGGAGACCTCTTCTCCCGAGTTAGTGTGCACAAGCAGATCCGTGCCTATGTCATCGCCAAAAGTGACGGTGTCCTCAGTGGTAAAGAGTATGTTGAAGTGTTGGCGGAGATGTATGGGCTCACCTGTGATTGGGCATATAATGATGGTGACCGGTTTCTTAAGGGTGATAAGCTGCTTTGGATCTTTGGTGACAATAAAACCATGCTCTCCCTGGAGCGTTCCATCCTGGATGTTTTGCTGCATGCCAGTTCGATCGCAACATTGACAGAGTCCTATGTCAAAGCATTGGAGGGCAGCGGTGTCAAACTGCTCGATACCCGAAAGACACGGCCGCTGCTGAGAGAGTTTGAAAAGTATGCAGTGCGTTGCGGCGGAGGAGTCAATCATCGCATGGGGCTGGATGACTGTCTGATGCTCAAGGATACACATCTGCAAACCATTGACAATCTGCAGAGCTTTATGGACGAGGTGAGGCGAACCATTCCTTTTACCTCAAAAGTAGAGATCGAGTGTGAAACTTTTGAGATGGTTCAGCAGGCGATGGCGGTGGGTGCAGACATTGTGATGTGCGACAATATGTCACTGGAGGGGATTAGTGAAGTGGTTGTATATCGAAATGAAAACTATCCTCATATCCTTCTTGAGGCAAGCGGTAATGTTACTCTTGAGACAATTGTCGATTTGGCAAAAACAGGTGTGGATGCGATCTCTTCCGGCAGCATCATTCACCAGGCAAACTGGATTGATCTCTCTATGAAAGTTGAAGAGAAGAGAGTGGTCCCCAGAAGCTCGAATCGTCGTGTAAAGCAATAGATGCAAGAAGAAAATTTAAAAACGATCATTGACTGTTACCGCACAGTGACAGTCCTTTCCCATATCAATCCTGATGCAGATGCGCTCGGGACATCTCTGGGAGTATATACGCTTCTGAAGGCGTATGGCAAGCAGGTAGAGGTCGTGAACTATTCGATTGATCTGCCGCGGCATCTTGACTTTCTGCCAAATTTTTCTAAAATCAAACAGAAGATAGATTATGCAGATAGTTTGATCATCGCCTGTGACTGCGGCAGTATTGATCGTCTGGGTTTTGACTTGGTGGGTCGTGAAATAGTCAATATAGATCACCATCAGACCAATCAAAACTACGGAACGCTAAATCTGGTAGATCCTCTGCTCACTGCAAGTTCACATGTTGCCTATAATGCACTGGAGGATAAATTTCCTGTTACGGCAGAGGTTGCAACCTGTTTTTATACCGCACTTCTCTCGGATACCCGTTATTTTACGACCAACAATGTCGATGAAGAGGTTTTTGCTTTTGCTGTAGAGTTAATGGCTCATGGTGCAGACCACAAGCAAGTCGCCTTCAATCTGACACAGCGTCGTTCACTTGCTTCACTGAGAATGCTTGGAAAGGTATTGGATACAGTCACTCTGCATCGTGACGCAACTATAGCATCTATGAAAGCAGATCAGGAGATGTTCACTGCCACGGGAGCCAAAATGAGCGATATGGAGGGTGTTGTTGATTATGCCCGCTCTTTGGTGACAGTTGAGATAGGCATATTATTAGTGCAGCAGAAGTCGCATGTCAAAGTGTCATTGAGAAGCAAGCAGCAGGATATCTCTTCTCTGGCTGAATATTTTGGCGGGGGCGGACATAAAAATGCCTGCGGGTTTACTGTGGAGTTTGGGAATATTGAAGAGATTTTGGATAAAATTCTGAAACAAATTGATCTATTATAGATAGAAAGAAGGAAAAAATTAATGAGAAGAAGAGGAAGAAGAGGCAGCAAAATAGGATGGATTATACTTTTGGTCTTGATATTGGGCGGCGCCATTGGCGGTGCCATCTATCTCTATACAGCAGAAGATTTTGAGCGTGTACCCCCTACAGTTGAGGCTCCAGAGCATACCTATTGGAATGCAAAGGACCCATTGAAGATAAAAATTTCGGATAATTTTGGCTTAAAAAGCTATCAGGTGACCCTGAGCGACGGCAAAACTGAAATACCAGTTGTCGTAGCAGACCATCTGGGGGGTGTCAAGGAAGAGGTCGTATCTGTAAAGTATTCTCAAGGCAAACTGGACCGCAAGGCAAAAGTTTTGACTCTAAAGATTCAGGCAACTGATGCAAGCAAGTGGAACTATCTTATGGGGAACAGTATCGAAAAAGTGATCGAGTTCAAGATCGATTATCGGCGCCCCAATGTCAATATCCTTTCCAATTCGTATAGTATTACACAGGGGGGGAGTGCCCTGGTCATTTTCCAGGCATCTGATGATGATGCTCTGGATAAACTCTATGTTCAGGCTGGAGGAAACAAGTTTAAGGCACAGCCATATAAAGAGGATGGGTACTATGCTGCCCTGATCGCCTGGCCATTTACACAGGATAGCTTCCAGGCCAGAGTTGTCGCCCGGGACAAAGCCGGCAATGAGCGAAAAGCAGAAGTGCCTTTCTATCTGAAAAATAAAAAGTATCGCACTTCCAATATCAAGGCTTCCAACAAGTTTATCGATGGAAAAATTACGGATTTGGCAGAGCAGGATCCGAAATACATGAAAGAGGATAGACTTGCAAGGCTTAAGTCTGTCAATGAGACAATGCGCATAGATAATGAAAAGCTGATTCATAAATATGCATCCAGGGTTTCCGATGAAATACTCGATAGTTGGAAGATCAAGAGATTTTACCCACTGAAAAATGGACAGAAGGTAGCCAGTTTTGGAGATCATAGATACTACTACACGACAGATAAAACTAAAACGATCTCCGAATCCTACCATCTGGGATATGACATGGCAAGCACGCAGATGGCACCGATCACTGCATCCAATAGTGGCATTGTTGTCTTTTCAGACTACAATGGTATCTATGGCAATATGCCGATGATCGATCATGGCTTGGGTCTCTATACACTCTACGGGCACTGCTCGACACTCAAAGTCAAAGAGGGCGATGAGGTGCAAGTCGGTCAAATGATTGCTAAAACAGGCGCAACCGGTTTGGCAATGGGAGATCACCTGCACTTTGGTATTCTTGTGCAGGGCATAGAGGTCAGACCCGTAGAGTGGCTGGATAAGAAATGGATTAAAGATAATATAGAAAAGATATTCAAGGATGCCGATAAAATTATTTTTAATGTTAACGATGGTAACACTGCAGGGGCATAGCTAAAGTATAAAATATTCATATTTTGTAATTTGAAGATTTTATGATATACTAAATTTTTAATAGTGTACTTTGGACAAGTATCATAAAAAGGAGGGGAAGATGAAACAGAGAACTATAGCGCAATCTGTTGAAGTGATCGGAATCGGTCTGCATAAAGGCGAACCGATCAAACTTCGACTCGAACCACTCAATGAGGATGCCGGGATAATTTTTTACAGAGAAGATTTGGCCATGAGTGTTCCTCTCTCACCGGATAGTGTCGTCAATACACAGATGGCAACAGTTATCGGCAGCGAAAAGGGGTCTATCTCCACCATAGAGCATTTTCTTGCTGCTGTATATGCCTACGGTATCGACAATCTGCGTGTAATCCTTGACGGCAGTGAGATGCCTGTGATGGATGGAAGCGCCATCTCATTCTGTCTTCTCCTTGATGAGGCAGGAATCGAAGAGCAGGATCGGAGCAAGCAGATTATCTGTATCAAAAAAGAGGTAGAGGTGAGGGATGGAGAGAAGTTTGTAAGGCTCTCTCCTTCCCAAAGTGCAACTTTTGATTTTGAAATTGATTTTGAACATCCTGTGATCGGTCATCAAAAAGGAGAATTTGAATTCAGCACAACAGGATTCATCAATGAGATCGCGCGCGCAAGAACATTTGGTTTTGCCAAAGATATTCAGTATCTTCAGAGCCAAAACCTTGCACTCGGAGCGACACTGCAAAATGCAATCGGTCTGGATGACCACAGGATTCTCAATCCGGAAGGATTGAGATTTGACAATGAATTTGTTCGTCATAAAATCCTCGATGCTATGGGCGATATGATGGTGTCGGGTTATAATATTTTGGGAAGTTACACAGCTTTTGCAGGAAGCCATAAGCTTAACTATAGATTGACATCCGCACTCCTTTCGGATAGTCAAAACTATGAAATGGCAACGATAGAATCGCTGCAGAGTAGAGAATTTGCAAAAAGTTTCGCCTAGTTATACACTCCTCATACTCTCCCTCTCCTCTCCTATTCTGTTGGGGGTTTACCGAGACGGCACATTGATAGAGAAGATTGAGAGCGAAAAGAAAACCTCCGATATACTCCTCCCTGTGATTACTGAATTGATGGATCGTTATCCGGTATCGAGTATGATTTACACTCGTGGGCCGGGAAGCTATATGGCGATCAAATTGACCTACATTATCCTCAGGACGATAGAAATTATCAAAAATATTCCTTTTTGGGGCTGTAGTGCTTTTGCCCTCAACGGCAATAAGCCTGTCAAGGCAATGGGAAATCTATATTTTGTCAAAGAAAAAGAAACTATAATAACGCAAAAGTTTGATCAAATGATTCCTCAGAAGTTTGAATTGCCCTCTTCGTTGGCAACTTTGGCAATCGATGAGGTGTCGACACCAAATTATGTGCTGCCGGCTGTTTAGACTTGGATAAAATGAAAAAAGGGGAGCTGTGTTTATAAGTGTACCGGCAACCAGTGCCAATCTGGGACCAGGATTTGACACTCTTGGATTGGCTATTGATCTGCGTAATGAAATTATTATCAAGCCTTCACAATTTCTGAGTGTTTCGACCAGGGGAGAAGGTGCAGATAACCCAAGGATCAAAAAGAATACACTCTTTCTCAATATATTTAATGAAAATTATAAGCGCCTGGCTAAAAAAAACCCGATCTTTCGTTTTGAATTTACTAATCGCATTCCTATATCCAGAGGTTTGGGAAGTTCTTCGGCAGTTATCGTTGGTTCACTTACTGCGGCATATACAGCGGCAGGCGTCAAATACAACAAGCGCGAAATTCTTAACCGTGCACTGCGCTACGAGCACCACCCTGATAATATAACCTCGGCGGTGATGGGCGGATTCAATGTCTCCTGTGTCGAAGGTGATCGTGTGTACAGCAAAAAAAGACGGCTTCCGGATTATCTTCGTGCTGTTTTAGTCGTCCCAAACAGGACGATTTCAACAGCACGGTCACGCACTGTTCTCCCCAAGGTCTACAAGAAAGAGGAGGCAGTCTATTCACTCTCCCGTTCATCTTTTATGACGGCGCTATTTATGAGCGAATCCTGGGATCTTCTGCGTATTGCGTCAAGGGATAAACTGCATCAAAATCGACGTATGAAGATGATGCCGGAACTCTTTGAAGTACAGCGTCTTGCATTGAGGCATGGTGCCTTGATGAGTACACTTTCGGGCAGCGGATCGACATTTTTCTCTCTTTGTTACGCCGATGATGCCCAGAAGATTGCAGATGTATTGCAAAAACAATTTCCCCAATTCAGGGTTTTCAACAGGGCGCTCGATAATTATGGCGCAACAGCGAAGAGTTAAACTCTTTTTGGTATAATGGCGTAAAAATGAGCGAACCAATTCGTATGTGTCTTTCATGCAGAGAGAGAAATGCACAAAATTCTATGATCAGACTACAACAGGATACCAATCAAATCAACGCATATCAAGGGCGGGGACGAAGTTTTTATCTTTGTCATAACTGCATAAACAGTAAAAAAAAGACCAAAGGTTTAGCGAAGCGTTTCAAACAAGACGAAGAACGGTTTACTAAGTTTTTAAAGGAGTTAATAAAGCATGGATAAAGTTAGAATCCAGGAAGTCGCAGACGAGGCAGGCCTCTCCAACGGTGAGTTGCTAGAGAAAGCCAAAGAGCTGGGATACAGCGTGAAAGCTGCGAATAGTTCTATCAGCATGGAAGAGGCAGGAGTACTTGTCGATTATGCCATTAGCGGAACGCTGCCAAAGGGCTTCGGGAAGCCTGCTTCAAAATCTAAAATAACAATTGTAAAAAAGAAAATAGAAGAGAGAGAGAGTCCTGAGGTGTCTCAGCCGGAAGAGTCCCCGGATAGTAAAAGTATGACCGAGGAAGCTGAAGCTGCCACCATACCATCTTCTGCAAAGAAAGAGCCTGAATCGAAAGAGGAAAAAGTGCCCGAGGCTGAAGCTGAAGTGCCCAAGAGAGAAGAAAAAGCGAAGAGAGAGAGTGTTGCACTTCCAAAGGGTATTCAAAAGAGTGCCAGGAAGAGAGGAGAGAGTGAAAGTGCCGAGAGCAGTGCAGAAACTGCAGAGAGCATCAAGGAAGAGAAGAAATTACCAAAGAAAAAATCACTTTCCCGTGGCGGTATTACAATCGTCAGAAAAGCGAAGCGGGCACCGGTAAAAAAGAAGATCAGTATGGCAGACACGGTACCTGCTGCTCCTAAAAAGAAAAAAATAAGAAGAGCTGCCGAAGCTAAAGAGAGTGGCGAAAGACTCGATATTATGGTTGGCGGAGATTTTGGCGGCAGCGATGAAATCTATGATGATGCAGAAGTCGTACTTTTGGATTTTAGTGATAAGAATATCTATGAAGAGATGAAGCGTCAGGATGAGCGGCGCAAAGCGGAGCAGAAAAAGAGAGGTCCGCAGGCAAACACTTTCCGCCCGCAGCAGAGGCGTTCGATTCGTCGAGGCGGAGGCAAAAGAAAGAAATACCATAGAGAAGAAGAGGGTGAAAAGATCAGTGTAATTGAGATTCCTGAAAATGTAAGAGTATATGAGTTTGCCGAAAAAGTCGGTAAGAGCGTGGGAGAAGTCGTCAAGGTGCTCTTTACTTTGGGTACAATGGTGACAAAAAATGATTTTCTTGATAAAGATGCGATAGAAATTCTCTCAGAGGAGTTTGAAGTTGAGGTGACAACAATCAACCCTCTTGATGCGCTTGATTATTCGGCTGCTTATGATGATGTCGAAGATGGAGATACGCAGGAGAGACCCCCGGTTATCACCATTATGGGACATGTCGACCATGGTAAAACTTCTTTGCTTGACAAGATCCGCTCAGCAAAAGTAGCTGAGAGAGAGGCCGGTGGAATTACACAGCATGTCGGTGCTTACCAGGTAGAAAAAAATGGCAAGAAGATTACTTTTGTCGATACGCCGGGTCACGAAGCCTTTACTGAGATGCGTTCCCGTGGTGCACAGGCGACTGATGTCGCTATTATTGTTGTTGCAGCAGATGATGGTGTCAAGCCGCAGACACGCGAAGCGATTTCGCATGCCAAAGTTGCTGGTGTCCCTACGATCATTGCGATCAATAAAATCGATAAACCAAGTGCCAACCCTGAGATGGTAAAATCTCAATTGGCGGAGATGGATGTATTGGCAGTTGACTGGGGCGGAGAGTACGAGTTTGTCAATGTCTCTGCACACAGTGGCGAGGGAATCGATGAGCTCCTTGATGTGATTTTGCTGCAAGCTGAAATGATGGAGCTTCGAGCTGATCCCACAAGAGAGGCTAAAGCAATCGTTGTGGAGAGTTCATTGGAAAAAGGATTTGGTCCTGTTGCCAATGTAATTATCAAAAACGGTACCCTTTGTGTGGGTGACAATGTCATTGTTGGCAATACCTATGGCCGTGTGAGAGCGATGCGAAGTGATGACGGAACAGTACTGAAAGAGATCGGACCAGGGACACCGGCTGCGATCATCGGACTCAACGAGGTTCCCGGAGCAGGTGATGTGCTCATGGTTATGGAGAGTGAACGAGATGTCAGAGAGTTGGCAGAAAAACGCGCAGAGTATGCCCGCGCAAAACAGCTCTCCAAAAGTACCAAGGCGACCCTGGATGATCTCTCTGCACTGATTGCAGAGGGGCAGCTCAAGTCACTGCCTGTGATCATCAAAGCAGATGTGCAGGGTTCTCTTGAGGCAATCAAGGGAAGTTTGGAAAAGCTGAAAAATGAAGAGGTCAAAGTAAATATCATCCATGAAGGTGTCGGCGGTGTTACGGAGAGCGATGTTACATTGGCTGATGCCAGTGAAAATTCGGTTATTTTAGGATTTAATGTCAGGCCTACCGGCGATGTCAAGAAAAAAGCAAAAGTACTTGGTGTAGAGATCAAATCCTACTCTATTATCTATGATCTGCTTGATGATGTCAAAGCACTTCTTGGCGGTATGATGAGTCCGGTGGTCAGTGAAGAAGTTACCGGTCAGGCAGAGGTTCGTGAAACTTTCGTTGTTGCGAAGGTTGGAACTATTGCCGGATCAAAAGTAACCGAAGGTGTCATTACCAGAGGCAGCAAAGCTCGTCTGATCCGTGATGGTGTTGTGATCTATACCAGTACTATCTCTTCATTGAAGCGCTTTACCGAAGATGCCAGAGAGGTCAAAAATGGTTTTGAGTGCGGTATTATGCTTGAAAACTATAATGATATCAAAGCTGGCGATACTTTTGAAACCTTCAAAGATGTGGAGGAGCAAGTCACGCTATGACCCAGGAGGAGATTAAGAGGCATCGTGTAGAGTCAATACTGAAGGAGATTATCCCGGAAGCACTCGGTACACTCGAAGATAGTCGGATCAACTCTCTATTGGTTACGGATGTGGTCTGTTCCAAGGGCCGCAGTGATGCAAAAGTGTACATAGAGCCCTCTTTTCTAACTGAAAAAGAGCAGGGCGAAGCTCTTAAGCAGCTGCGAAGTGTGGCAAGCTATATCCAGAACCGCTGCAAGCAGACAGAGGGTTGGTTTAAGGCCCCGCGTATGACATTTGAGTTTGACCATCAGCTTGAAAAGATCACTCGGATGGAAGAGCTTTTCAAGCAAATTGAGCGTAAAGAGGATAAGAGCGATGAGTCTTGATAGTGAAATAGCGAAGATTGTCAAGGCGAATGGCGCAGAGTTTTATGACAGTGAGGTAGTGAGTGAGGGGGAAGAGACAATCTTTCGTATCTCTATTACCAGAGAAGAAGGCGTTAACTTGGATCTTTGCGCCGAAATTTCCCATGCTCTATCTCCCTTTTTGGATGTACATCCTCCTATGAGCTCTCCTTACCGACTGGAAGTCAGTTCTCCAGGTATTGAGAGAAGATTGCGAAAAACAGAGCATTTCAAAAGTGCGATCGGTGAAAATGTCAAGCTCAAAGTCCCGGGTCAGGATAGACTCAAAGGTGTTCTTAAAAGTGTGGACAACAAAGGGATCACTGTCGAAACCAGGCATGGGGATGAGTCCTACTCTTATCGGGATATTCTCACGGCTAAAACCTATTTTGACTGGAATAGACAAAAGTAGCAATGCAGTTAGATCAGCTCTGTATGAATCTTGCCCTTGAAAAGGCTTGGGAGTATCAGGGGTTGACTTATCCCAACCCATCAGTAGGGTCGGTTGTGACACATCGGGGGAAGATCATAGCGATCGAAGCCCACCGGAAAGCCGGCACATCGCATGCCGAGGTGTTGGCACTACTCTCTGCCTATGAAAAGCTCTCCGGATCCAAGATCAATTTTGATCGCTTTGATGCTCATAGGGCACATAGCTTCCTGCTTCAGCTTCCTCCCTATTTTTTTAGAAATTGTACGATCTATGTTACATTGGAACCGTGCAGTCATGAGGGAAAAACCCCCTCCTGTGCTTCACTGCTCTCAAGATTGAAGTTAGAAAAGGCGGTGATAGCTACAGCGGACCCGATCTCTTCTCATAGCGGCGGTTCTGCCATACTCGAAGCCTCCGGTATCAAGGTTGAGATCGGCATGGAGGAAGATGCGGCAAAAAGTCTCATCGAGCCTTTTCTTGTTTGGCAAAAACGAGCCTTCGTTCTTTTCAAGCTGGCACAGACTTTCAATGGAAAGATAGGAGGAGGATATTTGAGCTCACAAGTGTCACTGAGACATGTGCATCAGTTGCGTGAAGTATGTGACAGGCTGTTGATTGGGGGAAATACGGTACGAACAGATCACCCGACACTTGATTGTCGATTTTCCGGAGGTTTGCCGCCTGATGTTACTATCTACTCCCGGAAGAAGCAGTTTGATCAAAGTATTCCTCTCTATAGCGTGGAGGGTCGAGAAGTTTTGGTCAGTAGTGATTTGAATTTTCTGCAAAAGCCCTCTTTTGTATTGATCGAAGGAGGGGAGGGGATGCTTCGGGCACTCTCTGAGCATATTGACTGGTATCTTTTTTATCAAACACCTAAGCTCTCTTCACATAATTTAACCTATAATATCGACAAAGATTTAACCTTTTTGCATAGTGAAAAAAGAGAAACTGATATGATTATATGGAGCAAGGAAAAAGATGGATAAAGAGCAAAAACAGGAAAAACAGGAAAAAATAGTAGGGATGTTTGATGAGATTGCCTCAACCTATGATTTGGCAAACAGGGTATTGAGCTTTGGAATTGACAAGCAGTGGCGAAGAAAAGGGTGTGATAAAGCCTATAGTTTGCTGGGAAAAGAGAGCTTGACTCAGATCACGGATGTTGCGTGCGGTACGGGTGACCTGCTGCTCTATTGGCGTGAAAGAGCCCAAAAACATGGTATTGAAGTTGAAAAATATGCGGGTGTTGATCCCTCTGTTGGGATGCTGAAAGTGGCGAGAGAAAAGGTAGATTTTGCCGATTTTCTTGAGGGAAAAGCGCAAGAGTTGCCCGTAGAAGATGAAGGAACCGATATTATCTCGATCTCCTATGGTATCCGCAATGTTGTCGACAGGGTAGAGGCACTGCAGGAGTTTTACCGTGCGCTGAAGCCTGGCGG
>JAYEOH010000003.1:0-5798 GCA_034722775.1 Campylobacterota bacterium | reverse complement strand
TGGTTTCGGTACGGATCGTCGATACACTGGTACAGGGAGATAGAGCACCCGGAGAGATTGCCAGGGCTTTGGCATACGCAGATAATCTGAATGCAGATGTGATTGTGACGGGACGAGGGGGAGGAAGTGCGGAGGATCTCTGGGCATTCAATGAAGAGATCGTTGCCGACACCCTTTATCGGCTGAAAACTCCTGTAGTCAGTGCAGTGGGACATGAGGTGGATATATTGATCAGCGACTTCATTTCTGACCTGCGCGCGCCTACACCCAGCGCAGCGATAGAGATGATTCTTCCCGACAAACAGGAGCTGCTCTGCACACTGGATGAGTATCAACAGCGTTTTGGAGAGAGAATCGCCCAGATAGTTTTCCATAAAGAGCAGAGAGTTAAAGAGCGAGAAGAGGTGCTGCGGCGCTTTTCTATCGCTGCGCGGCTAATACAGATTCTTGGTGAATTCTCCCGCCTGAAAGAGGAATATAGGAGCGTGATAAGTTATAAGCTGGAACAACATGCTGCTTTGCTTCCCCCTCTTATTGGCAGACTACAGCAACAGACTCTTTTTGTTTTGGAGCAAAAGAGGCACCAGGGGAGTGCGATGCAAGAGCAATACTCTTCCAGCAACCCCAGAAACCGAGCCAAGGAAGGTTGGGCAAAAGTGACTGTTGGGAATAAGAGTGTTTCCCTGGATATTATTAGACCTGAGATGACTTTTGTAATCGAGGATGCAGATACGAAAATTGAGGCAATCTGCCGACAGAAGTATAAATTTTAGCAATCATTATTTAATTCTAGGTACAATAGGTACTTTATAATTACTATTCAAGGAGATTCAGTGTATTTGTCGTTCACAGCAACACCTCTTATAGTAATATTTCTTCTGTTTGCTGCATCTCTATTTCTACTCTACGCTATTTATAAAAAACTTCGCTCAGGTTCTTCAAAATACTCAAAATTTTCCAGAAACCTTACTCAAACTTCAAAGACAAGAAAGAGTTCAGAAAACTACAGTGAAGGTATCCTGATCATAGAAGAGTCGGGAGAGGTTCTATTTTCGAATAAATCAAGTGCCGAGATGCTGGGTATTGAACAGGGGTTTGATGCAAAAGCCCTGAGTGCTGCTGTTGTAATGGAGGTCGGAAAAGGGGATCTGATTAACTTGTATGACTTTTTGGAAATCTATCAAGATCAAGTCAGCAGTGCAAACGAGTATGTTGTTCGAGGTCGAATTGTAAAACCGGAAGAGGAGTTGTCCATCAAGATATTTTTGGGTTCAGGTGCTCATCCGTCACCATGTTATATTATTGCTATGAGTAACTTGAGTATGGAGCAGGAAATATCCTCTTTTCGCTACAAAGATATGCTGACCAGACTTCCAAATCAAAATAGGGCCATTTATGATATCGGAACGGAAATCAGTAAAATGCAAGCAGAGGAGAGGTGCTTTGCTTTGATGCTGGTCTCGATCGATAATTTTACTGAACTCAGAGCGATGCTGGGGTACCAAAAAACAGATAATCTTATTAGCAAAATTTCTGATCATCTCCAGTATATTATCAAAGGAATGGATGGGAAAATTTATCATATGATGCGCAATAACTTTCTTTTGCAAGTACTGGATATTGACAAGGAAGAAGAGACCAGGGCTATTGTCAAAAAGATTGAAAATAGCTTGACTGAGCTGTTTGATTACTCTGGCAGCAGGCTGCCTCTGACATTTTCAACAGGTATAAGTTTTTTTCCGAAAAGCGGCACCAATGTTGATATTTTGATAGATAGTGCATATAAAGCACTGTCTGAGGCTAAAAAGCAGGGAAATGGATATACTGTTGCGGACAAGGAAGGTCTTTTTTCCAAAGATAAATTATATGAGGCTGAACTGTACAATCAGATGCAGGATGCCTTGAAAAATGGAGAGTTTGAACTCTATTATCAGCCACTCATTGCAATGGCAAATGATTTAGTCTGGGGTGCAGAGGCATTGATTCGATGGAACCATCCTGTACGGGGGATGGTTTCGCCGGCGGAATTTATTCCTTTTGCCGAAAAGACCGGCCTGATAGTTGAGCTTGGCAGGTTTGTCATCGATGAGGCGATCAAGCAGCAGAAAAAATGGGAAATTTTCAAGTTCAATAAAATACAAGTTTCAATTAATCTCTCTTTTCGTGAAATTGAGACAGGAGAAGTGGTAGACTTTATCTCAAAGACACTCACCAGGCATCAGGTATCTCCTGCTCTTGTCAAATTTGAAATTACGGAAAATGCTGCAATGCTGGATCCTGAAGGCATTGTGAGAGAGTTTGAAAGGCTGAAAAGTATGGGGGTGCAGTTGGCTTTGGATGATTTTGGAACAGGATACTCCTCTTTTGCCTATCTGAAGGATTTTTCACTGGATACTCTAAAGATTGACCAATCTTTTGTAACGGATATGGTGCACAACAGCGAGCATCAGAAGATAGTTCTTGCTATGATAGGGCTGGGGCATAATTTTGATCTTCAGATAACAGCAGAGGGGATCGAGGATGAGGCGACCTATAATATGCTCAAAGAGTTTGGGTGCGATATTGCCCAGGGATACTATTTTTCAAAGCCCTTGCCGGTCTTTGAATTTCAAGAGTTGATACGCCGCAACAAGAGCAAGAAAGCAAGCGAAAAATAAAAAGCAAGCGAAAAATAGGAGGAGAGAGAGATGGATTATATAACAAGTACAGGTATTGTCGCAGTACTGGCAGCTATTGTCTTATTTGCATGGATGAAATGGTACTATGCCAAAGAGATCGGAAGACTGAAAGGGGAGGTCAAACTCTTTAAAAATGCCAATGAGTGCCAGGATGAGGCTGTGGTGGTATTCTCTGGCGACTATGAGGTGCTCTCTGCCAACAGGGCAGCACGAAAACTACTCCATTTTCAACCCTTTCATCCGAATATGATTCCGGAAAAAGAGATACTTATCCAGGTAGGGCATTCGGATCCTCAGGCGCTTTTTGAAGTAATAAAAAAACAGGGGAATATTACCAAAGGAACAATTCATCTTGAAAAAGTGGTGATGACGATAGAGGGTTCAGTTCACCATGTCAATCTCTATATCGACCATGCCGAATGGAACTTTAAAAATTCGGTTATTTGTGTATTTCAGGATGCCGGCAGTGAATTCAAAGAAGATGAGAATTTAAAAATATTAGGGGAAATAGATTTTCTCACCGATCTGCCCAGTCAATTTAAAGCGAATTCAGATATCAATAAGTTAGTCATTGCTGCACAGAGAGAGTCAGAGAAATTGGCATTTTATATTTTCGGTATTAATAATTTTGAAAAGATAAAAACAACTTTTGGTCTAAGCTATACCAACAATCTACTGAAGAAGTTTGCAGAATTTTTGACGGGACTGGAGAGTGAAAATGCTTCTTCTTATCGCTTGGACTGTGACAACTTTCTTTATATTGTCAAAGATATTGGGGATGATCAGGCTGCACTGGAAAAAGGAAAAGATATTTCCAAAAAGATTTCCAGGTTTTTCAAGCTGAATAGTAAAAATGCCCATCTTATATTTTCAACCGGTATTGTGCTGTTTCCTGATCATGGGAAAAATGCCAGCAAGTTGATTGATCATGCCTACGGAGCGTTGGAGAAATCAAAAAAGAAAGAAGACGGATCGGTTGAGATTTTCCAAAAAGAGATGCATGAAGTACATGACAATGAGAAGCTTATAGCTGAAGAGATCAAGCAGGGTTTAGAGAAGAGAGAGTTTGAAGTTTATTATCAGCCTATAATTGATCTCAAAACAATGGACGTTGGTGGCGCAGAAGCGTTGATCAGATGGAACCATCCACGGCTGGGACTGATCACTCCTGATAAATTTATTCATATGGCAGAGACATCAGGTTTGATCATAGATATAGGAGAGTATGTGCTGGAAGAGGTAATCCGTCAGCATAGGCACTGGAGTGAGTTTGGTTTTAAAGATATAGAGATCTCGATTAATCTTTCAGTTCGAGAACTGCTGACCTATCAGCTTGGAGAGAGGCTTGAGCAGCTCTTTATTGATGAAAAAGTCAATCCGCGCTACTTCAACCTTGACATGTCAGAGGGTGATGCCATGGAGGATGCTATCAAGGCAGATTTAGAGTTTTCGATATTGAAAAAAATAGGTGTCAATCTCTCTATCGATCACTTCGGTGTGGGCGGATCTTCTATTGAACAGCTGCAAAAACTCCCCATCCATACACTGAAAATAGACCGATCTCTGCTCAATAATGTCGATACCGACAAAAATCATCAGGAGACAGTTAAGGCTATTGTCGTGCTTGCGCATGCTCTCAACCTGGAAGTGGTTGCCGGAGGGATTGAAACCAAGGAGCAGTACTCAATGCTGAAAAAACTCGGCTGCGACCATGCTCAGGGTTATATCTTTTCCAAGCCTGCTCCGGCTTTTGAATTTCAGGAGTTGATACGGGTTGATAGTAATAAAGGGAGATAATTTGGGATTAGCATGCCAGACCATATTGGCATATGGCCTGAGAAGAAAATAGAAGGTGCCGAGAGTCTCCTCTCGCTTGCCTCCCTACATCATCCCCGGCATGCCGCCCATTCCACCCATATCAGGCATTGCAGGCGCTGCAGTCGGTGCCTCTTTGATGTCGCTGACGGTCGCTTCAGTGGTAAGCAGCAGGCTGGCAACTGATGTTGCATTTTGGAGTGCAACTCGTGCTACTTTCAGCGGATCGATGATTCCTGCTTCGAGCATATTGACATATTCGCCTGTGGCAGCATTGAATCCGAGATTTTCTACATCACTGTTGGCAATTTTGTCTACGACGACACCGGCATCAAATCCGGCATTGCTTGCGATTTGCTTCATCGGTGCCGTGATCGCTCTGAGGATGATCTCTGCGCCGACCTGCTCATCGCCTGCCAAATCGAGTGATACCTTCTGGCTTGCTTTGATGAATGCAGCCCCGCCACCGATGACGATACCTTCATCTACTGCTGCTTTAGTGGCAGAGAGTGCATCATCGACACGGTCTTTTTTCTCTTTCATCTCTGTCTCTGTGGCTGCGCCTACTTTGATAACCGCAACACCGCCGCTGAGTTTTGCCAGTCTCTCCTGGAGCTTCTCTTTGTCATATTCGCTGCTGGTGTTGCCGATCTGTGTTTTGATCTCACCGACTCTTGCCTCCACAGCGGTGCCGTCGCCTTTTCCGTCGACGATAACCGTATCGTCTTTGTCGATGACGACGCGAGATGCCTGACCTAGATCAGCCAGTGTAGCTTTCTCGAGAGAGAGTCCCAGCTCTTCAGTGATGAGCGTGGCACCTGTGAGAATAGCTATATCCTGAAGCATTGCCTTCTTTCTGTCGCCAAAGCCAGGCGCCTTGACGGCAGCAATATTGAGCACACCCTTGAGTCTATTGAGTACCAGTGTTGCCAGCGCTTCACCTTCAACATCATCCGAAATGATGAGAAGCGGTCTTCCTGATTGCTGGATCTGCTCCAGTACTGGTACGAGGTCTTTGAGTGAAGTGATTTTGCCATCCGTGAGGAGCAGGAGAGGATTTTCCAGTTCGCAAGTCATCTTTTCACTGTTGGTGACGAAGTAGGGACTGAGATATCCTCTGTCAAACTGCATTCCTTCCACCACTTCAAGCTCATCATTGATCCCTTTGGCTTCTTCGACTGTGATGACGCCATCTTTGCCGACCTTTTCCATTGCTTCCGAGATGAGGTTTCCGATCGTCTCATCGGAGTTTGCAGAGATGGTGGCTACCTGTGCGATCTCTTTTTTGTCTTTAACCTCTTCGGT
>JAYEOH010000002.1:0-7134 GCA_034722775.1 Campylobacterota bacterium | reverse complement strand
TATCCATTTACAGGTAGTAATCTAGTGTATAAGTCATATCTTCGTCCAAGTCAAGCGTTTTGCGCATCCATTTGAGATAGCCCGCATCTTCACCGGCGACCTCCTCTATCTCTCTGCCTTTGTACTTTCCGAACTTAAATGTTTTCATCAGGACAGGAGTCTGAGTTAGTTCCGCCAGTTTTTTCATAATGTCATCATCGGGGAACTGTTTCCTGACCTCCTGCACCAGTCGGGAGAGGAGGAGTTTCATGACCAGCACATCACCAATAGCATCGTGGGCTTTGATGGTGATACCCAGTTTTTTCGCCTCTGCCTCCTCGTCTTCGTAGAGTTCCAGAGCATAGCGCAGGTACTGCAGGCGGTGATAGGGTGTATCGGCAAAGAGATGTCTGGCACAGCGAACCGTATCGATCAGGGTGTAGCGATTTTCAAATCCCTCTTTTTTCAACATACCCAAGTCAAAAGAGATATTGTGCGCGATGAGATAATTCTCAGGCTGATTATACTCATTCACCTTTTTGTAAAAGTTTGTTTGGGTAAAAAGAGGTTTTCCGATGATGATATCCGGCGTTATATTGTGCACCTCCATCGCTTCGATAGAGATAGGTACATCAGCAGAACAGAGTTCATCATAGACCTCTATCTCTGATTTGCCGCGAATGATCATTCCGCCGATCTGAATGATGCGGTCTTGTTCCTGATTTCCGGTTGTTTCGGTATCAAAAAGAATATAAACTGCCATACTGCTTTAACTTCCTTATGTAAGATATGGTATTATCTATCATATAATCTTAAATAATCTTGAAAAGAATTATAAATAAAAGGGAGTAGCATGAATGTGGATGCACAGCTCATCGAGCATATGATGGAGCCCAAAAACTATGGCTCTATGCAAGATGCAGATAGCGAAGGTATCGGAAAAAATCCTGAAAATGGAGAGAAGGTTGCTATTTATCTACGAGTCAACAAAAATAATAGTGGGCCGACAATAGAAGATATTCGCTTCCAGGCGATCGGCTGCAGTACGACAGTAGTGGCAGGCTCCATGATTACCGAAGAGGCCAAAGGATTGAGTTTTGAGAGGGCAGAGGAGTTGATCGATATGACGATGAAGATGCTTGAAAATGTACCGCCGGAAGATGCTGCATGCAGTGAGATGGTTGCCATTGCCCTTAAGGCAGCGATGGATACCTATGTAGAGAGAGTAGAGGATTCAGACTATCCCCCGATTACTTACCGGATTGAAAACAGTTGCGCACCAAAAGAGGAGAACAGATGAAAACATTGGCAATTATGACACACGAGCTATGGCTTGCTACCCTGACAGCAGGCTTTATGAGTAAGAGAGAAAACAAACAGAAGCTTTTTGATTTTTCAGATATTATATTCAGGCATTTTACCTGGATCGAGAGTGCGATGATAGAGAGTGGAGAGAGCTACGACTATGATCGTGAAAGCATTCCGGTAAAAGTAGAGCAGCTCAGTGTCATACTCAATAATATCGTACAGCGCATCAATCAAATAGATCTGCAGCTGGTCGGTGCCAATCATGCACTGGGCAATCGCATGAGCAGTGATCTGCATTATATGCGAGATGTGATATCGCATCTTCCTGATGAGGATGTGACAGCTTTCCATGTGGAGAGAAAGCTGGATGACATTCCATTAAGCGATGAGGCGACGGATGCATTGACACTTTTTCTTTTTGAAGAGAGCTACAAAGAGTATGAGTTGATTATGATCTACAATTACCTCAAGGCACATAGCAAAGATGCTTACCTCAATCGAATTTTTCAAATCCTGGTGGATGAGAGCTTTTTTCACCTCAAGAGCTTTGGAGATATGATGGCAAAGATGGGAATATTGGGTGTGCCGAGAGTAGTCAGCAAGGAACTATATCAGGTCGAGGATATCGAAGGATTCCTTCTTGCCGGTATCGACGAGGAGATGGCAGCCAAGGAGGAGTGCCGCAAGCTCTCCGAAGCAGTTGCATCCAACAGTCCTCAATTGGCAAAATTCTTTGATTTTATCAACAATCAGGAGAACTACCACATAGAGCTTATGAAAGATGCTCTGGTACACTATAGGAGCGAAAAGAATGTCTAGACACTATGCCTCTGCTATCTCTTCCGCTTTCGGTAAATTTGCAGGCAAGGCATTTCCTGCATCAGTACAGAAGGTGATCAACGGCAGTTATGTCACATTGATGGGGCTTGATATGAGTGAGTTTAAATCTCCTCAGGAGTATCCGACACTCAATGCACTTTTCACCAGGGCATTTGTCAAAGAGCGTCAGATTACAGAAGGTGAAGATGTAGTCATCGCTCCGGCTGATTCGCTGGTGACGCATTTTGGGACGATCAGGGAGGGTAATGCCTATCAGATCAAAGGAATGCAGTATCAGATCGATCCGCTACTGGGGAGTGACTATATCGGCAAGGCTGAGCAGCTCGAAGGAGGGGAGTTTATCAACTTCTATCTTTCGCCCAAAGATTATCACCGCTATCATATGCCTATGGATCTCACCATTAAAAGCCTGACACATATTCCGGGGAAACTCTATCCTGTCAATATGCCGCTGCTTCGTCACAAGCAAGACCTTTTTATCGAAAATGAGAGAGTGGTGATGGAGTGTCTGGATACCAGGGGATATCTGCATATGCTTGTACTTGTCGGTGCTCTCAACGTCGGGAAGATGGCAGTGACTTTTGAGGAGAGTGTGGAGACAAACAGCCATATTCGTGAGCCGGAACACTACAGCTATGAAGATTTGACAATGAAAAAAGGGGAGTTGTTCGGCTGGTTTGAGATGGGATCGACTATTTTGATGTTCAGTCAAAAAGGTGCGCTCAAACCTAAAGTGGCAATCAATCAAAAAGTGAGATTTGGCGAAGAGATCGCCCTGTTCCTGGAAGCTAAGGAGTCCTGAATGATGATCAAAGAGATACAGGAGTATGCTGAGATACGCACCAAAGCGAGGGCATACCTCTGCTACATTCTGGGTCGTAATATTTCCCAAACGATGCAGAGTGGAAATCTGGAACTTGTTTTAAGCAAACTGGAGAATATCAATCTCTCTCTGCCAAAGAGTGAAGCGATATATGTACTCGATGGTTCCGGTATACAAGTCACCAACAATATCTCCAAAAATTCAGCCGTGAACGGATCGGGAAAAGGTGAGGATAGAAGCAATAGAGCCTACTATTATCGCACTGTCGAGGAGCATCGCTGTGTCCTCACCGATCCCTATCCGTCGCTGATCAGCAACTACCTGGTTGTCACGACTGCATTTCCTATCTATGATGAAGATGATAAGCTTATTTGTATTATATGCGTGGACATCAGCCTCAAAAATATTCTTAAAATGGTTCATCCCAGCTCTGCGGAATCATTTTTTGGAACGGCGAGTAAAATTTCCTATGGTGCTTTTTCTCTGGCACTTTTTGCCGTTGCCCTGCTGTTCTTTATCAAGGGTGTGGAGAGCTTTGTAAGCTATGGGTTGAACTTTCATGAGATTGATATCAATGAGATGTTCAAGTCAACAATTTTGCTCACACTTTCCCTGGCAATTTTTGACTTGGTCAAAGCGATTTTTGAAGAAGAGGTACTGGGAAAAGAAAAAAAGAGTGGGTCTGGCGAGGCTCATCAAACCATGGTGCGTTTCCTGGGATCCATCATCATCGCACTCTCTATAGAGTCTCTGATGCTGGTTTTCAAATTTGCTTTGACGGACCCCAGTAAGCTCATTTACGCAGTCTATCTTATCGGGGGAGTAGCAGCCCTGATGATAGGACTCTCTGTTTATCTTCGCGTCATCAATAGTAGCAGTACAAAGTAACCGGTATGAAGAAGAGGCTGATCATTTTTGATATGGATGGTACGCTGGTTGATAGTTCTGTCACGATCGCCAATGCCATCAACCATGTCCGGCACAATCTCGGTCTGTCACTTATGGAACCGGAACTGATCATAGAAAAAATCAATGATCACAATCTCAATCCGGCACAATATTTTTATGAAACTGATCATTTTGAGGGGCAGCATGAAACCTGGTTTTCTGAGTACTATACTCAAAACCACGATAAAGAACTGCTGCTCTATGACGGCATCAAGGAGATGTTGATTGACTTGAAAGAACGAGGATTTAAACTAGCTGTTGCGACCAATGCCTATCGCGTATCGACGATCGAGTCACTGATGCATTTGGGCATCTTCAGACTTTTTGATACAATCGCATGTTATGATGATGTAAAGCATGGCAAACCCTATCCTGATATGCTTTTTAAGATTTTGGATACATTGGTCTTCTTGCCGAAGGAGGCACTCTTTGTTGGTGATGGCAGCCGTGATGAGATGGCATCCCGGAGAGCAGGGATAGACTATCTGATGGTCAACTGGGGATTTAGTGACCACCAGGATGCGATACAGAGTGTGCGGGTGCTGCAACGGAAGATTGTCAATACATTATAATCTGCTATACTTCTCTTTTGGAAACCGCCTTGATATCTCCTCCGGAGCTGAGAAGCGTTGCAATCCACCTGGTGTTTGGCTGGGTATCCAGTGCAATCTTGATCATGATTGTCAATGGCACAGAGAGCAGCATTCCTATCGGTCCGAGCAGCCAGCCCCAAAAGATCAACGAGAGAAAGACAACCAGTGTCGAGAGCCCCAATCCTCTTCCAAGTATGCGCGGCTCAATGATTGATCCGATAAGAATATTGATGAAGAGATAAGCGATCATGACAAAAAATGCCACAGTAAAATTGTACTGTACGATCGCCATGATGATCGCCGGTACCGCAGCGATGATCGATCCTATACTGGGTATAAAGTTAAGTGTAAAAGCGATCAGGCCCCAGAGAATTGCGTAGTGGATCCCAAAAATGTTTAGAATGATGGCAATAGAAATACCGGTGACCGCTGAAGTGGCCGCTTTGAGTAGGATATAGTGCTTGATTTTATCGCTGATCTCTATGAATTGTATCAGGCTGCCAGAGTTGGTTTGCTCTATTTTGGCAGTAAATTGTGATATTTCCATCAGCATAAAGATGATTGTCAAAATGATCAAAAAGGAGTTTGTCAACAGTGATCCCAGGCTCTTGAGAGTGTTTGCAGTAAATCGCATAATATTTCCGGTTTGAAACAAATTAACAAAATCTTCTTTGGGGATATGCAGACCCCATTTGTCTAGAATATCAAAAAAATGACTTAAATCATTACGGAGTTTGATTTCATAAGCAGGAATATTCTGGCTGAAATCCTGCACAGAATTGCCTACAAGAGTTACCATTAATACTATAATTAAAAATAGAAGTAAAACAATAATGATCAAGGCAAATACTTCTCCAAGACCTATTTTTTTTAGCCAGAGAAAAAAAGGCGATAGGATAGTAGCCATAAAAAGAGCAAGCAAAAAAGGTACAATGATCACAGATGCCATTTTTGTACCGGCAAGCACGATAACGACAGAGGCTGATATGATAAAGAAATGACCAATATTTACACTTCCCTGCTTCATCTTTTCTCCTGAGTGTTGATGCAATCCAAAATTTAAATCTATAGACCCTTTAAAGAAGTGTATCAAAAAAAGCTAAATATATTTCTCTTTTTTGCTATAATATTGCTCTATCGGATAAATATGAGTGTGTGGTATTGAGGATTGGAAAAGAATGAAAATAAGAGTTATGGTATTATTGTTGATAGGTTTCTCGGTTGTTTATGCAGAGAATATTCTGCTTTCTTACAGAGGAGGGGTCTACTATACTCCTGTAATCCTGAATGAAAAAATGCAACTTGAATGTGTGGTGGATTCCGGTGCTTCGTTGGTTCATCTTCCATATTATGTTTTTAAAGAACTCAAAGACAAAGGTTCCATAAAAGATTCTGATATACTGGGCAAAGGCAAGAGCCAGATAGCCAATGGCGATATCATTGATATTATAATCATCAATATCCAAAAGCTCAAAATAGGGCAGACGGAGATCAAAAATGTGAGAGCTGGCGTGGGAGGTGACAAGTCCAGTATGTTGCTGGGGCAAAGTGCACTCAAAAAACTTGAGCCTTGGAGCCTCGACACCCAAAAAGGTATTTTGAGAATTGCATCAAATGGAGTGAGCAGAAAAAATTATGTTTCATCATCCCAAAAGATTGGCAGAACAGAGATTTTGGATTTTATCCACCACTATATATTTTCTCAAAACAGCAGGAGCCTGGAGGAGGTAGTCTCATTGTACGCACCAAGGGTTGATTATCTTAGCAATGGAGTCATCTCCAGAGAGCTCATCTCTGTGAAAAAGGAGAGAGTGTTCAGGGAGTGGCATAAGATACAGATAGCTATGATAAAACTCATAGAAACGAAAGAGTCTCATTCGCAGCCAAATCAAGTGACTATAAAATATAGTGCCACATATGATCTCTATAATGACTTTAGTCATCAAGGCAAAACCGGGCAGACGATCAACACACTTCTGTTGAAAAAAGAAAACGGGTCGATTAAGATTGTCTCGGAGAAGGAAAAAACCCTTGTAGAAAATAGTTATTAGTCAGTTTCTTCCCGGAAGAGCACCGACTGAAGATAGCCAATAAGATAATGCCGCCAGGTAACTACTCGTAAGAGTATGGCGCTTCTTTTTTGCTCGGAGGTGCAGAGAGATACTTGAGCACAGCATTGGCAATATTGAGAGCTTCTTCCTCATAAATCTCTTTTAGGAACTGTAAAATAATAACTTGAGTATTTGAAGGTAAATAGGGTTATAGATTTTGCTATAGTTTTATGCAGGACTACTGCGGGTAATTCAAATAAAACTTTAGTGAAAGATATGACTTTAGTTGCCTTTGAAATGTTCAAGTTATTATTTTGCAGTTCCTTAGCGTATAGCTCTTGGATTTTGATAGTTTTAATCCTGATATGTCAGCAGATAGATTCCATTGCGTTACACATCTTCAGAAATCCACCCCCTCAAATCCACACCCCTAAACCACCGAACGATAACCTCTCTATCCTCATCCTCAATAGCACTATTGGAAACTCCTAATGCCTGTATGATCCTGTCTTCTTTTGATTTGGAATTACATTGATAGACCACAATAGAGTGCAAACTTCTGCTCCAGCATTTCCAACTCTGACATACTCAG
>JAYEOH010000001.1:21272-27854 GCA_034722775.1 Campylobacterota bacterium | reverse complement strand
CCTTAGCTTAGTGGCAGTGGAGGTGCCCTTCAGCCGATATGCACGGCAAGCCAGAGAGTACCGCTTTTTGTAGTGAGTACTCTATGGCTGGTTTGTGCCGGAATGAACAGTGAGTCACCTTTACTTAGATGTCTCTTTTTATCGTTGACAATCAAGCTTGCCTCCCCCTCCAAGACAATCACCCACTCATCCTCTTCCTGACAATAGGCTTTTGCTTCGAGCTTGTCTGAACTGACAATGCGCAAGATTTTGATATTTTTATGTGATAGCAGAGCATCAAAAGTTTCGCTTTTTTCCGGAACGGTGTAGTCGTATAGGTTTATATCGGAGGTCAATAGAGTGCCTGCATTTTATCCACATCATCCCAGCTCATAGATTTCCTGGTGCTTCGGTGCTGGAGGATATGGTCGATGTAGCGGGCAAAGAGGTCTGTTTCGATATTGACTTTAGTGCCTACTTTATATTTGCCTATCAGTGTCTCTTTCAGCGTGTGAGGAATGATTGTCAAGCGGAAGCTGTCACTGTAAACATCATTGACAGTCAAGCTGACACCATCGATGGTGATAGAGCCTTTGGGGATGATGTAGGCGATGAACTTTGGATCGACCTTGATGATGAAGTCTGTGGCGTTACTCCGGGGTGTGACAGTGCTGACAATACCGACACAGTCAATATGCCCCTGTACGATATGACCTTCAAATCTATCATCGAGCTGCATCGCCGGCTCCATATGTACGCGACCTTTGATCTTGCTCTCGTCGATGATCGAACGGGTCTCATCGGCCAGTTCCAGGTCAAAACCATCACTGTTGATCGAGATGACAGTGAGGCAGACACCGTTAATGGCGATACTGTCGCCTATTTTTGCTTTGTAGGGTGATCGGATGGTGAGAATATTGTTTTGGTATCGCTTGACTGTGGCGATTTCCCTGATAAGACCGGTAAACATTTGACCTCAATTATTTAGGATATAATTCACTAATTATAGCAAAAATGGGCAGGGGATGCAATGCAGGGTCGGTTTACCGACCGTTGAAGATCAATTCCCTATAAAAAAGGTCGGTTATACCGACCCTACGATAGATTTAAAGGTTTAAAGTGGATTATGACATTATAGTTGTTGGGGGCGGACATGCCGGGATCGAAGCTTCTTTGGCAAGTGCCAGGATGGGCGTCAAGACACTTCTGGTAACGATACTTGTAGAGCAGATCGGGGCATCGAGCTGTAATCCGGCGATCGGCGGATTGGCAAAAGGACATTTGGTCAAAGAGGTCGATGCTCTTGGAGGTGAGATGGGATTGGCGACGGACGAGACAGGACTGCAGTTTCGGATGCTCAATGCTTCCAAGGGACCGGCAGTTCGTGGCTCCCGCGCACAGATAGATATGGATCGCTACCGTATCTATATGCGCGATGTGGTGATGAGTACGGACAATTTGGAAGTCAAACAGGAGATTGTGACAGGACTGATCATTGATGATTTGCAAGTTAAAGGTGTGGAGACACAGCTGGGAGATCAATATTTTGCCCCCAAGGTGATCATCGCAGCAGGAACTTTCCTTGACGGCACGATTCATATCGGCGGCAAGCAGCAAAAGGCAGGGCGACAGGGGGAGTTTGCTTCGATTGAGCTTGCTCAGTATCTGCGTGATTCAGGCTTGACTATAGGCAGACTCAAAACAGGCACTTGTGCGCGTATCGATGGGAAAAGTATTGATTTCTCTTTGATGGAGGTACAAGATGGTGATGAGCCTCCAAATCCCTTCTCTTTTCGAACAGATCGTGCGACTTTCAATCCTCGGCAACTACCATGCCATGTCGCCTATACCAATGAAGAGACGCATATAATTATTGAAAACAATTTTGATCGGGCACCGCTCTTTTCCGGTCAGATCGAAGGGGTGGGACCACGCTACTGTCCCAGTATAGAAGATAAGATCAGTCGTTTCAGAGATCGACCGCGGCACCAGATCTTTGTCGAACCGCAGACGATGGAGGCGACAGAGTACTATATCAATGGGATGAGTACTTCACTCCCTACAGATGTACAGCTGGAGATGATTCGCTCTGTAGAGGGGATGGAAAATGCCAAAATCGTTCGGTATGGTTATGCGATCGAGTATGATTTTGTCCAGCCAACCGATTTGAAACATACTCTGGAGACTAAGATGGTCGGCGGTCTCTACTGTGCCGGGCAGATCAATGGTACTACAGGCTATGAGGAGGCGGCAGCTCAGGGGATGATGGCGGGGATCAATGCAGCACTGTCTGTCCGGGGAGATGAACCCTTTATTTTGGGGAGAGATGAAGCTTATATCGGCGTTTTGATCGATGACTTGGTGACCAAGGGAACCAAGGAGCCTTATCGTATGTTTACGAGCCGTGCCGAGTATCGCCTTTTGCTGCGGGAAGACAATGCTGATTTGAGACTTTCGCATTACGGCGAGAAGCTGGGATTGCTGGATTCAGATTATTCCGAGAGTGTGAAAATAAAAAAAGAAGCGATTGGGGAAGCACTTCTTTTTATGCGTGAAAACTATGCTACACCGACAAAAGAGTTTCTGTCACAGCTTGAGGCGATTGGGGAGATGAAGATCAATGACAAAACCTACTGGATGGATATCATCGGACGGGGTGAATTTGATCGACCCAAGTTGATTGCTCTGCTTCCGGAGTTTGAGCAGTATAGTGATGAGGTGATCGATCAGATATTGGTTGAAGCCAAATATAGCCGATATATAGAAAAACAGCAAGTGCAAATCGATAAAATGCATGATATGCTGAAGGTGAAAATCCCTGAAGATTTTTCCTACGAAAAGGTCTCGGGACTTAGCAATGAGATCGTAGAAAAACTTCAACAGGCAACTCCACCGACGCTCTTTGGGGCATCTCAGATTTCCGGTGTCACACCGGCAGCGCTGGAGATACTCCATGTTTATATTAAAATGGTACAAAAAGGAATAAGATGAAAATTTATTATTATGCATACAGCGGACACAAATATGGACTTGATCGGGTCAAAAGAGCAGTGGCTCTAATCAAGGAGCTAAGCATTCAAGGAGTAGAGGTCAATCTCCTGCTCAATGATTTCAGGGCAGGTTTGGCGGCAAGAGAACTGGGTATTATGGATTCGGTGACAGTAGAGACGATATGGGATATCGATGCTGTGGCGCAGAGAGGTGATATCGTCTTTATAGATAGTCCGGAAGATGACAAGGGCAAATTTAAACTCTATGCCGACGAATATAAGCCGCTTTTCCGAGTCGTAGATGATTGCAGTGAGAAGTCATCGTATGGAGAAATCCTGATGAAGCCTCTCTGTGATGATGAGGCGGATTGCCTCTCTTCGGTTCTGGTCGATTCAAGTTATTTCGAACCGGTCGAGAAGGAGAAGCGAAAACTTTTCTTTTTGGGTGATGCGGATTATAACAAAACCATACTTTCCCATGCGAACTTTTTTGAAGGGACAGGAATGGAGCTTTTGCTTGGACACTATTTTTTCATCAAGTATGAAGATGATCTTGCCAAACTGTTTGATGGTCTGCATGAAGCGGAAGAGTATAGTGAGCTTCTATGCAGCAGCAGCCAGGTCGTCACGGCATCAGCCCAATGCGCATTGGATGCAAATGCGGCAAGTGCAGATGTTGTTTATCTGAAAAAGCCGGAAGATTCAGTTTGTCTCTTGCAGGAATTTAAAAGGTTTGGGATAAAAATTATCGACGGTTTCAATAAGGAGCAGTTGATTGAAGCACTTGGCAGCTCTCAAAATGAGAGAAAAGTACCCAATTCCATAAAGAGCATCATCGAAAATGTGGTAACTAAGCTAAATTTATAAGTCTTTAATATTGTCCGGATTATAATTAAGAGATTAAATTTACTTTAAAGGAAAGGTATGAGTAGTAGAAGAGACTTTATGGGCATGGCTCTGGGCGGTTTTACTGCAGTAGGCGGTATCGCTGCCCTCTATGCAATGAAACGAAGCTGGGATCCGCTGCCAAGCGTAAAAGCAGCTGGTTTTACAACAGTTGATGTCAGTGGCGCACAGGAAAATGTGCTGAATGTAGAAAAGTGGAGAGGAAAACCTATCTTTGTTTTGAAAAAATCCAAAGATATGAAAGCAGATGACAGAGATGTCATCGTTGGTGCCGACAGATTCCATGTCTCCATCGGCCTCTGTACACACCTAGGATGTATTCCTGCCTATAAGCCGGATGACCACAAGTTCTTATGTGCCTGTCACGGTGGAGAGTTTGATGCAAGCGGGCACGAGATATTCGGTCCTCCGCCAAGCCCGCTGGAGATTCCGCCATTTAAGGTAGATGGAACAAAGATTGTACTGGGTGAAGAAGGACCTGAGTACAAAAAAATGCTAGACGCCGGTCTAACGGTATAAGGGGGAGAGCATGGCACATTTTGAAAAAGCAAACAGTATTAATGAATGGCTCGACCAGAGACTCGCTGTAGATACTTTGAAAAAAGTAATGCAGACTGAGTATTGGATCCCGAAAAATATCAATTTCCTCTGGGCTATGGGTATGGTCCTGGCAGCGACATTCGGTCTCCTGCTGGTAAGTGGGATTTTCCTATTAATGTACTATAAGCCGGATACGGCGACGGCGTTTGACAGCGTAAACTATACGATTATGACCGAAGTCGGTTATGGCTGGCTCTGGAGACACATTCACGGTGTTGGCGCATCATTGGTATTCCTGATCATCTATATTCATATGCTTACAGGGATATACTACGGTTCTTATAAAAAAGGCCGTGAGTTGATCTGGCTTTCGGGTATGCTTCTCTTTGTTGTCTTCTCGGCAGAGGCATTCTCAGGATATATGCTTCCCTGGGGACAGATGAGTTACTGGGCAGGTATGGTTATTACCAACCTCTTCTCCGGTGGATCACTTGAGGCGTATGGATTGGTTGAGTGGATCAGGGGGGATTATGTTCCTGCTGATGCCTTCCTGACCAGGTTCTTTATGCTTCATGTCCTGTTGTTGCCATTGGTGATCATCGGTGTGATCGTCCTGCACTTTGGTACACTGAGGATCCCGCATGTCAACAATCAGGATGGCGAAGAGTTTGATTTCGAAGAGGCAGCAGAACTTTACAAAGCAGGGAAGGTAAAAGAGTCTAAAGTTATTCCTTTCAGTCCGGTATTCTTGAGTAAAGATGTTTTTGTAATGGGTGTATACTTTATACTCTTCTTCTACTTGACATTCTATCACTTTAACTTTGCGATGGACCCTGTCAATTTTGACCCGGCAGATGGATTGAAAACTCCGGCACATATTTACCCTGAGTGGTACTTCCTGTGGAGCTATGAGATATTGAGGCCATTCAGCAAAGACCTTGGTTTGATTGCCTTTGCTATCGCTCAGGTTATCTTCTTTGCACTTCCGTTCCTGGACAGAAGCCCAAATGTTGCACCGGCCAGCAAAAGAGGACTCTTTAAATATTGGTTCTGGATTATGTTGGTAGATTTGATCGTCTTGACATTTATGGGTAAACTTCCGCCGGAAGGCATCTGGAATACGATCGGACTTGTTGCGGCACTCGTGTTCTTTGCATTGTGGATTGCATTGCCAATTATTACCAAATCAGAAAAAAAGCTTTAAGGAGTAGGGAATGAAAGAATTAAAAATATTCGGAGTAGTAGCATTCTTTACACTCTTGCTATACTGGGGAGTTGAGCCATTTGCCCACTCTCAGATGCATAAGCATGTAGAGGGACAAGGGTTTGTCTATAACGGAACCGTTGATATTCAAGAAGCTGAGCAGAGTGTTGCAAAGTGGAAAGCAAACGAGAATGCCGAGAAGGTTAAAAGTGCAGAGGCAACGCTTGCGGCTAAAAAAACTTTTTGGGCAGATGTAGAGAAAATTTCCAAGCTCAAAGGAGATGTGGCTGCAGGTGAAGGCGGTTTTGCCATGTGTGCAGGCTGCCATATGGAAGGCGCTGCCAATATGGGCGGTGTGATTCCTCCAGCACTGGACCATGCCGGTGCAATATATGATAAAAATTATCTGATTGCACTGATCAAAAACCCGGCAATGGCATCCAATGTTGACCATAAATATGCAGACACAATGATGCATCCAATGGGTTCAGTCTCATCCATGTTCCCTGATGGTCAGCAGATCGCTGATGTCGTAGCCTATATCATGGCTAAAAAAGCAGGTGAAGTAACGACAAAAGAAGCATTCTCAGAAGCGTGCGGAAGATGTCATGCAATGCGTTATGCAAAAACTTCACAGCTGGGAGATATCCCGAAGTTTAAATATTTGAAAGATGAACTGGCCCACAATATCAAGATTCTTGAAGAGCAGGATCTGGTCAAAGCCTATATGGGTAAATTGCCACCGGATCTTTCGATGATCAACAGAGCGAGATCACATCACTTCCTGGAGACTTTTGTAGAGAATCCTCAATCGCAACTGCCAGGCACCTCTATGCCTAGAGTCGGCTTGAGTCCAGAGGGATATGAGAAAGTAGATGCTTATATGAGTGAGATCGGTGATCCTAGCAAACCTGCCAGGGAAGCAATCGGACCATGGGTTATCCTCTTCTTTGTTATCTTTAC
>JAYEOH010000001.1:0-21172 GCA_034722775.1 Campylobacterota bacterium | reverse complement strand
CCTCGGGAAAATTTACTCTCCTTTGAAGAACTATTTCTATTTATGAAGGTAGCGATAGATGAAGGTGTGACTAAAATACGAATTACCGGTGGCGAGCCTTTATTGCGAGAGGGCTTGGACAGTTTTATCAAAATGATCCATGACTACAAGCCGGATATCGATTTGGCACTAACCACCAATGCCTATCTCCTCCCTCAAACAGCACAAAAACTTAAAGATGCAGGACTCAAAAGATTGAATATTTCTCTCGATTCGCTGAAGCCGGAAGTCGCACAGCAGATCGCCCAAAAAGATGTTTTGGACCAAGTGCTCAAAGGGATTGATAAGGCACTGGAAGTGGGCTTGGGTGTCAAGATCAACATGGTGCCGCTCAAAGGTATTAACGATGGTGAGATTTTGGATATCATCGACTACTGCAAAGCGCGAAAGATTAAAGTGCGTTTTATCGAGTACATGGAAAACCAACATGCCAGTCAGGCTATTGAGGGGATGCATGGCAGGGAGATTCTGGAGAAGGTCAAAGAGGGGCATACGATCAAAGCATTGGGCCGCGAGGGTGCCAGTCCATCATTTAATTATATGCTGGAGGATGGCACAGAGTTTGGATTGATCGATCCGCACAAACATGACTTTTGTGAAAACTGTAATCGTATCAGGCTCACTGCCGAAGGCAATCTTATCCCCTGTCTCTATTTCGATGAAGCAATGAGTATTGCAGAGGCGGTCAAAAAAGGTGATATCGAAGGCGCATCACAAGTATTGGCGCAGGTACTCAAAGATAAGCCCAAAGAGAACAGATGGAATGAGGAAGATAAAAGTGGAGAAAATGAGTCTTCTGCCAGAGCCTTTTACGAGACAGGAGGGTGATTGTTTTATTTGACTGAGCAGTTCTTCTCCAATCAAGGCGAAGGGCGTTATGCAGGAGTTCCCTCCTATTTCCTTCGCACCGGAGGATGCAATTTGACTTGTCCAGGTTTTGGGGCATCCTACAGTGTTGATGGCGAGGAGAAACGCGGCTGTGATACCTATTTTGCTGTTGATAGCGGGTTTGCTTCACGGTGGACCAAGGTAGAAAGTTCAAAAAGCCTGATTGCTGAACTTCGGGACAAATTTTCTGAGATAGGATATCTGCCCCATGTGGTGATCACAGGCGGTGAACCTTTGATGTACTATCAGAACAAGGTTTTTTATGCTGTCGTAGAGTGGCTGGTTTTTGAAGGCGTGAAAGTGACCTTTGAAACCAATGGAACGATCGAAGTGGATTTTGAGAGATTTCCTGCCTATAGAGAGACAGTTTTTGCGCTCTCCGTCAAGTTGGCAAACAGCGGAGAGCCCAAAGAGAAGCGCATCAACAAGGCGGCACTCAGGGCAATTCAAACTTATGCAAAAGAGTCATTTTTTAAATTTACCATCGATAAGGCATTGGTGGAGACGACAGCCTACAGTGAGATCGCTGATATTATTGAGTTTTTCCCGGGCAGTGAAATATACTGTATGCCGGTCGGGGAGAGAAGAGAGACAATACGGCAAAACGATAAAGCACTCTTTGAGTTTTGTATGAAATATAATTTCAGATATAGTGACCGTCTGCATATACGCGTATTTGATATGACGCAAGGAGTCTGAGTGATCATTAGAAAACTATTCAAATTTGAAAATGCCCATATTGTACGGGATTGTTCCACGCGGCGATGCAGTGAAAATATCCATGGGCACTCCTATAAAATAGAAGTTCTTCTGGAGTCCAACTATCTCGATCATGGGCAGATGGTCTATGATTTTGGCTTGACCAAACTCTATATCAAGGAGTTGATAGATTCATTCGATCATGCTGTCACTTTGTGGAGCGGTGATGATCCGGAGTATATCGCCTCAATGAAGCGCTACAGCAATCGATGGGTCGAACTGCCTGTCTCGCCATCGGCAGAACAGTTTTCCAGAGTCATCTACCTGATAGTGGAGAGGGTTTTGGAGTGTACTAAAATGCAAAATGGTGAACGGGATGTAGGGCTGCATAGTATCATTGTGCATGAGACAGAGACGGGTTATGCTCAGGGTTTCAGGGGTGACGCGCACAGTAAACTGATGGGAAAAATTACACTGGAAGAGATACTCTTTTCCGATCAAGTTTCTCTGGAGTGGAGTGATCCTAAGCTTTGGGATAAGCTGCTTAGTCGCCATAGTTTGCTAAACCCAAAAAAAGTATAGCACCCTTCGGGAAGAACGAGAAGAGGCAATCTGGTATTAGAGATACTACTTTGTAAAAATATCTTGCGCTTCTTTAGAATAAAAATCCCATTTGATCGGCATCATCTTAACTGTTTTTCCCTCAGTAAGCAGAGAAACTTCCGGGGTTGTGATGATAAGTCCGTCAGCCTGTGGCAGAGGGGAGACCATTCCCGGGGATTGCTGTGGCAGGGGTACAAAACACGACCCGTTATACCGTCCAAGTATAACGGTATATTTGCCCGGGTTGAGTTTATACTCTTCTTTCATTATGGCTTCAATACTGCCCAGATATGAGGCGGAAGCACCGGAGAGTTTACGAATGATAAATTTAACAAAGAGCTCATAATTGACCATGGCAGCGAGAGGGTTTCCCGGCAAATTGACAACGACCGTATTGTCAATTTTGCCAATAGTCGTCGGTTTGCCCGGCTTGATGGCAATACCGCTGAAAAAAGTCTCCATACCTAGTTGCCTGAAGGCTTCTTTGGTAAAATCTTTGTCTCCGACGCTGACACCCCCGCTAGTGATAATGAGGTCGGCATCGAGTGCCTGTCGGATACACTCTTTGAGTGAGTCGATCGTATCTCCGCTGCCGCCAACATAGTAGACTTCACAGCCCAACTCTTTGGCGCGAGCCAAAAACATAGGGGCATTAGAGTTGTAGAGTTGATGGGGTTCGATACGCTCATAGTGCGGCCGCAGCTCATCGCCTGTTCCAAAAACTGCTATCTTGGCTTTGCGTACGACTGAGACATGGGTCAGACCCTGGCTTGCAAAAGCAGCGAGAGTGTAAGCTGTGATCGTATCATTTTTACTGATATATTTACTCTCTTTTTTGAGATCTTCACCTGCATGTCGAATGTGGGCAAGTGCTCGTATGCTTTCGGGGAGAGAGACTTGCTCTCTCGCGACCTCTACCTCTTCGATCGGGACGATCGCCTCACAGCCTTTTGGAGTGGGTGCGCCTGTCATGATACGGATCGCTTCACCCTCTTGCAGTGTGTAGTCTGAAGCATCTCCTGCATAGATGACCCTGTTGCTCTTGACGATGCTGCCCTGGTCGCTGCACTTGACGGCATAGCCATCCATCGCAGAGTTATCGAAACGAGGTAAACAAAAAGCTGCATAGCAGTCAGAAGAAACAGTTCGCCCAATACTCTCTTCGATAGGGATCACTTCGCTGGACAAGGAGGTAATGGAATTGTCTAGTATCTCAAATGCTTCAGTGATAGAAATAGCCATGTGTTTTGACCTTTTTAGAGGATTATAGCAAAAATGAGTATAATTCGGTTTTAAGGAGTGAAAATGGTTCAAGAGGCTCTCGTCTATCATTCAGTAATGATTAAATTATTTCTTGTTTTGCTTGCGATTAATCTGTGGGTACCATGGATCTTCAAGTCTAATATAATGAAAGAGGTTAAGGCAACGCGCATTACTTTTTTCTTCTACTCTTCAATGGTTACAATGGTGGCTTTTACGGGGGCAGTACTTGTATTGATCGCTGAGATACCTTGGAGTCTCGGGATCTCCTTGATGGTTGTATCTTGGGTATTTTTATCTATTGTTGAGATTGTCAGAAGTGTGAAGTTGACAAGGCTATGGAGAGAAGGCAAGAGCGCCGTTTCAATGTCATGGCGCTATGTTATGGTTGAGATTGCAATCACGGTAATGATGATACTCTTTTCCACATTGGACCATAAAGATGCAGTACCTCTACCATAGTGAAGCAGGAGCACTGCAGCTTCAACTTTCAGGTGACTCTCACCGTTATCTTTTCAAGGTAAGAAGAGAGCGTGAAGGTGAAACAATTTATCTGCGAAATCTTGATGACCAAAAACTCTACAGCTATTATATTGAACACATAGATAAAAAGATAGCACTTTTGCGAAAGAGTGACGAGATAGAATTGCGCATTGAAGCAAAACAAAAATTCCATATTGGCTGGTGCATCATCGATCCCAAAAGTATTGAAAAGGTTTTGCCGACACTGAATGAGACGGGTGTTTGGAAAATCACCTTCATATATTGTCAGCGCAGTCAAAAGAGTTTTCATATCGCTTTTGATCGGCTTGAGAAGATTCTACTAAACTCCTCACAGCAGTGCGGACGCAGCACGATGATGGTTTTGGGTGAAGCAGAGAATATGGCAGCATTTTTGCAGGAAAATCCAGAGAGTTGGATGTTGAATTTTTCAGAGAATCTGCTTGATAGCAAGACAAAGCAGATCGAAACGCTTCTTATTGGCGCAGAGGGCGGATTCAGTGATGAAGAGCGTGCCTTGATGGATGCAGAGAAGGTACTGGGGCTTGATACGCTTCTTGTACTCAAAAGCGAGAGTGCAGCCTGTGTGGCTGCAGGCAAGCTGCTTCTTTGATTTGGTATAAGTGCAGTCTATATGGTTTTAATTTTTAAATACTATAATTGCAATAATTGTATTTATTGAAAGGGATAGTGCATCACGCTGTGAGACATCTACGAAAAAAACTTAATACTATTTTTGCAGTATGGCTGAGCGGCTATCTTGTGCTGCTGCAGCTGGCAACGACCTCGCCAGAGCTTCACCAGTTCATGCACGGTGCCTGGCTTCAGCAAAGTATAGAGCACGGTCATCAATATAGGGTTGCAGATGGTGAGCACGACCATCAGCAATGTGCCGTTGCTTTATTGGCGTTAGGGATATTGCCTGTACCATCCATCTCATATCATTTTGGATCACAGCAGGTGACAAAACCTGTCTTGGCACGACATGATTCCTGTGTGGTCGTGGCCTCAGCCAAAGATTTCAATCCTCGGGATCCTCCCCAACCCTCCCCATTCCGTCAACTATAAACGATAGTATTGCGATACTTGGCAAAGCATTTGCAAGCTTGAAAAGCAAGCATTGTCGCATTATGAATTGCATGACAGGCTTGTCGGCACATGATAAGTATTGAGTAGAGCTAAAGCGATATATGCCGCAATCAAGAAGATGCATTAAACATTATTTGGTAAACACTACAAAAGGAAAAACAGTGAGAAGAGCTATTCATTACAGCATGGCTGTACTGATGATATGCACAGCTACGCTTAGTGCAGAAGAGAATAACGATATGGAGGATATCACCGTCACCGCCACCCAAAATCCGGAACTGAAAACCTATGAGGCACCACTTCCTGTCGATATAGTAACCTCAGCTGAGATAGAAGAGAGATCGATCAGCAGAATAGAAGAAATCTTTGAAAGGACACCCGGAGTCGATGCTATCACGGCTGGACCAGGTTCGGTGATGCCTGTCATACGCGGACTCTCCCATGAGCAGGTATTGATGCTGGTCAATGGGGTGAGGCTCTCCGATGAGAGGCCTGGCGGCAACCATGTGCTCTCCATTGATCCTGCCCAAATCGAGAGAGTGGAGATCGTGAAGGGTCCCGGCTCCGTACTATACGGAGCAGGTGCAGTAGGCGGTGTGGTTAACTTTATCACCAGGAAGGCACCCCGCTCAGAGAGTGAGACGCTGGAGATCAGCGGCGAGGTAGGAGCAGGATATGAGACTAATAACAACGCTAAGTATGAAAAAGCCCAGATCAATGCAAGTTCCAAAGATTTGAATCTCTATCTGGGAGGCGTCAACCGCAAAACAGACAATATTAAATCTCCGGACGAGGAGGTGAAGTTCAGCTTTTATGACGGCTATACCATATGGGGCGGCGGTGACTATATGGTCGGGAACTGGAAGACAGCAGTGAATCTTTGGCAGAGCAAAGCCGATATCGGTATTACGGCGCCGAGAAATTTCCTTGCAGACTACTACAAAGATGAAACACATAGCATGGCAGACGCCAAAGTAACCTACAAGAGTGATGATGGCGGACTACTGGAGCAGTTTGATCTTCAGGCAGCCTTTCAGGAGCATAACAGACATAGAATCCGCCAGCCTGATGCCGACAAACTGGTGGATATCCATGTGGATAAGGAGACACAGACACTTCGCGGTCAATTTATCTTGATACCCAATGAGCAGAACCGTATTACAACAGGTATTGATATATTTGATGAGGATTTGACATCTTCCAGGATAATGGACGGCTACCCTCCGGTGATAGGAAAGTTTAGCGGTGTACCGGTGATCGCACCCTCTTCCAGAACAGGGACAGGTCTGTTTGTGCAGGATGAGATCGATGTCAGTGCATTGCTGAAAGTGACTGCAGGACTGCGATATGATACGATAGAGGCACAGACTGACGGTTCGGCAGCACCATACTTTATCACCTCTCCTCAGTCCGATCGCGACTCGGCAGTCAGCGGCAGCATAGGGGCAGTCTATTCATTCGGCCAGACAAGCAATGTTTACGCCAATATCGGTCGCGCCTTCAGGGCGCCGACACTTATCGAACGGTACTATTTTGGTCCACACGACGGACCTGCTCAGGATCATGGAAATCCCGACCTCGACCCTGAGACCAGTCTCAATACCGATGTGGGGATACGATTTAGAGAAGAGGAGTACCAGGCATCTTTCGGGCTCTTTTATAACAAAGTGGATGATATGATCCGAAAAATATTGATCAATCCGTCGGCTCCGGCAATTGAGCAGATCTATCAGTACCAGAATATCTCAAAGGCGACACTCTATGGTGGAGAGTTGGATGTCAGGTACTTTGTCACGGATGAGTGGACTCTTTTTGCCAGTGCCTGGATGACAAAGGGTGAAGACGACACACACGGCAGGCCACTCAACGCGATTCCTCCGGCAAAAGCAAGCTATGGAGTTGATTATGAGATGGAGCTTTATGACTATACTGTTTTATTGGAGCTTCAGGGGGAAACAGCTCTGAAGCAGGATGATGTTGGTATCGGCGAAAAGCCGACATCGGGGTATACGAGGGCAAATTTCTATGCCTATATCAGCAACGACAATGGGCTCAAGGTATCGTTGGCTGTCGAAAATATCTTTGACAGAACAACCTACGACCATCTCTCGTATGGATGGCAGCAGCTTGATTATGCTTCGATGGGAAGGAATGTGAAATTTGAAGTAGGGTATCGTTTTTAACGATTTAAGACAAGAGAGCAAGCAGGAAGCAAATGTTGCTTTTTGCAGTGGTATCAAAGAAAAAGGAAGAGAATGGATATAGGGCTTATTAATGATATAGTTGATTATGGGATATTGGGATTGCTGGGATTGATGAGCTTTGTGGTCCTCTTTTTCTGGATAGAGCGCCTGCTCTACTACCGTACGGTAAAAATAGAGAGTTATATGACAGAGGAAGCACTGGAGCTGGATATATCCAGCAATCTCGCGGTCATTTCAAGTTTTGGAGCCAATGCACCATATATCGGACTGCTGGGAACTGTCTTGGGGATCATTGTGACATTTTATTCACTGGGACAGGGCGGTGATCTGGATGCCAGGCATATCATGACTTCTCTTGCGCTGGCACTCAAGGCAACGGCAATGGGTCTTGTTGTGGCTATTCCTGCTATCTTTTTCTACAATCATCTAAGTCGAAAATGTGATGTTATGATGACCCGTTGGAAGATCGTGCAGAAGGAACGGAATGCAGCGCAAGCAATTTGACTCCATCAATGTCGTTCCCTTCATCGATATCATGCTGGTGCTTCTGGTTATTGTTTTGACGACAGCCACCTTTATCCAGACAGGGCTTATCAAACTTGATCTGCCAAAGTCCCATTCGAGAGTGGAAGAGAAGCCAAAAAAAGAGCTGAGGATCTCGATCGATCGTGAAGGTAAGATATATGTGGATAAAGAGCAGACTGCAAAAGAGCATATCGAGGGGGTACTGCAAGCACATGACAGAAATACTTCCATTCATCTCTATTGTGACAAGGAGGCAAAGTATGACAACTTTGTCTTCCTGCTTGATTTGTTGAAAAAGAATAGCTTCAATCATCTGGGTATCGTGACCAAAAATGAGTAGCCGCAGATATGGTCTCTCTTTGCTTCTTGCGGCAGTGATCTATGCGATTATCGCTATTGTCTTGTGGATACTGGTATCTGCGAAGGTTGCGGGAGAAGAGTCCGAAGAGACGATCATAGAGGTTGCGATCCTGGAGCCTCAGACTCAAATGCTCTCCCCGTCAGAGATCGTGCCTAATGAAGCGCATATAGAGCCGGATGAAGAGCCTGAACCAGAACCCGAGCCTGAACCAGAACCCGAGCCAGAACCAGAGCCTGAACCCGAACCAGAGCCAGAGCCAGAACCTATGCCAGAACCAGAGCCAGAACCAGAGCCAGAACCAGAGTCTCTGCCAGAACCAGAACCTCTGCCCGAGCCTGTAAAAAAAATCAAAAAAACTGTCAAACAGGCAAAGCCAAAAAAAACTCCCAAAAAAGTTGCTAAAAAGAGTTCCAAGCCCCGTACAGCTGCCTCAAGACAGCAGTTTAGGCAAGGCGAAAACTCTTTCATGCAGAGAGTCAGAGCGACTATTGCAAAAAAGAAAAAGTATCCAAGAGCTGCTATAAAGCGAAATATACAGGGGCGCGTCAAGGTAGTATTCGATATCGAAAAAAATGGCAAGGTCAGCAATATCCGTGTCAGCGGCGGTTCCAAAATACTCCAAAAAGCAGCAAGAAAATCTGTGCAGAGAAGTTTCCCTATGAAGATACCTCCCAAAATTGCAAAAAGATTCCCAAAGCGGAACATCTCTGTCAATCTGGACTTCCGATTGAAGTAGCGCTAAGAGGCATTATTAGAGGTGCCCTTAAATTTATTTCGCTATAATACCGCTCTAAATTCTCATAGACTATGAGAGCGTTGTCTCGGCAAAGACCGTTGCAGCGACCCCTATCGCTGATAGTGGAAGGGTACAATTTGTATCGGAACAGGTTGGTTGCCTGTCGCAAAATATTACAAAAAGGTTTTGAGATGAGAAAAGATATTCATCCAAATTATATCGATTGTGCAGTAACTTGTGCATGCGGAAATGAGTTTACGGTTAAGTCTGACAAAGAAAAGATGTCAATTGATATCTGCAACGAATGCCACCCGTTCTTTACCGGTTCTGAGAAGATTGTTGATGCGGCAGGGCGTGTTGAGAAGTTTAAGAGCAAGTATAAATTAGGTTAAGCTGATTAAGCTTAGGGGGACACAGCGTTACTTTTCTGTGAAAAGTCAACCAGTGTCCCCACATCATTTATGTTAACTTTTATCCCCACTCCTATCGGCAACCCCCAGGACATTACACTGCGTGCGATGCGGCTTTTTGAAGAGGCTGAGCTTTTATTGTGCGAAGATACGCGTGAGACGAAGCGTTTGATGCGTTTATTGGAAGAGCGATACGGGATGCATTCCCCCGAAGCAGAATATCTCTCTTTCAATGAACACAATGGTCCGCAGCGATTGGCAGAGGTGGCACCAAAACTCAAAAATCAGAAGATTGTTTATGTCAGCGATGCGGGCATGCCGGTGATCTCTGATCCCGGGCAGATTTTGGTAGCTTATTGTCAGGAGCAGGGGCTGGCATATGATGTGCTGCCAGGAGCCAGTGCTGTTGTGACTGCTTATGCTGCCAGCGGTTTTGAGGAGGGGAGCTTTCTTTTTTACGGTTTTCTTCCGCATAAAGGAAGTGAGCGAAGCAGAGCACTCAATGAAGCGCTCAATACGGGTTACAATACTATCCTGTACGAGTCACCGCATCGCTTGCTAAAACTGCTTGAAGAGATCACTGCTGTTGATCCGGACCGAATGCTTTTTCTTGCCAAAGAGTTGACAAAAAAATTTCAAACCTATTACAAGAAACCGGCAGAAAAACTTTTGGGTCTTCTGATAGAAGAGCATATTCGAGGCGAGTGGGTTGTGATTATTCAGGGAGAAAAAAGTGAGAGAGAAGCACTTTATCTGGAGGATATTCTAGTGCTGGATCTGGCACCAAAACCCAAGGCAAAACTCCTTGCAAGGCTGACAGGCGAGAGTGTCAAGGGCTGGTATGAAAAATTGATAGAAAAGTGATAGGGTTTTCCGAAAAAGAGAGTGACAGCAAAAGTTGGATAAAATCTCCTTTATGATTATTTATGGAAAACAGGTCTGCCTGTATGCACTCAAGCATCACGCACCACGCGTCAAAACAGTCTATTTGGCAAAAAAAGGGTTGCTCTCTCAACCGCTTTTCGATCACTATAAGCCGATGATTAAGTTCCTGGAAGAGAAGTGGGCTCAGTCGATGAGCAAGGGTGGCAACCATCAGGGTATTTTGCTGGAGATCAGTGATTTTGAATCCGGCGATCTTGCACAGATTAAAAAAAATGATTTTATCGTAATGCTCGATGGATTGACAGACACGGGGAATATCGGTGGGATAGTCAGAAGTGCGTATGCTTTGGGTGCTGATGCAATTATAGCTACAGGAGTCAAACAGCTGAATCTGGCAGCGATCACTCGTACGAGCTCGGGGGCGCTGCTGGATATGCCTTTTATGGTCACGCACAATATTTTGGATGTTTTCAATGAATTGCATCAACTCGGGTTTGTCTCTTATGGCGCCTCTATGGATGGTGAATCGATTCAGTCCGCTACATTTGCACCAAAGAGGGTGTTGGTTTTGGGCAGTGAAGGAGAAGGGTTGTCAAAAAAGGCAAGATCAAAGGTGCAGGAGAGCGTATCGATCGAGATGAAGCATCAGTTTGATTCTCTCAATGTCTCTGCGGCAGCCGCTATTTTAATACACAGGATGGGATATGCAATTAGATGATTTGATCGAAGAGCAATCGATTGAGAGTATTGCAAAAAAGACGAATATAGCAGAAGGGGTGATCAGAAAACTTTTTAATAAAGAGTTCAAAACTCTGAATTTGCCGCAGGCATTGGGCGCTCTGTCGATAATAGAGCGTGAGTATAGTGTAGATCTGAATGCATTGCGCCAGGAGTGTAAGGCGTATTTCGAAGACAATGGCTCTCAGGATAGCGTAGTGGCGAGCCTGACTCCGATTAAAAAGGAGAGACGCACTGTCTCCAGACTTATGGTGTTTGTACTTCTGGCCATGCTTGCATACGCTGCCTGGTACTTTTTTGCCGGGTATTACAAGCAAAAAATTATTCCTTTGGATACAAAAAGTGAAAAATCTCTCCTCAATACAATTTTGCAAGGTAATGAAATTGCCTCAAAAGATGTAAAGCAAGATGTATCGGGGGATAGTGTGCCGGATGCAGAAGAGGTTGTCGTCAGGGATAATGAGGCAACGGACAGTGCAGGCAAGTCTGTGGCGGACCAGAGCAGCGAAACTAAGCAGAATGTGCATACAGCAGCTTCTGAAACTTCTGCCGTGGAAGAGAGCAGGGAAGCCAATCAAAGCACAGTTCCTGCTGTTCCAGAGGCTTCTATTGAGGAGCAAAATGATACTATCCAGACAGTAGAGGCAATAAAAACCCTGGAGGACAATGACTCTGCATTGCAGGTGCCCGTCACTATTGTTCGTGAAACAATGACACTCCTGCCTCAGGAGGTAATGTGGTTTAGGTTGATTGAGCTCGATACCAAAAAGAGAAGAGAGTTCAAGCGAAAAGAGAGGTATGAGATTGATCTCAAAGGGCAGGATTGGCTTTTTGCTACAGAGAATGCCCATTTTGCTATTATAGACGGCGATCGTTTTGAAGAGTTTTCCGGCGAAGGAAAACTATTTTTCAAATTGGATCAAGATGGGATCAATCAGCTAAGTGAAGATGATTACAGAGCATTAGAAAAGTAACTATAGAGGAAGAGAATGTTTGACGAAATACAGTTTGAAAAAATAAACAGATTGCCCAAATATATTTTTGCAGAGATCAATGAGCTGAAGATGGACGCCAGGAGATCCGGCAAAGATATTATCGATTTTTCGATGGGAAATCCGGATGCACCGACACCTCAGCCTATCATTGACAAACTGTGCGAAACGGCAAATAAGCCTAAAACGCATGGATATAGTGCCAGCAAAGGGATTTACAAATTACGATTGGCGATGAGTAATTGGTATAAGCGAAAATATAATGTCGATTTGGACCCTGATACGGAAGTCGTTGCCACAATGGGGAGCAAAGAGGGGTATGTGCATCTCGTACAGGCAATCAGCAATCCCGGTGATGTGGCGATCGTACCGGATCCTACCTACCCTATCCATTCGCAGGCATTTATACTTGCCGGAGCCAATGTCGAAAAGATGGAAGTTGTCTTTGATGAAAAGACTTTCGAGGTCGATGAGGATCGCTTTTTGGAGGATGTAGTGTCGGCACTGGACAACTCGGTACCCAAAGCAAAGTTTCTGGTCGTCAATTTCCCCCATAACCCTACGACCGCGACTGTGACACCGGAATTTTATGAGCGGCTCGTAGCACTTGCCAGGGAGAAGCGCTTTTATATTATCTCTGATATCGCTTATGCGGATATCACCTTTGATGGATACCACACACCTTCGATCATGTCGGTCGAAGGCGCGAAAGATGTGGCAGTAGAGAGCTACACACTCTCCAAGAGTTACAATATGGCAGGTTGGCGTGTAGGATTTGTCGTAGGGAATAAAAAGATGATCGGTGCCCTTCAGAGTATCAAATCCTGGCTTGATTATGGGATGTTCACTCCGATACAGGTCGCTGCTACTGTCGCACTTGATGAACATGGAGAGATACCGGAGACGCAGATTATACCTCTCTACAAGAGACGAAGAGATGTGATGGTCGAAGCCTTTGCCAATGCCGGATGGCCGCTGGAGATGCAGCGTGCCAGTATGTTCATCTGGGGGAAAATCCCAGAAGCGGCAAGGGAGATGGGGTCACTCGAATTTTCCAAGCAGCTCTTGATCAGGGCAGATGTAGCAGTGAGTCCGGGGATCGGGTTTGGAAAATATGGGGATGACTATGTGCGTATTGCTCTTATCGAAAATGAAAATCGTATTCGACAGGCGGCGAGAAATATCAGAAAATTCCTCAGAGAATTAGAAGCAGAAAAAAACAGAGAGGCAAAATGATTAATATAGGAATATTGGGTATCGGAACAGTTGGAAGCAGTGTTGCCAGAATACTCGAAGAGAACAGTGATATTATAGAAGCAAGAGCGGGTAAAAAAATTGTGGTCAAGACGGGAGTGGTCAAAAACATTTCCAAAGAGCGCGATGTTTCTATTGTATTGAGTGACGATCCGGCAGCTGTGATTGATGACCCTGAGATCGATATCGTCGTTGAGTTGATGGGGGGAATAGAAGAGCCCTATGAATTGGTCAAGAGAGCACTCGAAAACGGCAAAGCCGTGGTGACAGCCAACAAAGCACTGCTGGCATACCATCGGTATGAGCTGCAGGCGCTTTCGGGAGATATTCCATTTATGTATGAGGCGAGTACTGCCGGAGGAATTCCTATTATTGGTGCACTGAGAAATGGCCTCTCCGCTAACCATATCGAATCGATCAAAGGGATCATGAACGGAACCTGCAACTATATGCTGACCAAAATGATCAATGAAGGCGCACAGTATGATGCGATACTCAAAGAGGCACAGGATCTTGGCTATGCAGAAGCAGATCCTACTTTTGATGTGGGCGGATTTGATGCGGCACACAAACTGCTTATACTCGCATCTATTGCGTATGGTATCGATGCCAAACCTGAAGATATTGTTATCGAGGGGATAGAGAATATCACGCAAACGGATGTGCAGTTCGCAAAAGAGTTTGGCTATGAGATCAAACTGCTGGGTATTGCCAAAAAAGTAGAGCAGGGTGTGGAGCTCAGAGTGCATGCGACGATGATCCCAAGCGACAGTATGATCGCCAAAGTAGACGGCGTGATGAATGCAGTGACTGTTGTCGGTGACAGGGTAGGCGAAACGATGTATTATGGTGCCGGTGCCGGTGGTGATGCGACGGCTTCGGCTGTGATCGCTGATATTATCGATATCGTCAGGGGCAATCATGGCCCGATGCTGGGATACAAGAAAGGATTGGAGAGCGGATTGAAACTTTTGCACAAAGATGAGATCGTCTCCCAATATTATCTCAGGCTCGAAGTTAACGATCAAAGCGGCGTACTTGCCACGATCACTTCAACTCTCGGAAGATTTGGTATCTCCATCGAATCAATGCTTCAGAAGCCGATGAAGAATGAAGATAGAGCCAAGCTTCTCTTTACAACCCATCTATGTCAGGAAATCAAGATGCAGGATGCGATCAATGCACTTTCCGAGCTTGATGATGTACATGGAGATATCGCGATGATGCGAATAGAAAAATAAGGAGAGAAAAATGGCAAAAGACCACTATTTTGATATTACGGCAAAGCTGGATATGATGGAGTTGAAAAACGCGCTTGTGATGGCAGAGAAAGAGGTGGCAACCCGATTTGACTTCAAGGGTCTGGTCGCAGAGTTCAGTCTCAATGAAAATGCGAAAACATTGAGTCTCAGCTCCTCGAGTGACAGTAAGATCGATGCGCTCAAAGATATTATGATCTCTAAGCTAATCAAGCGGGGTATTGCCGGAAAAGCACTCGAAGAGGTCAAAGCAGAAGGCATCAGCGGCGGCAACACAAAGGTGATTTATCGAATCGTCGATACGATAGACAAAGATGAAGCCAAAGAGATAGTCAAAGCGATCAAAGCTATGAAGCTGAAGGTTACTCCTTCTATTCAGGGAGATGAGGTCCGTGTCAGTGGCAAAAAGATAGATGATCTGCAGGCAGTGATGACCGAAGTCAAGAGACTCGACCTGAAAGCACCATTGGTTTTTGGCAATTTTAAGTAGCAATACTTTTGATTTGATATAAGTTCTACCGGACCTTCAATTTCTGCTTTCCCAAAATCTGATGCAAAAACATAATCTGCCCAAAAAGCGGTGCGAAGATATTGAGTAGAGGGATATAGTTGAAGAGTGAAGCGATCATGGCAGTAAGCCATGATTTTTTCTTTTCTGTTTTCAGTGCCTGTCTGTCAGCGATGAAAAGTGAGCCGACATCATAAGTGTTGGGCTCTTTGATCAGAAGCGACCAGAGCCAGAGCATCCAGACTTGTCCGAGTATCGGGATGAAGATCGCGGGAAAGGTAAAGAGAAACAGCAGGAGAAAAATAATTCCTGCTTTGATACTGAGATAAACGGAAGTAGCGATATTGGGGCTTCCGACGACCGGCTTGCCGGGATAGTGCTTTTGTGCCAGTCTGATGAGCAGCGGCTCACTGAAGAGAGAAGTAAAAATAGAGATCGTGATAATGATAAGCATATATCCCACAACAAGAGCAGCGATAAGCGCACCGCCAGATTGAAACCATTCCCAGTTTCCTGCAAATGGAACCTTCTGGATATAGGTAGTGATCATCCCTGAATAGATATCCCATGAAGACCATAGAATAACAACCCAAAGAAGGATCGAACCAAACCCGACCTTGAGAATGAAGGCGAGTACGGCGGGACTCAAAATATCACTGAGTGATTTTGCGATAATATTTTGCATGCGCTCTCTCCTTATCGGTATTGGTTTTTGAAGCTGACATAGCGCTTGGCTGAAGCATAAAGCTCTTCGACCTCTTCTTCTGTCAATTCTCTGACCACTTTGGCGGGGCTTCCCATAATGAGAGAGCGGGGTGGAAATACTTTGTTTTTAGTGACAAGACTTCCTGCACCCACGATCGACTCTTTGCCGATCACGGCACCATCGAGAATCGTAGCACTCATTCCGATAAGGCAGGCATCTTCGATCGTGCAGCCATGGAGCATCACTCTGTGCCCAACAGTGACATCATTGCCGATGTGTGTTGGATTTCCGTCACTCATATCCTCTTTTTTATGGTGCGTGACATGAACCATAGAGAGATCCTGGATGTTGCTTCGGTCGCCGATCGTGATGAAGTGCACATCACCGCGTACAACGCAGCCGAACCACACAGCACTATCTTCTCCCATTGTGACTCTGCCGATGACACTTGAGCCTTCGGCTACCCAGGCATTTTTCCCCAGCTTTGGTGTCCACTCTTTGAATTTTTGTAACATGTTCTATCCTTGCTTCTTTTGATTTGGTATAAAGTCCAAGGGTTTTCATTGTATGTAGAAATATTTTATACGACTAAAGTCGTATCCCCTATGACTCTTTGAGCAGTCTGCCTGCCAATTTCTGGACATAGTCCGGTGTCTCTTTGCGTGTTTTATCGTAGATCTTGGTGACATAGTTTTCCAAAATAGTGTGGTTGTTGATCTTTTCGCCCAGTGCAGGCACCTTGATATATTCGCCACCCTCTTTAAGTTCCCAGCGCAGTTGATTGTCTTTGAGTTGGAGCAGGAGTATCTGTTCGATCCGTCGAGAGAGATTGGGTTCCTCGATCGGCGTCATCAGTTCGACGCGGCGTGACAGATTTCTGGTCATCAGATCGGCACTGGAGATATAGCATCCTGTCTCGTCATGCTTGAAGTAATAAATCCTCGGATGTTCGAGATATTTTCCGATGATAGAGTGAACCCGGATCGTTTCGCTTACGCCTTTGACACCGGGCTTGAGGCAGCAGATGCCTCGAATGATCAGATCGATTTTTGTACCAGTTTTTGATGCTTTGTAGAGCGCCCTGATGATGCCTGGGTCCACGAGTGAATTCGACTTGAGGATGATGTGCCCTTCGGGTCCATGCTTGCTCTCCTGATCGATCATGTCCAGAAGCTTCGGTTTGATCTCTGTAGGTGACATATAGAGCGTATCTAGTTCGGTATGGGTGGAAAATCCTGTGAGAAAATGGAAAAACCGCGTTGCATCGTTATTGAGCGCCTCTTTAGTGGTAAAGAGGCTCATATCGGTATAGATTTTGGCGGTACCCGGGTTGTAGTTGCCTGTTGCCAAATGCAGGTAGCTTTTGAGTTTGGTTCCGCTGCGCTTGATAACCTGGGCAATTTTACCATGCACTTTTAGTCCCGGGATACCATAAACAACATGGGCACCGGCATCTTCCAGAGATTTTGCCCAGATGAGGTTGTTCTCTTCATCGAAGCGTGCTTTCAGCTCGACAAGTACAGTGACCTGCTTTCCATCTCTGACCGCTTCAATGAGTGCCTTGACGATGGGTGATTTGGGGCCGACGCGGTAGAGTGTCATGCGAATGGCGACCGTGTTTGGATCGATAGCGGCCTGCTGGATGAATTTGACGACAGGTTCGAAGCTGTCATAGGGGTGATAGAGCAGCACATCCTGTTTTTCGATTGCCTGAAATAGATCATCATTGTTGAGTGGGGGCAGTGTCTTGGGTGTATAGGTAGGGAGTATGAGGTGAGAGAGTGCTTTGTCTCCTACGATTTGCCAGAAGCTTCCCATGTTGAGCGGAATATCGGTGTAGAGATAGATATCCTGCTCTTTGAGTTTCATATGAGAATTGAGAAAATGAACCAACTCTTTGTCTGCACCTTTTTTTAGCTGAAGCCTGACAAGAGAGCCTTTGTTTCTTGCCCTCAGTCCCTCTTCGAGAATTTCCAGAAAATCATCAGCCTCCTCCTCCTCGATCGCTATGTCTGCATTGCGAGTGACGCGAAATGGTGTAGATGCAAGCTTGCTGTAGCCTGGAAAAAGATATTTGATATAATTTTCAACAACACTCTCTATAGGGACAAAGGTGTGCTCGACTTGAATAAAACGGGGTAGTAGCCTGGGGATACGAACCAGTCCGTGCTTGAGATTGTCATGTTCATCGACAAGCGTGAGTGCAAGCCCAAAACTGAGATTGTTGAGATGCGGAAAAGGGTGTGTGGCATCGATGGCAATTGGGATGATCACTGGGTAGATTTGGTCAAAAAAGATGGTCTTAATCTTGCGTTTTTGTTCTTTGTTGAGTGTTTTGTAAGATTTGATTGTAACTCTATGGGTGTGGAGCTGAGAGAGTATATCTCTATAGCTCTCCTCCAGTACTTTTTGTTCATCTCTGAGATAGCTTCTGATCGCCGTAAGTTGTTCGCCCGGGGTAAGTTTGTCCGGCCCGGTTTCCTGTATTCTGGCCTTATACAGTGACTTCAGCCCCGCGACTCTGATCATATAAAATTCATCGAGATTTGTACCGTATATTGCCAAAAACTTTAATCTCTCCAGGGGAGGCAGTGTCTCGTCGAGAGACTGCGCCAAAACACGCGAATTGAATTTCAGCCAGGAGAGTTCACGGTTGAAGTAGAGTTGTGGTGAGTTGAGGTCAATCATCGATACTCCCTAATTTTTTTTGGATTATAGCAAAAAATCAGAGTTTTTTGATTTTTGCGATTTCATCCCTCAATCGTGCCGCCTCTTCAAAATCAAGTTTTTTGGCAGCGCTGAGCATCTTGGCTTTGAGCTCTTTGACAAGCTGTTGTCGTTCGGCTTTGGGCATTTTGTCAAGTTTTGACCTCTTGTTGTAAAGCTCTCCGGCATCCTCTACCTTGAGGTTTTTGTCAAGTTCCCTCAGTGTGCTTTTGGGGGTGATGCCATGTTCAGTATTGTAAGCGATCTGTTTTTTGCGTCGTGCGCTCGTGATATCGATCGTCGCCTGCATCGATCGGGTGATTTTTTTGGCGTACATCAGAACATGACCTTTGACATTTCGTGCTGCGCGTCCAGCTGTCTGGATGAGGGAAGTTTCACTGCGCAAAAAACCCTCCTTGTCAGCATCGAGGATAGCGACGAGACTCACTTCGGGCAGATCAAGTCCTTCTCTGAGGAGGTTGATGCCGATTAGGATATCGAACTCCCCCAGGCGAAGACTTCGTATCACCTGGTTTCGTTCTATGGCATCCAGGTCAGAGTGCATATATTTTGCCCTGAGCCCCAGGTCATTGTAGTAAGTTGTCAGCTCTTCTGCCATCTTTTTTGTCAATACAGTGACAAGTACACGCTCTCCCCGTGTGATCACCTCTTTCATTTTGTCGTGCAGATTTTCGACCTGGTAAGTGCTGTCGATCACTTCGATATTTGAGTCCAACAGTCCGGTGGGGCGCACAACCTGCTCGGCGATCACAGAGGAGAGCTCGAGTTCCAGGGGTGCCGGTGTTGCGGAGACGAAGAGAAAATGGGGCGCCTTATGGATATATTCGTCGAACATCAGGGGTCGGTTATCCAGCGCGCTGGGGAGTCTGAATCCATGGTCGACCAGCACCTCCTTGCGACTCCTGTCCCCTGCATACATTCCCCGAAACTGCGGCAGAGAGACATGGGATTCATCCACGATGACGAGGTAGTCGTCATGCATCGCAGCAAAATAATCCTGCATCGAATATGGGGTATCTCCCGGTTTTTTGCCGGTGAGATGGCGTGAATAGTTTTCGATCCCTTTGCACACTCCTGTTGCTTCGAGCATTTCGAGGTCAAACTCCGTGCGCTGTTTGAGACGATTGTATTCGATCATACGATCTTCCTGTTGATAATAGGCGAGACGCTCACCCAGCTCATCTTCGATACTCTTGACTGCAAGGGCGAGCTTCTCTTTGCCAACAATGAATTGGTTGGCAGCAAAGATAGTGGTCTCCTTTTGATTGGCTCCCTTCTCTCCTGTCAACGAATCAAAAGGGTAGATGGCTTCGATCTCATCCCCGAAGAACTCTACCCGTATCGCTTCCTCTTCACTGTATGCCGGATAGATATCGATCACATCGCCGCTGACACGAAAGTCTCCGCGGTCGAAGTAGTCATCGTTGCGCTTGTATCCCATATCGACGAGTCTCAGGAGCAGCTCTTTCTGGTTATACTCACTCCCTACGCAGAGATTCAAAATCACAGAACGATAGTCCTCCGGAGATCCCAAGCCGTAGTTGGCAGAGACGGATGCGATGACGATCACATCTTCATGGCTGAGCAGACTTGCTGTCGTACTCAGTCGAAGCCGTTCAAGTTCCTGATTGACCGAACTGTCTTTTTCTATGAAGAGATCCTGTCTGGGCAGATAGGCTTCAGGCTGATAGTAGTCATAATAGGAGATGAAATATTCGACATGGTTATTGGGGAAAAAACTCTTGAATTCACTATAGAGTTGCGCCGCCAGTGTTTTGTTGTGGGTCATGATGAGCGTAGGCTTCCTCGTCTTTTCGATCACTTTTGCCATGGTGTAGGTTTTACCGCTTCCTGTGACACCCAGGAGGGTTTGGTATTGATTGCCTTTGAGGATTGAGTCGCTGATAGCTTTGATAGCTTCCGGCTGATCTCCGGAGGGTTGGTAGGGGCTGGATACCGTAAAGTTTGGCACTGTTTAAAACTCCATCTTGATGAATTGGGCAGATTTCTTTCATCTTTAATTACTAATTTCTAATTCTTTGGCTATTATAACAAAAAAATTAGTGAGCGCATAAAGTGTTGCGGGGTTTGTTCCGATTGCACCTTGCTGCTGACTGGCTTTTAATTAAATTTTAAAACGGAGTTTTACCATGACAGCACTACAGAGACTACAGGAAAAAATAGAAGAACTCAAGAATAATTATCTTGGAATGAAACATGAAATTGGTGAGTTGAGATCACAACTCGAGGGTGTTCATGCCAATCAAGGCGAACAGGAAAATGTAATTGGACAGCTTAGACATGAGCTTGAAGAGAAAGATAGAGAGATCGAAGGTATCGTTGCCAAAGTCGAAGAGTTGCTGTCGTAATTCAATTAATTTTTTAAGCAAGGATTGAGTATGAAAAGGGTTGCGTTAACTATTTCAGGTAATCGTTATGAGATTAAATTGGAAGATGATTTTGCAGATTTTGTCAACAAAGATCTGCAGGATGCGGGTATCGCGCTTGACCGAGACAACAGCCCGGCAGCACTGCTCAAGGGCTATCTTCGTCTTGCCAAACAAAACAACAGCTATGAAGATGAGATTGAACTGCTGATTGAAACATTGGATGGGCTATAGCTTTTCCGTCAGTGAAAGAGTTTGAATAAAAAGGGACAACTATGACATTAGGTAAAAAATTAGGAGCTGAATTTTTCGGCACCTTCTGGCTGGTACTGGGCGGATGCGGCGCGGCTGTATTGGCGGCAGGATTTCCGGAATTGGGTATCGGTTTTATCGGTGTAGCG